>DXIX01000037.1 GCA_019112635.1 Candidatus Blautia intestinigallinarum | reverse complement strand
GTTACTTTTCTTGGGTCGATGTTCAGTTCATTTCCCTGATAAATATGGTTGTCGATCATTGCTGCCAGCAGGTTGTTGGCTGCGCCGATTGCGTGGAAGTCACCGGTGAAATGAAGGTTGATATCCTCCATGGGAACTACCTGTGCGTATCCGCCGCCTGCTGCCCCGCCTTTTACACCAAATACCGGTCCAAGGGATGGCTCACGAAGAGCAACCATAACGTTTTTGCCTAATTTCTGAAGGCCATCTGCCAGACCTACGGTTGTGGTGGTTTTTCCTTCGCCGGCCGGTGTGGGGTTGATGGCGGTTACCAGAACCAGTTTGCCGTCTTCTCCTTCGGTCTCTTTAAGCAGGTTGTAATCAATTTTTGCTTTATATTTTCCGTACTGCTCCAGATACTTATCGTCGATGCCTGCTTTCTCCGCAATCTTAGTGATTGGCTCTAAGGTGCACTCCTGTGCGATCTCGATGTCACTTTTGAATCCCATAATTCCTTTACCTCCTTTTGGTCTTAGCATAAAATGCTTTTATGTAAAAACAGGGTCCCGCCTGTATTTACTCTGAAATCAGCCGCAAAGCTTCTCCACCGCTTTCATGGTTCCGATTGTGACGTCCCCCACGACAGCCATATCTTCTGCAGCGAAGGAAGCCGCGAAATTATCAGAAAACAAAATCTGTGAAGAAGGCGGAAACTCATCGTCACCTTCCCATAGAATCAGCTGTACGAAATAATTTTTTACAAGCTCAATCTCATAGGAGCAATCGCCGAATTCGATCTTCCTGGCTTTCATTCTCTCCATAATTTTTTCGAACTGTCCCAGACGGTTTCCATAGGAAAAAGCAAGTCTTTTGATGCATCTGCCGTCAAACTGTCTCAGATATACTTCCCCCCAGGGCATCTCCCGGTATGTCTTATAAGTCCCCCCCGGTATCACATCCACTGCCTCGAGAAGATAACGGATAATCAGAATCTTTGCATAAATCATCTCCTCAAGGGGATAGTATCCGATGTCGTCTTCCAGGTGACTCACCTGAAAATCAGGCCAGGTCACTTCATAGGTGCTTCCCAGAAAAAATACCTGGAGGCTCTTCTTCTCTTCATCGTAAGGAAGATTCAGCCGCCTGCCAATCTCGGCGGGATCTGCTTTTTTATAGGCCTCCATATAATGTTCCCAAGGCATCCTCTCCTTACTGTCCTTGTCGTACCCCAGATCGTTTAAATCAAAAGCCATGTGATAATCTCCTTTTGTCCATTCATTGAAGAATTGTCATCTCTGTTTCACACTTGGGAACAATCCCATATCCGTGTGCGGAATGAAACAGGATCCGACAAACTCATCCATATAAGTGGGAACTGCACTCAGCTCCATATAAGTCATATTCGCCGCCAGCTCATATGTCTTCTTCTCTGCCTTGGTTGACAGAAGCATCACATACGCGCCGCTCAGAGAAGAATTGCCGATATAGTGGAATTTTTCCAGAGGAATATCCGGGAACATTCCAATATTCACCGCGTTTCTCATATTGATTCCGCTGCCGATTCCGCCGGCCACGTATACATCATCAATCATAGTTACATCGAAATCCAAAGATTTCAACATCGTGCGGATTGCTGAGAAAATAGCACCTTTCGCCCGGATGAAATTATCAATGTCAACCTCTGTGATCTCCACATCTTTCACAGAGCCTGCCTCCTCCTCAAAGGCAATCACATAACTTCCCATTCCGTAATGGTCATGGCGGATTCTCTTGCCCTCACGGATGAATTTTCCCTTTGGATCTATGATTCCGCACATATACAGTTCGCTGATGATATCAATCAGACCGGAACCGCACAGACCAATGGGCTTGGTTCCCGGCTCACCCACTACCTTGTAAGTTGGCTCCATCGTCTCTTTATCTATGGTGCAGGCCTCAATGGCACCGTCGGTCGCACGCATTCCACAGCTGATATCACCACCCTCAAAGGCCGGTCCAGCTGAACAAGCACAGCTCATCATGAAATCAGAATTTCCAAATACCAGCTCTCCATTGGTTCCCAGATCAATAAACAAGGAGAACTCCGGACGGTTCCAGATCATGCTGACCAGGGTTCCCGCTGTAATATCTCCGCCCACATAGCTTCCGATATTCGGCGCAATAATAATATGAGAATCCAGATTGATATCAATCCCCACATCAGAGGCAAACAGAGAGTTCGTCTTAAAGAACGTAGGGATATACGGCTCCATACGCAGCGGGTCTGCGTTGATTCCCGCAAACAGATGGTTCATGGTACTGTTGGAAGCCACACACATCCGGTAAATGGAATCTTTGGATATTCCCGCATTTTTACACATCTCGCGGATCAGTGGATTGATGGTCTCTTCGATTACCGCTTTTTGCAGTCTCCGAGTACCTCCAGGTTTCTGCTGTTCGATGATACGGTTGATGACGTCCGCGCCATATCGGATCTGACCGTTTCCGGCAGAAGCCTTGGCGATGATATTGCCGTTCTCCATATTGATAATCAATGCAGATACCGTGGTCGTACCGATGTCAACCGCCAGTCCTCCGATCAGGACATCCTCGTCTTTTCCAAAGACATCATAGACGAACATATCGTTGGACGTGGTCCGGATCACACATTTCACTGCAAAATTATTGGCTCTGAGCACATCCGGAAGTTTCCGCAGCACGGAATAGGGAATTCTCACCCTCGGTATATTCAGATACTTTCGAAGGGCCCGCATCAGGCGCTCGTTATCCGGCATGGTATCATCCAGCGTAGGCGGATTCATAATCACTTCCACCACATCCAGACTGTTGGTCAGTTCCAGTCCAGCCAGCTCTATGTCACTTTTCACGTTTTCGAAAATTGCGATCTCACTCTTGGAACTCAGATCCGCCATCTTCATCCGGTTCTTATAAGCGGAAGCAATGTCCGGCACCATCACGGTCACATCTGCGCAAATCTTGCTCACACAGGCCAGACGCCATCCTTCCCCATATTCCTCATCGCTGATATGCATAGTCTGTTTGGAATCCAGTTCTCCGTCTATCAGCTGCACACGGCACTTTCCACAGGATGCATTTCCCGAACACGGGGCGTCAATCGCCACATTGGACTCCCTGGCAATATCCAGGAGATTGTCATCTTCATTCGCAAAGGTCTCTGTTTTCGTCCCGTCCTCAAATGCAAATGTCACCTTGTACATTAGGTATCCACCTTTCTCATTTTTCGTTGCTAATCATATACGCAAACTCTTTTTTTCTACTTTCAATTACATAACAAATATATCATGAAATCCGGAAATCGTCAATGAAATGACAAAGTTTTTTTGGCAATTTGCATAAAGATTTTGTAAATTTTTCAATTTCCCTATTCAAATTATACGGACAAAATTACCCCTGTCATGCTTACACACAACAGGGGTGATTTTTCTGCTTGAACACAAAATATTTAATTGATTATGTATGGCTTCTCTTAGATTTCCAGGTAGGAATCTGCGTACAGAGTATTGTTTTTCAGTACGTCACAGGATTTGATTGTCTCCATCAATCTCAAATCACATGGATTTACGATTGCGGATGTCAATCCCTGCATCATACACATAGCTACCATTGCAGAGTCCATGATTGGACGGATATGCTTCGGCATACCGTTGGAGTTATTGGACAGACCACCTGTAGAATTCAGTCCCATATCGGAGAACATTTTGATTGCCTCCAGAACCTGCATCTGTTTGTCCTGCATTCCCTTTACAACCAGAAACAGCGGGTCAAACCACAGATCAGAAGGATCCATGCCTAACATCATACCACGCTCCAGCATATTCTGGCAGTGCATCATACGCTCATCGTTGTCTCCGGGAACACCTTCTGCAGAACACAGCGCGATAACGATTGCATCGTTTGCTGCTGCCAGATCGATATTCTCGATTCTTCCGCCCGCATCTGCTGAGTTAACGATCGGTTTTCCTTTTGCTCTGTTGTATACCTGAATACCTGCCTCAATGGCTTTCTTGTTCGCAGTATCCAGAGCAAGCGGAACATTGTCAAAGTTCTCCTGCAGAAGTTTTACTGCCCACTGCATCAGCTCTTCTCCATCGTTCTCGGCCGGTCCGATGTTTACATCCAGATAAGTAGCGCCAGCATCCAGCTGCTCTTTTGCTCTTTTCAGAATCGGCTCCGGATCTCTGTTTGCCATAGCGTCACGGATTACCGGTGAGATACAATGAATTCTTTCCCCAATTGTTACAAATTTTGCCATACTCGTTCTCCTTTACATTACTATAATTTACTTGATTAAGCCTTCATGTCCTTCAGGAATTTCACCAACTGTACAGCTTCTCTCGGTCCTACAATAACCTCCCATCCCGGAAGTTTTGCCTCGATATCGCCTTTCAGAACTGCAACTTTTCCTGGGATAACCAGTTTTCTGCATTTAACTTTTGGCTCTACCTGCTCCTGAATGAAGCTTGCGATGGTGCTTCCGGAGAATTTACCAGCTGCCCAGGATGTCAGTACGGAAAGTCCGCCTGCATCGCTGATGGTCAGGTTGCACGGAACACCGGAACGCTCCAGCTCGCCAGATACTACGAAATAGGTCAGAGCGAAGTCTACGGTTGTGAGAACCAGAGAATTCTCGTCTGCTCCGTTGATCGGGTAGATGCCCGGCTCTACTTTCATTGGTTTCTGAGGATCGGTAAATACGTTCTGACGCAGACCATACAGTGCAAGAGCCTCTGCGTAAGTCATCTCCTCCATCACAACGATAGAACCATATTTAGCGGTGAACAAAGATGCCAAAGACGCCTGCATGAATTTGTCACCTTTTGCAATTTTAACAAGATTCACAATGGATGGATATCCAAAAGTTCTGTCTTCATCCTGGATTGCCGCACGTCTTACCAGAACAGCGTTCGCGAATGTCTCTTTGACAGTCTCTCCGGTTACATCCAGAACCAGGTTCTTATTTCCAGCTTTCTCCAGAGCAGCAACGGTGTCATACAGTTCGTTCAGGTCTTTTCCGGATACACCCAGAACAACTCCTGCCTCTGTCGCAACAGCGCTCATAGCCTCATAGTTGGATGCGTTTGCTCCGTTCAGAACCGGTTTACTGTCTTTGCATACTGCCAGAGCAGCTTTTGCGATCTCAGGATCAGAGCATCCCAGAACCAGGGTTCTGTTCAGTCCTGCTGCTTTCTCTACCAGTGCGGTATATTTTGCAGCATCTGCTCCCTCGCCGCAGTTCACGTAAACCAGCTCTACGTGCATTCTCTCACCGATACGCTCGTAGTCAACCTTTGGAATCTCAGCCAGTTTTGCTTCTACTTCTTCATCACTCATATCGGTGTAAAGAGCAACTGCATATCTGGTCTTGCTCACAAATGTTTTCTCATGTCTGAACAGAACGGTCTCGCCGCCCAGAGTATATTCATTCTCGCCGACACCAATCTTGATTGTCTTCATTGGCGGAGCAGTAGCCTCAGACAGAGCATCCAGTGCATCCTGAGACATATGCGGACAAGCGGAGATGTCCATTGCGCCCTGAGCCACTTTCATGGAAAATGCCATACAGGTAGGGCATCCGCACTCCTTACAGTTTTTCTTTGGGGTCATTTTAAAAATCTGAATACCATTCAGTGCCATAACTCTATCCTCCTATTCTTCTATTACACAAGTTCTTTGATCATTTTTGCGATCGTCTTCACAGACTGAGGATGTCTCAGAATAACTGCGTCAGATCCTGCTGCCAGGTCTGCTGCTGCTGTGATAACTTCCATACCTACAGCACGGTCATCCTGTGATCCCCATTCCGGCATATCAGCCTCAGAAGCGGTAGCTTCTTTTACGCCGTATGTCTCAGAAGAAACAGGTGTAATAATAGGCATCTGGAGCATTGCATCGTTCTGGGATAATGCAGCACCTTTGATACGATCCATTGTAGATACCACATACTCATATCCGTAACCTGCTGCTGCAGATCCGATGTTCATAACGATCTTCTCTGGTTTTACACCCAGCTGAGTTGTGATTACGTTCAACTGTTTAGCCAGGTTGATATCTACTGCTGACTCAGCGCCAACGATCTGATTGTAAGCAAGACCTGCTGCGGCACCGATTGCTTTGTAGTTCTCCTCTTTCTCAGAAAGGATCAGAACATTTCTTCCCTGCAGAACATCTGCTACCTTTGGAAGCAGCTCTGCGTCTTTCTCAACATTCTTGCAGCCTTCCACTACCAGCGGGAAGTCCACTGCATCAGCCACTTCTTTCACTACGCTGATCAACTCATCGACAGATTTGTCTGCTCCGTTGGGGTCTCCGCCTTCCAGTGACAGAACCAGGAAATCAGCACCTTCCATCTCAACTGCCTTCTTAGCGATCTCAGCCATAGTGGTTGCACCTTCATAGTATGCAGAAATTCCTGCGCTCATACCTTCCATACCCATATCGGAGATCTCTACACCTACTTTTGGAGAGTTCTCTGATGGAGCATCGAAAGTGTAAAATGGAAATGTGCAGTCTCCGCCCAGAGTGACTGTTTTGTCTCCGCTTCCGATGGTGACAGTGTTAATCTTTGCATTAAACTTATGTGGTTTCTGATTAAACGGCATTTCTCGTTAGCCTCCTTATTAAAATTATTTGTGGAATATGCACAAACAGTACACATACCCAGTTACTTTTATTATACTACATCATGGGTTCCATTGACAAGGCAGGATGATTATGTTCTGTTAAAAATGCAACAAGCGTCTCCGGATCTGTCGCGACCGTTTCATCGCCAATCATATCTGTGAAATTGTCAATACCATAGAGCTCTTTTGCAGTCTTATTCAAACGTTCCGCCACCGTCTCTTTCAGCTCTTTCGGCATCCAGACGATACGCTCAATACCGCCTTCCGCTCTCATAAACTTCTTGGAAGATATGAAATGCTTTCCATGGCCCATAAATCCCGGAGTCTGTACCCCGCCTCCTGTCATGGATGCCATCTCGGGGAAAGTCATTCCCAGAGGAGTCATGCCTGCATACTCACGGTTCGCAATGACAACGCCATTGGAGAACGGTTCAATACCGCAGATACACTCAAAACATCCACAGGAAGTCATAGGATCCTGCATGATGGAATACAAAGTAACCTTTTTCAGGGCTCCCTGGGAGAATTTCTCAACGGCTTCGTTGACATCCTCATAGGCGCCCAGATTTTCATCAATTGGCCGCTCTTTTGTGACAACCTGACAAGGTCCTGCCGGATCCAGCTCATGGGTCGCTTTTGCATCCAGCCAGGATACCGCGCCGCACAGTCCCAGTCTCTCAGGCGTAATCACACATACATGAGACGGCGAAAATGCCTGGCACAAAATGCAGCTGTAATATACATCTACGGATTCATCTGTCAGAGAATCCAGTCTCGCATCTCTCTTATCAAATGTCGGGATCGCCACTTCATGACGGATCCGTTTACAATCTTCCGGATTGGAATAAATCTTCACCTGGCATTTGTCCACCACGGCGTCAAATTCATTCTTCACCTGTGCGTAGAGAACCTCTCCAAAATGTCTCAGACGGAAGCCTGCCTCATAGGCCTCTTTGCTGATTCGGATTCGGAACATATCTCTTTGTCCGGTGTGATATACACCTTCCACGCAGTTAATATAATTGTGGAACTTACGCTCGATTACTGATTCGAAATCCGGCTGCATCTTCTTTCCTGCCACCTCAACCACATAGGCAAGGCTGTGTTTGCTGCCCACTTCAAACTCATCGACATCTGGCCCGATCACCTCGATCTTATGATCTTCAATCTCGCTCATCTCTTTCGTCTGAACCAGTTCACAGCAGTCCACACGGGAGCCATCGAATTCAACCTGCATATCGCCGCGGCGGATAATCTCGCCCTCGAATGCCGATGCGAAAGCTACCGGAATATCAATCTCCGTAATTTTGATTTTAATATTGCGGGCCTCCAGAGAGACTTTATTGAAATTGGCCACATCCGGCTCCGCAATCAGGGCGCCAGGCACAGGCTCAATGTTCTCATCTTCATTGGAGATCACCGGGAAGCCAAGTTTGATTGCTCCCGCTCCCGCTGCCAGAATCACATCGTCAATCGGCTTGAACGCATTGACAAATGCCGGAACTCTCTGCGCCGTGTACTCAAGCAGTGCGCCCGCGTCTCCAGGCTGCACATTGCCGAAAATCAAAGCGGCACGGATCGCCACAGACACAACATGGATCACCGAAGTCACATCGTAGCCAAGGGGAACAATTCTCACGTTGTATCCCATCTTCAGGCCCAGCTCTTTCGCCTGATCGATAATTCCTCCCACGAGAGTGACTAAAATACCCTGTTTCTGATAACTCTTGATCAGATCAACACCTTCCTGAGCGGTGGGAGCGGAGCCTAAAATTACAGCAACTCCGGGGATATCTCCGGTAACAAGCGGCACACCCAGCTCACGAATCACAGAGTCAGCCAAATGTCCATAACATGGTTCCTCATACGGCTGGGCACCATCCAAATACTTCAAAGCTTCGATAAGTTCGGCACACAGAGCAGTTGCCACACCTGACATGAGGGCATCATCCAGCTTCGGTTCTCTGGTCATCAAAGACTTGATAACCTTCAATGCCTCCTGCATCTCTCCCAGTGTCTTTACTTTCACGCCTGTCACTGCATAATAACATGGCAGACAGTAAGCTGTGTGCGGAAACCCTACAGCTTTCTCTGCACCGTGCTGTTCTACCGCACTGTTCACAGCATTCTCTGTTAATCCAAAAACTGTGTCATTTCCATTGAAGATTCTGTCGATTAACATTCCTTACATCTCCTATTAATAGATTTATACTTTACTTTGCATATAATCAAATTCAAAAACACACCCTCCAGCCAGGGCAGCTGCCCTGGCCGAAATGGTGCTCGTTTTCTAGGGTTTCACTGACAGAAATCCGTTTTTCTTATCGGTAATTCAAGACAAGCTCAATTACATCATCGGCTCCAGATTCAGTGCCGGATGTCCTTTCTCTGTCAGGAATGCTACCAGAGTCTCCGGATCCTCGGCAACGGTCTCATCACCGATCATATCAGTAAAGTTGTCGATTCCATACAGCTCTTTCGCAGTCTTATTTAATCTGTCAGCAACAAATTCTTTCAGTTCTTTCGGCATCCATACGATACGCTCAATACCGCCCTCTGCCTTCATGAATTTCTTGGAACTGATGAAATGTTTTCCATGGCCCATGAATCCAGGTGTCTGAACTCCACCACCGGTCATAGATGCCATCTCAGGGAAGGTCATTCCCAGAGGAGTCATACCAGCATACTCACGGTTTGCAATTACCACACCGTTGGAGAATGGCTCGATACCGCAGATACACTCGAAACATCCACAGGAAGTCATAGGATCCTGCATGATAGAATACAGCGTTACTCTTTCCAGAGCACCGTTGGAGTATTTGTTAACGGCCTCGTTGACATCCTCGTATGCTCCCAGGTTCTCATCGATCACACGCTCTTTGGTGATCTCCTGGCAAGGTCCATTCGGATCCAGCTGATGAGTTGCTTTTGCATCCAGCCATGACACCGCACCGCACAGTCCCAGACGTTCTGGTGTTACCACGCATACGTGAGACGGTGAGAATGCCTGACACAGGATACAGCTGTAATATACATCTACAGACTCATCCGTCAGCTGATCCAGACGCTCATCACGTTTGTTGAAGATCGGGATAGCAACTTCATGACGGATTCTTGTACACTCAGCAGGATCTGTGTAGATCACAACTTCACATTTATCAACAACTGCGTCAAACTCATTCTTCACCTGGCTGTAGAGAACCTCACCGATATGTTTGATTCTAAATCCAGCTGCGTACGCGTCTTTGCTGATACGGATTCTCTGCATATCTCTCTGCCCAGTGTGGTATACACCCTCGATGCAGTTGATATAGTTGTGGAACTTACGCTCGATAACCGGCTCGAAGTCAGGCTGCATGTTCTTTCCTGCAACTTTTACCACATAAGCGATGGAGTTCTTGCTTCCAAGTTCCATATCGTCTACTTCCGGTCCGACTACGGTGATCTTATGATCCTCGATCTCTGTTGCCTCGCAGGTCTGCACCAGCTCAGCACAGTCCACACGGGAACCGTCGAACTCTACCTGCATATCGCCACGGCGGATGATCTCACCTTCGAATGCAGATGCAAATGCAACCGGAATATCAACATTTGTAATCTTGATCTTGATATCACGAGCTTCTAGTGAAGTAGCGTTGAACTCTTCGATGTTCGGCTGTTTGATCAGACTCTTCGGTACGGATGGTGTGTAGTCCATATCGTTTGTCACAACCGGGAAGCCGTAATAGATTGCGCCTGCACCGCAGGCAACCGTCTTCTCATCCAGAGGAGCAAATGCGTTGACAAATGCTTTGAAACGATTGAAGGTATATTCCTGAAGTCCTTTTTTGTCACCAGGCTGAATGTTACCGAAAATCATAGCGGTTCTGCAGGCAGCAGATACTGCATGACATACGGAAGAAATATTCTCGCCGATCGGGAATACACGTACGTTAAAGCCAGTCTTGTAATTTGCCTCTTTCAGCTGCTCGATAATTCCGCCAACCAGACATACGAAGTTACCCTGTGCCTGATAGCTTTTTACCAGTGCGCAAGCTTCCTCAACAGTCGGTGCTGCATTGATGATAACTGCGATACCAGGGATATCACCGGTTACAAGCGGCACACCCAGCTCACGGATCTGAGCATCTGTCATATGGCCCAGATAGGGGGCTTCATATGGTTTCGCTCCATCGATATATTTCACTGCCTCAATCAGCTCTGCTGACAGAGCAGTTGCAACACCAGAATTGAAAGCGTCATTCAGACGTCTGTTTCTGGTCATGATGCTCTTAATATAGGTAAGAGCTTCCTTCGCTTCTTTCAGATTAGTAATCTTGGTTCCTGTCTCTGCATAATAGCAAGCCAGTGTGTACGCGGTGTCCGGGAATCCAACGGCCTTGTCTTCTCCATATTTCGCGATTGCATCGTTGACTGCCTGTTCTGCTTCCGCATACATGCTGTCATTTCCGTTAAATACGATATCAAATAAAAGCACTGTCATACCTCCTAATTATATGATCACTGATGATCTATCTTCTCTTTGATTTTTCTTATTTCATTGGTCACAGACTCACTGAAATCATAGGGAGATTTCCCCTGTCTGTCAGCATCCATAACCTCTGTATTATAATGAATCATTCCCAGAAGATCTTCTGCCGGAATCTTGCTGCGGATAAATTCCTCATCCTGCTCATTGCGAACTTTATTGGCTACCACACGTACCTGCGATACGCCAAGATCACTGGCCAGACGCTTTACATTCTTATACGTCTGCACACTTCTGGCACCCGGCTCAATCACCACGATAAACTGATCCATGCCTTCCGTGGTTCCACGGCCCATATGCTCCAGTCCGGCTTCCATGTCCAGAATCACCACATCGTCCCGGTGAAGCACCAGGTTGTTGATAATTCTCTTCAGCATAACATGTTCCGGGCACACACAGCCCGCACCGCCAGTCTCCACAGTTCCCAGCACCAGCAGCTTCACACCATTGCAGGTTTTGCCGTAAGTATCCGGGATATCATCCACCTTGGGATTCAGAAGATAAAAACTGTTGTCAGGTCTTGCCTGTGTTCTCTCTTCCACCAGTTTACGCATTCTGGAAATCGGTACGATCTCATCCAGAGTCTCCTCATCAAACCCCAATGCCAGTCCCAGGTTCGCATCCGGGTCCACATCCGCCGCCAGCACATGTTTTCCCTCGTCTGCGTACAAACGCGCCAAAGTCGCTGCAAATGTTGTTTTTCCCACGCCGCCTTTACCAGTCACTGCAATTTTCATACTTGTTCGCCTCTCCGTTCATTATAATTCATTTTTTCGAAGCCGAAGATTTTTCACTCTCTCAAATTCTTAGATTCCAAGAGCTGTTCTCTTCTCCTCGATTCTCTCAATCATCATATCGCCCAGTTTGTCGATATCATGTTCTACCGTATAGCATGCCTCTACCCAGTCAGTCAGGCCGCCCTTTAACAGGCCGTCAACTTCCTCTGAGCCATATGCATAAGGTTCTACTCCAAGGTAGGTATCAATACCAGTTGCCACTACATAGTTACCGATTGATACAGCTTTCTCTGACATCCACTCAGGCGCACAGCCTACCAGCGGAATCTGAGAAATGTTCCAGCCGGAATCTTTTGCGATACGCGCTGCCAGAACCATCATACGGCTGATATCCACACAGGATCCCATGTGCAGTACAGGAGGAATATCCGCCAGTTCGCATACACGTTTCAAACCAGCACCGCACAGATCTTTTGCTCTCTTGTCCATCAGACCAGCTTTTGCAGCTGCCTGAGCGGAACATCCGGAAACTACCAGAATGATATCGTTTGCAATCAGTTTTTTCATCAGCTCAATGTGTGCTGCGTCCGGACGTACTTTCGGGTTGTTACATCCAACCATAGCTACAGCGCCACGCAGAACACCAGATTTCACACAGTCTACCAGCGGCATCATGGTTCCTGTCTGATCTACATGAGTATTGGTAACCCCATCCAGCTTCTTCTCGATCTGCTCAACAGAGAATCCGACAACTGCTTTCTGTTTCATCTGCGGAATATGTACCAGCTCCGGTTTTCTGTTCTTGAAGTTCTCGATTGCCATCTTCACGATCTGTTTTGCGTTCTCACCTGCTGTCTTCGCGTTGAAACGAATGAACTCAGAATCAGGCATCTGCGCAACCGGAGAAGTGGTGATGAACTTTGTATGGAAACATTTGCTCAGCGGTCCCAAAGCCGGGAAGATACACTGAACGTCTACGACGATCGCCTCGCAGGCACCTGTGAGAACTACGTTCTCCTGCTGCAGGAAGTTACCAGCCATCGGAATACCACGACGCATAGCTACCTCGTTGGAAGTACAGCATACACCAGATACTGTGATGCCCTTTGCGCCCATGGATTTCGCATAGTCGATCATCTCTTTGCTGTCTGCGTATTCGCAGATCATCTCTGACAGTGACGGGTCATGGCCGTGAACAACGATGTTGACATTCTCTTCCACCATAACACCCAGGTTTGCCTCTGTCTCTACTTCTCTTGGAGTTCCGAACAATACGTCAGAGAACTCGGTACCCATCATGGAACCGCCCCATCCATCGGAAAGACCGGAACGAAGTGCCTGGCGAACCAGCGCCTCCGGTTTGGAAGAACATCCCATATGGGTCATGTGCATAGAGCAGGAAACCTCACGGTCGATTGCACGAGGACGGATCTCTTCTCTGTCCCAGATCTCCTGCGTATGCTCAGGTGCTCTCTTTGTAAAAGTCTGATATCCGAATGGTTTACCATATTCCATCAGACCTGCCTCAGCCACATCATGAGCGATGTCATAGATGTCTCTTCCCTCTGTCTCAACGCCGAACTCAGCTGCCAGACGAAGCAGTTTCTCAGGATCTTTTACATGATAGTTTCCATCTGCTGAAGCCTCATACAGAGTATGTGCAATCTCACGTCCGTGATCAGAGTGAGTTGCAGAACCGCCTGCTGTAAAGCGAAGGAAATTTCTTCCTACGATGCCGTGTACGTCACATCCGCAGATACCGCGCGGAGCTTTTTTTGTGATTCGGCAAGGACCCATAGTACAAATCCTACAGCACACACCAGACTCGCCGAATTTACAGTGTGGAGTTTGATTTTTCACACGCAGCTGCCAGGAATCAGCGCCGACTTTAGCACCAGTCTCCAGCAACCGCTCGGTTGCCGCCTCAAATTCTTCCACTGTAGTTAGTTTGAATTCACTCATTATTGACCTCCTTCTACATTGTACTCCAGTACTTTATTTTTTTAGAGTAATTCTATCTATAGAAAAAACTCACAGGGACGGATCCCTATCCCATCCTCCCCCATGGGTTATTTCTTTCAGAATACAGGGCCGCTACGCAAATAAGCAATTATTCAACCCACGCAGCAGCCCTAAACGGTCTCAAAGACCAAGTTTGTCTACAATTCCCCGCAACGCCACTTTCACAGGATTATCATCCGGCAGATTCACCAGAGGTTTTCCTTCGCAGTCATATTCGTATACGGTCTCATCCTGAGGAACCACTCCCAGAAGGTTCAGTCCCTGTTTCTCAATTTCTTCTTTTGTCCCTTCATTCAGCTCTCCATTGGGAGCACGGTTGATAATCAGTCCAACCTGACTGGGATGCATATCGCATTCTTTGATCAGTTCAGCAATTCTTCCGACCGCCTGCACACCTCTGCGGGAGCAGTCGCTGACCAAAATCGCCGTCTGCATGCTCGGCAGAACACCTCTGCTGATATGCTCCATGCCAGCTTCATTGTCCACAACCATATAGGGATAATGGCTCTGATATTTGGCAAGCTGAGCGCTCAGAAGACCATTCACATAACAGTAACAGCCTTTTCCCTGTGTTCTTCCCATAACCAGCAGGTCAAAATCATCATCTTCAATCAGTGCGTTATTGAAGCGGATCTCTGCGTAATCCGCCTTGCTCATTCCTGCAGGAATCGGTGTATTGTCATCCATCTCAGATCTCTCGATCTCTTCGCGGACTTCTCCCAGCGTTGTCTCAACTTCCACACCCAGAACTTCATTCAAATTGGAATTCGCATCCGCGTCCACTGCGAGGATCGGTCCCTTCCCTTTCTGTCCCAGATACTGGATCAAAAGGCCGCATAAGCTGGTCTTTCCAACGCCGCCTTTACCTGCCACAGCAATTACATGTGCCATATTCGCGGGCACCTCCTAAGTTATTATTTTTCAGTAAGTTCTTGTTTTGCCAGACGGGGAAGACTCCCCATCTATGTCTATTTCTCTTCGGAAGGCAACCGTTACTCACAGCTGATCTTCACGATACTGTTTGCCAGATCCACCATGAGAATCTTTCCTTCTACCACGGTCTCCTGTCCCATGATATCTCTCAGGATCAATTTCCCGCCATCCACATCAATGCGGCTGGTATTTTTCAGGATTACGGTATTGTCACTTTCTTTGTAAACTGTTGCCAAACACATATCTATGCCTCCTACTTCTCAAGTTCACTTTTCACCAGTGTAAGCGCCAGTCCCAAACGCATATTTCCTTTCTGGAAATCTGCCACAGCTTCCTTGATTGTCTTCGCAGCAGCATCCATTCCCAATTTCAGAAGATTATCTGCCATCTGGTCCAACTCAGCTGCATGCTGTTCATTATGCTGACGCATATAGGTCAAAAGAGCCAGTGTCTCATTTTTGCAATCGCCACCCTGGCAATTTCCACAATGCGCATGTTCCTCATGATTATGTTCATGTCCATGGGGAACCATATTGCCATTTTCGTCTTTAACCAAATGCATGTGCTACTCCTTTCTTCAGTTGCTGCGCAATGCGCAGTCTCTTACATGATAAGAAATTATCAATTTCCTTCATTATACAACGATTCCCTACGTTTAGCAAGAATATCTTCTTAGATTTTTCTATAAATCCATGAAAATTAAGGTAAATTTTATACATTTTGACAGTGTTTGTATCTTAGTTTAACAAACTTGTTACTTTATTAACGATAAGCTTGGTGGTTTTTATACTATTTTAGTCTTCTTTAACTTTTTTCTTAAGCATTTTTCTTCCTGTTCAATATTTTTTAATAGTTTTTATGTACATATTTTACAGTTTTATGTTATACTGGTGCAGATAACATTGGAAGGAGGCTGATTTTTTTCATGCGAAAAACCGTATTCTTGAATACCGACAGAGAAATGCCTTTATTGGGTTTAGGTGTATATAAATTGACAGGAGACAACGAAGCAGAACAGGCCATCTACCATGCCACCCAGGCAGGTTACCGGCTGATTGACACAGCATCTGCCTATGCCAACGAAGATGCCGTGGGGAGAGGAATCGCTCAGTGCGGCATTCCCCGTAAGGACTTATTTGTCACCACCAAAATCTGGAACAACGCTCAGCGTCTTGGAGATATTGAGGATTCGTTCCGCAGAAGTCTTGAGCGCCTTCAGCTGGACTACGTAGACCTATACCTCATACATTGGCCGGTTCCCGGCTGTTTTCTCAATACCTGGAAAGAGATGGAAAAACTTCTGGAATCCGGTCAGGCACAGTCAATCGGCGTCAGCAACTTCGAGATCCGTCATCTGGAAGAGCTGAAAAAGTATTCCGACATCGTACCCGCCGTCAATCAAATCGAATTTCACCCTTACTGCTATCAGAAGGACTTATTGGAATACTGTCAGGACCGTGGTATTCAGGTACAGGCTTACGCGCCGCTTGCCAGAGGCGCTTATTTCGACAACGACGTCATGTGTGTCCTTGCCACAAAATATGTGAAAACTCCCGCACAGATCGGACTGCGCTGGGCTCTCCAGAAAGGGGTTGCCGTCATCCCCAAGTCCAGTGATCCGGAACGCATCCGGATAAACGGAGATATTTTTGATTTTGAGATTGAAGAGGAGGACATGGAGATTATCGACAGCCTTAACCAGAATCTCCACGTATCCCACGTCCCGGAAGATTTAAGAGATGTTCCTTTCTAATCTAAAACAGCCGAAAAGCCATTTTGCAGGAATTTCATTCCCCGCAAAATGGCTTTTATCATACTGCCACTATTTAAATAGGTAGCAAAATCTTTATTTCATATCCCAGGAAATAACCGGCGCCTCCATCTTCTTATCACGAAGCATCAGATCCATCACCGCATCCTTGGCTGATTTTCCTTCAAACAGCACCTTGTTGACCTCATCCACAATGGGCATCTCCACATGGTACTTCTCAGACAGCTGCTTCGCCGCCTTGGCAGAATACACGCCTTCCACCACCATCTTCACTTCTTTCATGGCTTCTTCCATTGTATATCCTTTTCCCATCAGATATCCGGCTTTCCGGTTTCTGCTGTGTACACTGGCACAGGTGACAATCAGATCCCCCATACCAGACAGACCATACAGAGTCTGTGATTTCGCGCCCATCTCAATCCCAAGCCTTGCAATCTCTGCGATACCTCTGGTAATCAGGGCTGCTTTCGTGTTGTCTCCATAACCCAGTCCGTCTGCTGTTCCTGCCGCAAGGGCTATCACATTTTTCAGAGAACCGCCCAGTTCCACACCCAGAATATCCGGAGATGTGTAGACACGGAACACCGGACTCATGAACACTTCCTGTACATATTCCGCTGTCTTTTTTGTACGCGCACTGGCAACGCAGGTAGTCGGAAGCCCTCTTCCAACTTCCTCCGCATGGCTTGGTCCCGACAGAACCGCCACATCCGCCTGGGGAATCTCCTCCTCGATGATCTCATTGAGCGTCATCAGAGTCGTCTCCTCGATTCCCTTTGCAACATTCACAATAATCTGTCCGTATCGAACCAGCTCCTTCATGCTGTGCGCAGTACTTCTGGTGTAAGGCGAGGGAACCGCCAAAACCAGAAGATCTCTGTCCTTGCAGGAATACTCCAGATCTGCTGTGATATCAATCTCCTTCGGAAGTTTCACCCCCGGCAGCTTACTCTCATGCTGACGCTTCTCACGAAGCATCTTGACTTCCTCTTCGATTACCGACCAGAGAATCACTTCATGACCATTGTTATGCAAAAGCAATGACAAGGCCGTCCCCCAGCTTCCCGCTCCTAATACACTAATTTTTGCCAATTTTATCACCTCTATTTCTTATTTTTCGTGCTGAGATATATTTTGCTTTCCTCACCACTCAACAAGCGCTTAATATTCGCTCTGTGCCGGTATACGGCCAGAATTGTCAGAAAAGTCATCACAAGATCCATCTCCCAGACCCTTGCCTGCGCCATATGGTAATGTCCCATCTGCCCAAAAACAATCAACATCACCAATGCCACCAGATAGGCACTGATGGAGCAAAGAGAAACGTAATGCGTGGTAAAATAAATGGTGAAAAAAACCACCGCACAGATCAGAAAGATCCTCCAATCCATCACAATCACCATTCCCACGGAAGCAGCAACTCCCTTTCCGCCGCGAAAGCCGAGATAAAAAGGAAAATTATGTCCCAGAATACATCCAGCTGCCGCGTACAGACTCAAAAGCGGCAGGATGTCTTTGTAGTTTCCCCCGAAGATCAGCCGGACTGCCACCACTGCCAGAACACATTTCAGACAGTCTCCCAGCAAAGTCAGAGCCCCTGCTTTCTTTCCCATTGTGCGCAGCGCATTCGTTGTACCTGCATTTCCACTCCCATGTTCCCGGATATCCATATGATTTGCTCTTCCATACAGATAGGAAGTCTGAAATAATCCAAACAGATATCCAATCGCCACACAGATCACTCTTACCAAAATCACTTTTTCTCTCCTCTTTCCCTCACAATAAATTTCAGTGGAGTTCCCCCGAAACCAAAAGCATCCCGAATCCGGTTCTCCAAATATCTTGTATATGAAAAATGCATCAACTCTTTGTCATTTACAAAAATCACAAACGTCGGAGGACGGACAGCTACCTGTGTCATGTAGAAGATCTTAAGCCGCTTTCCTCTGTCGGAAGGAGGCTGCTGCATGGCCATGGCTTCTGTGAGAATCTCATTCAAAACTCCTGTCTGAATCCGGAGTGTCTGATTCTCCACCACCGCATCGATGGTCTCAAACAACCGCTGAAGCCGAAGCCCTGTCTTCGCTGAGATAAAAACCAGCTCCGCGTAAGGCATATAGGAAAGAGTATTGCGGATCTTTTCCCGGTACTTATAGATGGTCTTGTCATTCTTCTCGATGGCATCCCATTTATTCACCGCGATGATAACGCCTTTTCCTTTTTCATGGGCAATTCCGGCGATCTTGGCATCCTGCTCCGTGATACCTTCCACTGCGTCAATCATAAGAATCACAATGTTCGCGCGTTCCACCGCCGTCACTGTGCGGATCACACTGTACCGCTCAATCTCTTCCTTTACCTTGCCTTTTCTTCGAAGGCCGGCCGTGTCGATAAAAATATACTCTTTTCCATTCCAAGCCACTTTCGTGTCAATGGCATCTCTGGTGGTGCCGGCAATGTCTGAGACAATCACCCTGTCTTCACCCACCAGTTTGTTAACCAAGGAAGATTTTCCCACATTGGGTTTTCCCACCACTGCGATTCTCGGAATCTCATCCTCTTCATCCTGGCTCTTCTGCTCTGGAAAATGTTTCACCACTTCATCCAGCATATCCCCCAGTCCCAGACGGGAAGAGGAAGAAATCGGAATAGGTTCTCCGATTCCCAGATTATAAAACTCGTAGACATCCATCATATATTTCTCGAAACTGTCCACCTTATTCACCACCAGAACCACCGGCTTGGTGCTTCTGCGCAGCATGTCAGCCACTTTCGCGTCTGCGTCCACCATACCCTGACGCACATCTACCAGAAAAATAATCACATCCGCTGTGTCAATGGCGATCTGAGCCTGCTCCCGCATCTGTGAGAGTATGATGTCCTTGCTGTCCGGCTCAATTCCACCGGTATCTATCATGGTAAATGTCTTGTCCAGCCATGTCACATCCGCATAAATCCGGTCCCGGGTCACACCGGGCGTATCCTTGACGATGGAGATATTCTCTCCTGCCAGGACATTAAACAATGTAGATTTTCCCACATTAGGACGTCCTACAATTGCTACAACTGGTTTGCTCATATATCTGTCTCCTTCTATGTTCCTTGTTCTGAAGATCTCCCAGGACTGCATCCAGAAAATCTTCTCCGCTGCTGTCAACCACCGTGATCGATACCTGAAGCTCACGCTCCAGATCGTGCACATTCACATCGTCCAGGAAAATCTCCTCCCCGCTGCGAAACATGCTGCAGGAGAGCAGCAGCCGTTCTCCCAGATCTTTTCCCCTCAGCTGTTCTCTCAGATCCTGTCCGGTCAGAAGACCGGCCACCGTTATTTTCTCACCGAAGAACTGATTTCGCACTTCATGGACCTGAACATGTACATTGGGATATTTTTTCTCGATCCAACGGACATATTCCCGGATATAAGGCGCTGCAAGAAGTCCTGTGGCTATGGAAACTTTTTCTTCTCTCTCATCGCCTTTTCTCTCCTTCAGGCCTGCAGTGATCTCTTCTGTGAGAAGACGGATCATTCCCACTCCGTTTTCCAGCTGGGGATAACCGTCATAAGCTTCCTCGCCGGGAAGAGAACTTTCAGCCAGGATATACCACTCATCTGAGGCATGGACAAAGTGGGTCTGATGTTCCTGCCACATTCTGTCGCGGTATCTTTCAATGATCTCCAGCACTTTCCCGGCATCCTGACAGTCAAACGCCTGTAAAGGATACAATTCATCCCGGTATTTTGTCAAGCCCACCGGAACCACCGAGACACTCTGGAGTGCCGGATAATAGTTACACAGATCTTCCAGACTCCGTTCCAGCTCCGCCCCATCATTGATCCCTTTGCACAGAACAATCTGTCCATTCATATGAATTCCCGCGTCACACAGTCTTTGTACCTTCTCCAGCGCCTTCCCCGCAAAGCGGTTGTGGAGCATCTGGCAGCGAAGGGTGGGATTCGTCGTCTGAAAGGAGATATTGATGGGTTCCAGGTGATACTTGATGATCCGGTCAATATCATGATCCGACATATTGGTCAGCGTCACATAATTTCCCTGAAGAAAGGACAGTCTGGAATCATCGTCCTTAAAGTACAGAGTTTCTCTCATCCCCTTGGGCATCTGATCAATAAAGCAGAAGATACAGTGATTGGAACAGGAACGATACTCATCCATCAGCCCGTTCTCAAATTCCACCCCCAGATCTTCCTCGTATTCCTTCTCCACTTCCAGAATCCATTCCTCTCCATCCGGTTTGCGAATCAGAAGTTCCACATATTCTTCATTCATAAGATAGTGATAATCCAGCACATCTTCAATGGGAGTCTGATTGATCTCCAGCAGGACATCTCCTTTTTCAATTCCCAATTCCTGTGCAATACTCCCAGGATTCACCCTGGATATCACATGTTCCTTTTTTTTCATCTTCTATTTACTCCTTTAAATCCTACTTTATCATACCAATTTTGAATCTAAAAAGCAATAAATTCCTTGACGGTCGCAAAAACGAATGTTATAAATATAGTGTAAAGACGATGTAAAGACGAGAGAACACATTCTTTTTACATAATAAGTGGGATCAAGATAAATTGGAGGTAAATTATGCCGAATATTGAATTGCTGGAAAAAAGCCTTCCGGTAGCACCGATCAAAATCGCAGCCCTGGCCGGCTGTCAGGACCTTGCAAGGGAAGTGGATTCCAAACTGGTGCGTTTCCGAAAAGAGCTGATAAGTCACAATCAGTCCGGAGTGAATCTTGAGGGATACAGTGCGGACTCTTTTCTGATTGAATGTGAATGTCCCCGTTTCGGAACCGGTGAGGGAAAAGGTTTTATCAAGGAGTCTGTCCGTGGAGTGGACTTGTTTATCATGGTGGATATCACCAACTATAGTCTCACCTATACCGTATGCGGACACGAGAATCACATGTCTCCGGACAATCACTACCAGGATCTGAAACGTATCATATCCGCTGCCACAGGTAAGGCACACCGGATCAATGTCATCATGCCGTTCCTCTATGAGGGGCGCCAGCACAAACGGGCTAAGAGAGAGTCTTTGGACTGTGCCCTGGCTTTGAAAGAGCTGAGCAGTATGGGAGTATCCAACCTCATCACATTCGATGCACACGACCCGCGGGTACAGAACTCCATTCCGCTGAAGGGATTCGATAACTTCTTCGCAACCTACCAGTTTCTGAAAGCCCTTCTCAAACATGTTCCGGACTTCGTAGCGGACAATGAGCATCTGATGATCATCAGTCCGGACGAGGGCGCCATGTCAAGAGCTGTCTACTTCTCCAGTATCCTGGGTGTAGACATGGGTATGTTCTACAAGCGCCGTGATTACTCAACCATCATCAACGGCAAGAACCCCATTGTAGCTCATGAATTTCTCGGCGACTCTGTGGAAGGCAAGGATGTGCTGGTCATCGACGATATGATCTCCTCCGGCGGAAGTATGCTGGATGTGGCAAAGCAGTTAAAAGAGCGCAACGCAAAACGTGTATTTGTCTGCACCACTTACGGTCTGTTCACTGACGGTCTGGATAAGTTTGATGAGTATTATGAGAAGGGATACATCGACAAGGTAATCACCACGAACCTGAACTACCGTGACCCTGAACTTCTGACAAAACCTTACTATATTGAGGCGAATATGAGCAAATATCTGGCAAGTATCATCGACATTATCAATCATGATGTGTCCGTGGAGAAAGTCAGATCCAGCAATGACAAGATCATCAAATTGATGGAAAAAGCAAAAAAGATGAGAAAATAAACACCATGAAAAAAAGAATCCGGAAGCGGATTCTTTTTTCATATATACTTTTTGTTATTTTTCAGAACTCTCGCAGTCCAAGGAAAGCTGCCAGATTTCCCCTCTTTCCGCCGGATGCCCGGTGAGAGAATAAAAATTCCGGATTACAGCAGGTACAGATCTCCGGCATAATAATCCGGTCTGGCAAAACCCCTGCTTCCAGCAGGATGAGCCTGTTCGCCTGCCACAGGTCCAACTGATACTTTCCGTCTGCTTTCTCATCGTAGAGAGATTCCCAATCCTCCCTGGGAAAAGCCTGCTGAAACTGCTGGATCACATCCTCGCTGACCTCATAGCAGTCACGGCAGATGGACGGGCCGATGGCGGCCACCACCTCCGACGGATCGGTCCCATATCTCTTCCTCATCTTCTCAAGTGTAACTTTCCCAATTTTTCCCGCCGTCCCTCTCCAGCCGGAATGGGACAGACCGATGGCCTTGTGAACCGGGTCCACAAAATACAAAGGAACACAGTCCGCGTAAAAAGTTGTGAGAATCAGACCGGGCACATCGGTGATCATCCCATCTACATTGTGAAATGCTCTCTCCTTTGTCACGCCGTTTCCCCGATCCTCCTTTGTGATCTCCCGGACATTCGTGGTGTGTGTCTGGTCTGCCGTCACAATGTCTTCACGGGAAAATCCGATGGCTCCTGCAATTCTTCCAAAATTCTCCAACACATTCTCCTTGTCATCTCCTCTTCCAAATCCCAGATTCATGGAGCGAAACACTCCCTGGCTGACTCCTCCAAGCCTTGTGGAAAATCCATGACATACCATCCCTGTCCGATCCAGGGCCGGATAACTCAGATAAATCACCCCGCCCTCTTTGTGCACTTTCGTATTTTCTGGTTTTCCTGTTTTCCATCTGATCTCTGTCACAATTTCCTGACTCCTCTCTGATTTTAATCCTGATACCGGCAAGCTGTCACCCCGAGAAAGGAAAGGCATCCTTCAGCCAGAGAACCTGACCGCCGCAAATTCCCACCACATCGAAACGACTGGGCTGATCCATGCCAAGGCCATGGCTTTGCAGATACCAGACTGCTGTCCTGCTGATTCTTCTCTGTTTTGCCGGATTCACTGCCTCCAGCGGGTGTCCTGTCCTCTCACTCTGACGGTACTTCACCTCCACAAAGACCAGGTAGTTCCCATCACGCACAATCAGATCCACCTCGCCTAAGCGGCAGCGGTAATTTCTCTCTATGACTTCGCATCCTCTCTCCTCCAGAAAAGCCGCCGCCTGCCTTTCGTATTCCGTGCCGACCTGTCTTCGGTTCATACTGCACTCACACGAAATGGGTGATGAAGGTCTTCCTGTGAATCGGAGACGGACCGTATTTTTTCAACGCCGCAATATGTTCCGGGGCTCCATACCCTTTGTGAGAGGCAAATCCATATTCCGGCATCAGCTTATCATACTCCATCATCAGTCTGTCTCGAGTCACCTTCGCCACGATACTCGCCGCCGCGATACTCGCACTTTTCCCGTCTCCTTTGATAATCGGAACCTGCGGATAAGGAAGATCCGGGATGGTGACTGCGTCATTGAGGAGAATCTGTGGTTTCACACCCAATTTCCCCACCGCCTCCCTCATGGCTTCATAGGTCGCCTGAAGAATATTAATCTCATCAATCCGCTGCGGACTGGCATATCCCACCCCGACAGCAACCGCCTCTCTTTGAATCACTTCATACAGTTCTTCCCTCTTCTTGGCAGACAGCTTCTTGGAATCATTCAGATATAAAATATCGCAGTTCCCGGGCAGAATCACTGCACCTGCCACCACAGGCCCCGCCAGCGGCCCCCTTCCAGCCTCATCGATCCCACAGACATATCCCAGATGATCATACTCCCTCTCGTAGGCAAACATCTGCTCCATACGCTTCTTCTCTTCCTCGATGGCCAGAAGTTTCTTCTCATATCTTGCCACCAGAGACGCCACTCCCTTTCTCTTATCCTGGCGATACTGTTCACAGAGTGTCTTCCAATCCCGGACTTCGCTTCGCTTAAATTCTTCCTGTATCTCATGAACGCTTTTCATTCGTCAGTCACCTCGCATAACGGTTCTTTTCCATGTTTTCTCTGAGCTTTTATTATAAACCAGCCCCTGCCTGTTGACAAGAACGGACTTTCGTTTTATGCTATTGTTTAAAATGATGAGTATACACTCTTACAGAAAGAAGGTTTTGATATGTTTTGTCCTCATTGCGGAACAAGATTGGAAGAAGATGGAAATTTCTGTCCTTTCTGCGGTGGCTCTCTCCGCGAGGAAGAGGAGTTTTTCCAGGCTCCGGAAGAAAATTCCTACGAAAATCCTGACAGTTTTTCCTACGGTGCCCCGGAAAATATGCCGCCCAGCCATACACCTGAACCGGAATCTTATCATGAAGCAGATCCGAATCTCTACGATCAGCCAGACGAGAACGCTTATGGCTCACCGGTTCCGGAATCTTATAACGAGGCGGGAGATAACTTTTACAGCCGTCCTCAGAATACCGTCGGCTCACCCAATCCCTATGACCGCGGACCGCAGAATCAGTGGGTGATCGGCCGCAGCAAAACCTGCGACATCATCGTTCACTCCAACCGGGTTTCCCGTCGGCACTGTCTGATCACGCGCACGCCGGACGGAATCTTCGTCATCGAAGATCTGGGTTCCACCAACGGAACCTTCCTCAACGGGATGCCGCTCAATGGCCCCACACAACTCTATCCTGGCGATCAGCTTGCCTTCGCTGACACACAGTTTACCTTTCAGATTGACCAAGGATTTCCCGTGTTAGTCTGACCAATTTCAAAGGGCTTGTGAAAAACGCAACTTTGTTTTTCACAAGCCCTCTTTTATCTCAAACTTATTTTTTACAAACCTTCACCCGTCTGATCAAATACAGCGTCACAATCAGCATCAGAAGTCCTGCCGGAAGAGCAATCCAGGCTGTCTTCACAAATCCCGCAATGATATAAGTCAAAAACGAGATGGCTGCCACGGTCATAGCATAGGGAAGCTGTGTTGACACATGGTTCACATGGTTACACTGTGCCCCTGCCGAGGACATAATCGTCGTATCTGAAATCGGTGAACAGTGGTCTCCGCAGACAGCGCCCGCCATGCAGGCTGAGATTGAGATGATCATCATCTGCGGATCTGTGTTCTCAAAAACTGCCACTACAATCGGAATCAGAATTCCAAAGGTTCCCCAGGATGTTCCGGTGGCAAAAGCCAATCCACAGCCCACGAGGAAAATCACTGCCGGAAGAAAATTGGTAAATCCGGCTGCACAGTTTTCCATAATGCCCGCCACAAACTCAGCCGCCCCCAGGCTGTCTGTCATAGACTTCAAGGACCAGGCAAAAGTCAGAATTAAAATGGCCGGAACCATGGCCTTAAATCCTTCCGGAAGACACTCCATACATTCCTTGAAAGTGAGCACCCGGCGGACTTTATACAGAATAATTGTAATCACAATGCCAAAGAAACTTCCAAAAGTCAGTCCGACAGAGGCATCGCAGTTGGAGAAAGCTTCGACAAATCCCGTTCCGGAGAAAAATCCTCCGGTGTAAATCATCCCGATAATGCAGCAGACAATCAGTGCGAGAATCGGAATCAGAAGATCAATCACCTTTCCGTTCTCATTCTCCGGCTTCTCATCGTCTTTTTCATAAGGGCGGTCCGGCGTGGTGTAGATGTCACCTTTTTTGGCATTCGCCTCATGGACTGCCATAGGCCCGTACTCCACCTTCATCAGAACCAGTGTGATCATCATGGCGATAGTCAAAAGCGCATAGAAGTTAAAGGGAATCGCTCGGATGAAAATGGAAAAACCATCTTCACCCTCCACAAAACCAGTTACTGCCGCAGCCCAGGAAGAAAGCGGTACCAGCGCCCAGAATGTAGCATACACCGCAGGCTGATATTCCACCGTCTCACCTGCCGCAAAGACATTCACGCCATTCATCAGCACAAGGAAAATCACTGCTGACAATGCCGCCATCCTTCTTGTCGTCCTTTTCATTTCTCTTCTCCATTCTCCGCTATTTTTTCTATCCCTTCTCCTGATCCAGGCTCTTCTTCGGATCAGGCGGACACTCCAGAGTAATCCGTCCTATCTTTCCATTTCGGAATTCATCCAGCAGAATTCCTGCTGCCTTGCTGTAATCCAGCTCCTGTCCCTTGAGAAGACAGTGTCTGCTTCTGGCGATTGACTCAAGGATTTCCAGATCACTGCCCTCCTCTTCAATCTGATAACGCTCAGACAAAATCCCGGGATATTCCTCCCTCAGATATCCAATCAGTCTCAGAGAAAGCTCATCCAGATTCAGAATATCGTCCTTGATGGAACCAATCATGGCCAGCCGGATTCCCACTTCCTGATCTTCAAACTTGGGCCACAGAATTCCCGGAGTGTCCAGAAGTTCCACTCCCTTGTTCAGGCGGATCCACTGCTTCCCCTTTGTCACACCAGGCTTATTCCCGGTCTTCGTGCAGGCCTTCCCTGCGAAAGAATTGATAAATGTGGATTTGCCCACATTGGGGATTCCCACAATCATTGCCCGGATCGGGCGGTTTTTGATGCCTCGTTTCCGATCCCTCTCTATTTTCTCCTTACAGGCCTCCTGAATCAGCCCATTAACCGCCTTCAGCCCTGCACCGGAACGTGCGTTGACCGGATAGACATAAAATCCTTTTTCCTTAAAATAATTCTCCCACTCGCGATTTCGCCGCTCATCAGACAAATCCGATTTATTCAGAAGAATCAGACGGGATTTATTTCTTCCCAGCTCATCAATATCCGGATTTCTGCTGCTGAGAGGAACTCTCGCATCCACAAGTTCCACAATCAAATCAATCAGTTTGATGTCCTCTTGCATCATCCGCTTTGCCTTGGTCATATGACCCGGATACCACTGTACATTCATAACTCTTAATCCTTTACAAATCCTATTTCTCTCAATGGGGAACTGACAAACCACAGTTTTCCCACAATATACCTCTTCTTCACATTTCCGATATCCGCGTACCGGCTGTCCTCGCTGTTATTCCGATTATCTCCCAGAACAAAATATTCCCCGGACTGCAGTGTCACACCGTCCTGCGCCAGGCCGGCATTTTCAATCAGGTCCAGATCCCGGCTCTCCTTATAGAGCTCACCGTCAATGTAAATCTGTCCGTCTTTGATCTGTATGGTCTCACCCGGGAGCCCGATCACTCTGCGGATATGTAGAGCCGCCTCATCGCTGGCGTTGGTCTTAAAGACAATCAGATCTCCTCTCTTCGGACTTCCGAAGGTGTAAGCTACCCGGTTGAGAAAGAAATTCTGTCCCACCTGATAGGTCGGTTCCATAGCGCTCTCCTGCATCGTGACAGTCCGAAAGAAGAAGAGAGATGTCATAGCCGCGAACACAAGAACCACCGCAATCTGAAAGATCCACACCAGCACACTGCGGTATTTCGACTCATCAATCTTCTTTCTGAGAATACCAAAGCGATTTTTCAGTCTTGCCGGTATCTCCTTTAACTTAAATTTATTTTTCATTTTGTCCTCTTCATGATACAAAACGGGGGACTGATCAACAGTCCCCCGAACCATGCAACACTTATTTTACCAGTTCTTTTACCTTTGCTGCTTTTCCTGCACGGTCTCTCAAGTAATACAGTTTTGCACGTCTTACTTTACCATGTCTTACCACTTCCACTTTTACCACATGTGGAGAATGCAGCGGCCAGGTCTTCTCAACACCAATTCCGTTGGATGTCTTTCTTACGGTAAAAGTAGCACGGTTGCTTCCGCCCTGTTTCTTCAGAACAGTTCCCTCGAAAACCTGAATTCTCTCGCGGTTACCCTCTTTGATCAGTGCGTGTACTCTTACGGTATCTCCCACATTGAACTGAGGTACGTCTGCTTTCAGCTGTTCTGCTTCGATGTTTTTAATAATGTCGTTCATTTTTTTCTCTCCTTATTCTATGGATGTTCTTAATACATTTTTCGTAACAGAGGACCATCTTTTTTTCACAACGTAGGTTATTATACAATATTTTCTCAGCCTTGACAAGATCTTTCTTTACTTTTTTACTCAGCCAAGTGCCACATCCAGGATCATCATCAATACGAATCCCACGGCAAAACTCAGAGTCCCCACATTGCTGTGTTCTCCCACATTCGCCTCCGGGATCAGCTCTTCCACCACCACATAAATCATTGCCCCTGCCGCAAACGACAGCAGATAGGGGAGGACCGGCGTGATATAGGCCGCCAGCAAAATGGTGATTCCGCCGAATATCGGCTCCACAATCCCTGAGAGAGCCCCATAGAGAAATGCTCTCCCTCTGCCCATTCCCTCCTCACTCTTCAGCGGCATGGAGATGATCGCGCCCTCCGGAAAATTCTGGATAGCAATTCCGATGGACAGCGCAAAAGCTCCCATCAATGTGATCTGCGGTTCCGAGGACAACATTCCCGCAAACACCACTCCCACTGCCATCCCTTCCGGAATGTTGTGCAAAGTGACGGCCAGAACCAGCATGGTTGTCTTTCGGATATTACAGTGAATTCCCTCCGCACAGTCACTCCCCATATGGAGGTGAGGCACAATCTTATCCATCATAAACAAAAAGGCAATTCCCAGCAAAAATCCCACAGCCGCCGGAATAAAAGCAAATTTCTCCATAGAAGAAACCATATCCATGGACGGGATCAACAAAGACCAGACCGATGCCGCCACCATGACGCCCGAGGCGAATCCTAAGAGTGCTTTTTTCACCAGGGATCCCAGTTCATGTCTCAGAAAAAATACACATCCCGCTCCTGCGGCAGTTCCCAAAAAGGGAAGTAATAAACCCACCAAAATATTCATTTAGCTGTCTCCTTCTAACTTCAGATTCTGACTTAACCAGGCTTTCTCCTTCTCTGAAATATCAGCTTCTTCGAGCAAATCCGGCCGGTACATGGCTGTCCGTAAGATTGACTGTTCTCTGCGCCATTTCTCCACATTCGCATGGTGGCCTGACAAGAGCACCGGCGGCACCTTTTTTCCATGCCATTCTTCCGGCCGGCTGTACTGGGGATATTCCAGCAGATTTCCGGCAAAGGACTCTGTCTGGCCGGATTCTTCGTTGCTCAGCACCCCCGGCACCATACGGGAAATGGCATCAATCATAACCATGGAAGGAAGTTCGCCCCCTGTCAGCACATAATCACCGATCGATACCTGGTCTGTGACAATCTCCTCCAGGACTCTCTCATCAATCCCTTCATAGTGGCCGCACAGAAAAATCAGATCCTCTTCCATGGCAAATTCTCTGGCCATATCCTGGTTGAACACACGTCCCTGGGGAGTCAGATAGATCACTCTTGGCTTTCCCTGGATCTTCTGGCATACCGCCTCGTAAGCAAGATACACAGGTTCTGCCTGCATCACCATACCTGCCCCGCCTCCATAGGGATAGTCATCCACCTTCTGATGTTTATTAAAAGCATAATCCCGGATATTCACAGCTTCCAAGGAGAGAATTCCCTTTGCCATCGCCCGTCCGATGATGCTGGTGTTCAGCCCATCCTGGATCATATCCGGAAACAATGTCAATACATGATAATTCATTCCATCCTCCTCTTTCGCTCTAAAGTAAACCTTTCATCAGATGAATCGTCATCCGGTCATTCTCCACATCCACATCCAGGATACATTCGTGAATTGCCGGCAGAAGGACCTCCTGCCCTTTGGTATCCTCCACCACATAGACATCATTGGCACCTGTCTCAATGACGTCTTTGAGCTGGCCAAAATGCGTACCGTCCTCCAGGCAGACCTCCATTCCGATCAGATCTGCGATGTAATACTCATCTTCCTCCAGGGGAACTGCCTGTTCCCTGGAAATCCAGAGACTTCTGCCCTTATATTTCTCAATATCATTAATATTGTCAATTCCCTTAAATTTTAGTATGGCAAATTGTTTAAAAAACTTCACACCTTCAATTTCCAGAGCTATTCGCTCCTTTCCAGCATCCAGGATCACGGAATCCAGCTCCAGAAACCGTTCTTTGTCATCGGTCGTGGGAAACACTTTCACCTCACCGCGGATTCCATGAGTAGATGAGATGACACCTACTTTCAAAAAATCTTCCATTCTTCACTCCTGTCTTCATTCTAAAAAAGAAGGAGCCTTGCACATAGGCACTGCTCCTTAACTTCACCAATCTGCGATTCCTTACTGCAGAATATCCACAATGACTTTCTTTGGACTCTTGGAAGAGGCTGCTTTCACCACAGTACGAATTGCTTTGGCAATTCTTCCCTGTCTTCCGATTACTTTGCCCATATCAGAAGCGCCGACTTTCAATTCCACGATAATCGCATCTTCTTTCTCAGTTTCCGTCACAACGACTTCCTCAGGATTTTCTACGAGAGATTTCGCAATTACTTCAACGAGTTCTTTCATCACACACCTCCAACTTCCCGACGTTTCGCCAAGAAAACTTTCCTTGTTTCGTTGTGATTATTTTTCGATACCAGCCAGTTTGAAGATTTTGCTCACAACTTCTGTCGGCTGAGCACCTGCTGCAAGCCATTTCTTTGCTGCCTCTTCATCTACTTTGTATACGCTTGGATCTACGTTCGGATCATAAGTTCCGATCTCCTCGATACATCTTCCGTCTCTCTTAGAACGGGAATCTGCTACAACGATTCTATAAAAAGGAGCCTTCTTCTGTCCCATTCTTCTCAATCTGATTTTTACTGCCATTTTTCTTTACCTCCGTTAATTTCATTTTCTTCCATTTGATATTTTTTACTTTTCATTTATGTTAAAAGGGAAGCCGAAAGCCGCCTCTTTTACCACCTTTTCTGCCCATCATACCAGGCATCTGTTTCATCATCTTCTTTGTCTGTTCGAATTGCTTCACCAGCCGGTTCACCTCGCTGATATCCACACCTGATCCTTTGGCGATTCTCTGCTTTCTGGATACATTTAATATAGAAGGATTTGCTCTCTCCTGCGGTGTCATGGAAAGAATCATTGCCTCTTTTCTGGCCAGATCCTTCTCATCGATCATGCCCTCAATATCCTTGAGCTTACCGCCTCCGAAACCGGGAAGCATGTTCAATACACTGGAGATTCCACCCATATTCTTCATCTGATTCATACTCTCCAGGTAATCGTCAAAGCCAAACTCCGCTTTCTTAAATCTTTGTTCCATCTCTCTGGCCTTATCCTGGTCGATGGATGCCTCCACTTTCTCAATCAGGCTCATCACATCTCCCATGCCCAGAATTCTGGAGGCCATTCGATCCGGATAAAACTGTTCCAGATCGGAAAGCTTCTCGCCCATACCTACGTAATAGATCGGCTTTCCGCTGACTGCTTTGATCGAAAGAGCCGCACCGCCACGGGTGTCACCGTCCATCTTCGTGAGAATGACGCCGTCGATTCCCACCTTATCGGCGAAAGTGGAAGCCACATTCACCGCATCCTGTCCGGTCATGGCATCTACCACCAAGATCGTGGCATCCACCGTCACCTGCTCCTTGATCTGAGCCAGTTCCCGCATCATGTCCTCATCGATGTGAAGACGTCCTGCGGTATCAATAATCACCAGATTCTGCTGGTTGTTCTTCGCATGCTCCAAAGCTGCCTTGGCAATATCCACCGGATTATTCTTGTCACCCATGGTGAACACTTCCACGCCCTGCTTCTCTCCGTTTACCTGAAGCTGCTTAATCGCAGCCGGCCGGTACACATCGCAGGCCACCAGCAAAGGCTTCTTTCCTTTTGACTTCATCTTTCCCGCCAGCTTTGCCGCGGTAGTCGTCTTACCGGCACCCTGAAGACCTGCCATCATCCAGACTGTGATCTCACGTCCCTGCTTCATGGGAATCTCTGTAGTCTCGCTTCCCATCAGGCTGACCATCTCTTCGTTCACAATTTTGATCACCATCTGCCCGGGATTCAGGCCATTCATAACATCCTGTCCAACAGCTCTCTCCTGAACGGATTTAATGAATTGTTTGACAACCTTGAAATTGACATCTGCCTCCAGCAGGGCCATCTTCACCTCCCGGAGAGCGGTCTTCACATCTGCCTCCGTCAGTCTGCCCTTGCTTCTTAAATTCTTAAACACATTCTGCAGTTTCTCTGTTAAACTTTCAAATGCCATCTACTATAACTCCTCTAATATCTCGTTTGAAATTGCCGCAATGTCTTTGGCACCGTACTTCTCTGTCAGACAGTGAATCTGATGTACCTTCTCGCGGATGTGGACAAATTTCTCCACCAGATGCAGTTTGTTCTCATATTCTTCCAGCGATTTGTTGCACCGGCGGATCATATCGTAAACTCCCTGCCGGGAGATATCCAGTTCCTCCGCTACTTCGCTGAGGGAGCAGTCGTCCAGTACAACTGCCTCATACACCTGCTGCTGCCGTTTCGTGAGCAGTTCCCCGTAGAAATCATACAGCAGAGCCTGTTCCACAAATTTTTCCATCAGTCATCACCTTGAGTATCATATCGCATAACATTTTTGTTGTCAAGCATTTTTTCTTTACAAACTTATGTTCGTTTCCCCCGGATACGTGTTTACTTCCCTTCCATTCTATGGTAAAATACATCCCAGGTTTAGGTCAATAATTTCTGCAAAGGAGGATTCTATGAAACCGTCTAAAGTATATTACACCAACCTCCGTGTAAAAAACGGAGACAACCTGCTGAAAAAACTGGAGCGTCTGATCCGAAAAGCAGGTATAGACACCATTGATTTCGACGGCAAATTCACAGCCATCAAAATCCATTTCGGCGAGCCGGGCAATCTGGCTTATCTGCGCCCCAACTATGCGAAAGCTGTGGCAGATGTGGTTAAATCCCTGGGAGGAAAGCCCTTCCTCACAGACTGCAACACACTGTATGTGGGAGCCAGAAAAGATGCCCTGGAACATATGGACAGTGCTTACACCAACGGCTTCTCTCCTTTCTCCACCGGATGCCATGTGATCATCGCGGACGGCCTGAAAGGCACCGATGAAGTCTACGTACCGGTGGAAGGCGGCGAATATGTAAAAGAAGCCAAAATCGGCCGGGCTGTTATGGACGCAGACGTGTTCATCACACTCTCCCATTTCAAGGGCCATGAATGCACCGGTTTCGGCGGTGCTCTGAAAAATATCGGTATGGGCTGCGGCTCCCGTGCCGGCAAAATGGAAATGCACAGTTCCGGAAAACCTCATGTCGATCAGGATCTGTGTATCGGATGCCGTAAATGTGCTCAGATCTGTGCCCACGGTGCACCGGAATTCAAGGACAACAAAGCCACCATCAATCATGACAAATGTGTGGGTTGCGGCCGCTGCCTCGGTGTCTGTCCAAAAGACGCGGTCTGCCCGGCCTCCGATGAATCCAATGACATCCTGAACTACAAAATCGCTGAGTACACAAAGGCTGTCATCGACGGACGCCCAAGCTTCCATATCAATCTGGTCATCGATGTGAGTCCCTTCTGCGACTGTCATGCGGAAAACGATGCTGCCATCGTCCCGGACGTGGGATTTTTCGCTTCCTTCGACCCGGTAGCCTTGGATGTGGCCTGTGCAGATGCAGTGAACGCCCAGCCAGCCATCTCCAACTCACTTCTTGGAGAAGCAGAGCAGGATGACGATCATTTCCACGCCGTGTCTCCCACCACAAACTGGAAGAGCTGTGTGGAGCACGCTGAGAAGATCGGCATTGGTACCATGGAATATGAATTGATTGAAGTAAAATAAAATCTGTTTTTCATCACAAAAACCCTGCGGACAGCCGGAAGCTCCAAACACTTCCGTCCACCCGCAGGGTTTTCTTAGTTCGTTCTTTTGTCTGTTCACAGACCATATCCCAAGAGGAGGAAACGGTATCCTTACATTTCTTCTTCCACATTGTCTATGTCGACCACATAGGGATCAATGGGAATCTCCTTGGAGCTTAAAGCTCCTTCCTCCAGATAGATCTGCATCTGCTCCACCAAAGTCTCCCCGATAGCCTGAGGATCCTGCGCAATCTCAGACACCCACCAATGGCCGTTGCCTTCTGTGTCCGCAATCGCCTCCAAAGCCTCCGGATTGCCATCATATCCAATCAGTTTGCATTCGCTCCCTGCCTCCTTGATGGCTGCAAGAGCTCCGGTAGCAGCCGTGTCGTCCACACAGAACACCACCGATATCTCCGGGTGTTCCACCAGAAGATTTCCCATGATTTCCTGGGCTTTGTTGGGATCTCCCTCAAAGTCATTGCCCGAGATCACGGTCCGGTTCTGACCGTCCAGAACATGCAAAGCTCCCTGTTCCTTGTCGGCACCAGCAGCATCCGTGGAGTCACCAATGATTCCCACCGTGTCCCCATCCTGGCTGTATTTCAAGATCTCCTGGCCGCCCAATTGGCCGCCCTTATAGTTGTCTGTTCCCACAAAACACTGAATCGAATCCGAGTCTGCCGTACAGTCAAAGGTGAACATTGCCACTCCCTGCGAGGCAGCCTGGTCAATGGCCTCCCGAACTCCCTCCGGATCATTGCAGGAAAGGGCAATGGCCTGACAGCCCTGATCCGCAAGACTCTGAATCTTATTGGAAGCCACCTGGGAATCCAGCTCTGAGTCTGTGACAATGGCATGCATCCCAATCTGAGCTGCCTCGCTCTCAATGGCATCTCCCAGCTTCTGATAAAACACCTGTTCAAAAGACCCCACAATAAAACCGCAGGAATACTCATCTGTGTCTTCCTGGACGGTCTGTGTGTCATTCTTTTCCTCATCGGCGCCGGTGTCCCCGGCATCTGCCTGCCCGCCGCATCCCGGCAGCAGAACCGCCAAAACAGTGAAAAAGAGAAAGAGGTTTCGCACTTTTTTTCTCATCACACCACTCCTCTTTGGATCCTTGCAGATCCATTATAAGTTAGGCACTACAATCTTCATTTTATACCCGGCTTCCCGGATCGCATTGACAATCTGCATCTTATGCTCGGTTCCAAATGCTTCCATAGTGATTTTAAGCTCCACTGCCGCATTGCGGTTGGTGCTGACAAACTGATTGTGATCCAGTTTGATGATATTTCCCTGATGGTTCGCGATAATGGTAGCCACGCGCACCAGCTCTCCGGCACGGTCAGGAAGCAATACGGATACGGTGAAGATCCGGTCTCTCTGAATCAGTCCGTGCTGTACCACAGAGGACATCGTAATCACATCCATATTTCCGCCGCTTAAGATCGATACAATCTTTTTATTCTTCACATCCAGATGTTTCAGAGCTGCCACTGTCAGAAGACCGGAATTCTCCACGATCATCTTGTGATTCTCCACCATATCCAGAAATGCCGCGATCAGTTCATCATCCTCCACAGTGATGATGTCATCGATGTTCTCCTGAATGTACGGGAAGATCTTCTCCCCCGGTGTCTGAACTGCGGTTCCGTCTGCAATGGTGTTCACATGAGGCAGCGTGGTCACTTTTCCCTCTCTGAGAGAAACCTGCATACAGTTCGCGCCAGCCGGTTCCACACCGATCACCTTGATATGGGGATTCAAAAGTTTCGCCAAAGTAGAGACTCCCGTGGCCAGTCCGCCGCCGCCAATGGGTACTAAAATATAATCAACCAGAGGCAGTTCCTGTACAATCTCCATGGCAATAGTTCCCTGTCCTGTGGCCACAGCCAGATCATCAAAAGGATGAATAAAGGTATATCCGTTCTCCTCTGCCAGTTCCAGCGCACGGGCACAGGCCTCATCGTAGACATCTCCGTAAAGAACCACCTCTGCGCCATAATTCTTTGTGCGCTCCACCTTAATCAGCGGAGTGGTGGTCGGCATCACAATGACTGCCTTCGCGCCGTAACATTTCGCCGCATAAGCCACTCCCTGTGCATGATTTCCGGCAGACGCAGTGATCAGTCCTTTTTCTCTCTCTTCTTCACTAAGTGTACTGATCTTATAGTAGGCACCCCGGAGTTTATAAGCTCCGGTCAGCTGCATATTCTCCGGCTTGAAGTAAATCTTATTTCCAGTCTGGTTGCTGAAATAATCACTGTATACCAGCTTTGTCTTCTGAATGACTCTCTGTACGATCTCTGACGCTTCTTCAAATTTCTCTAATGTAAGCATTTGTCTTCTCTCCTCTTTCTACTGTTCATCTTCCTCTTTCACATCGAACAACGCATTGACAAAGGATTCTGCATTAAACTTCTCCAGATCATCAATGCTCTCACCCACACCAATGTATTTCACCGGTATATCCAGTTCTGAGTGAATGGCCACTGCGATTCCTCCCTTGGCCGTACCATCCAGCTTGGTCAGGATAATCCCTGTGACATTGGCCACCTCAGCAAACTGTTTCGCCTGGGCAAGTGCATTCTGGCCAGTTGTTCCATCCAGAACAACCAATGTCTCCAGATATGCCTCCGGGTATTCTCTCTCCAAAATCCGGTAAATTTTTCTCAGTTCTTCCATCAGATTCTTCTTATTGTGAAGTCTTCCCGCTGTGTCACACAGCAGAACATCTGCGTTTCTGGCTTTGGCCGCAGCCACCGCATCGTAGACAACCGATGCCGGATCTGCCCCCGGCTGTCCTCCGATGAGCTCCACACCTGCCCGGTTCGCCCACTGGGCCAGCTGCTCGCCCGCCGCCGCGCGGAAAGTATCTGCCGCCGCAATGATCACTTTCTTTCCCTGATCTTTTAATTTGCCTGCCAGCTTACCCACTGATGTGGTCTTGCCCACACCATTGACACCGATCACCAGAATCACGGATTTGCGGTTTTCAAACTCGTATTCCGTATTGGAGACCTCCATCTCCTGCTTGATACTGTCAATGAGAAGCTTCTTACACTCTGCCGGGTCTTTGATCTTCTTCTCTTCCACCTGTTTTTTCAGGTTTTCAATGATGGAAGTAGTCGCATTGATACCGATGTCTCCCATGATCAGAATTTCTTCAATCTCTTCATAAAAATCCTCATCTATACTGGAAAAACCACTGAAAATGGAATCAATCCCGGAGACAATATTGTCTCTCGTCTTCGTCAGGCCTGCTACCAGTCTTTTAAAAAACCCTTTCTTCTCTTCTCCCATTCTTTTCCTCCTATTTGTCCAGATCCTTTTCGACCAGATCCACGGATACCAGTGTGGAGACACCTTTCTCCTGCATGGTGATTCCATACAGGCGGTCAGCTGCTCCCATCGTACCGCGTCTATGTGTTATTATAATAAACTGCGTGTTTTTCGTCAACTTTTTCAGATATCCGGCGAATCTGCCCACATTGGAATCATCCAGAGCTGCCTCAATCTCATCCAGGAGACAGAAGGGAGACGGCTTCAGATTCTGAATGGCAAACAGAAGCGCGATCGCTGTGAGTGCCTTCTCCCCTCCGGAGAGCTGCATCATATTCTGCAGCTTCTTGCCGGGAGGCTGAGAGATGATCCGTATTCCCGCCTCCAGAATATCCTCATCTTCAATCAGCTCCAGAGTTCCCTTTCCGCCGCCGAAGAGTTCCTTGAACGCTTTGTCAAACTCCTTTTGAATCTCCTTGAACTTCTCTGTGAACTGCTTACGCATTCCCTCGTCCAGTTCCTGGATAATGCTCTGAAGACTTGCCTCAGCCTCCACCAGATCCTGGTACTGTCCCGATAAAAAGGTATGCCTCTCCTTCAGTTCCTTGTAATCTTCAATGGCGTTCACATTCACATTTCCCAGTTTCCGGATCGCTTCTTTGATCTCACCGATCTCTTTTTTGAGCTGCAGTCCATCCTGCATCTCCTCTTTGCGATAAGATTTCGCGCTGTTGGGAGTGATCTCATACTCCTCCCACATATAAGAGATCTTCTGTTCCTGGGATTCTGTGAGCTTCTCCACCTGCTGATTCAGACGGAAGAGTTCCTTGTCGAGAAGGCTGATCTGTCCTGATAGCTCATCCCTCTTATCAAAAAAGGACTTATGGACTTCCTGGGTCTGTTCCTTTTCCCGCATGAAAGCTTCCGTCTGCTCCCGCTGTGTCTCTTCTTTTTCTCTGGATTCCTGAATTTTCTGCCGGATTCCTTCGATATTCTTCTCTTTCTCTGTCACGTCCTTAGCGTCTTCCCGAAGATGCTGTTCCACCACAAGCAGCTCCTCTTCCAGAGCCTGGGATTCTCTTTTCACCCTGGCTATATTGCTGCCGGCAAATTCTGTCTTCTGCGCCATGGCTGAGGCATCCATGCGGATCTGTTCCAGATCATGGCTGATGGCAGACTCCTCTTCCTGCCATTCTTCCAGCTCTTTTTGCCGGCTCTCAATGAAGGCCTCCAGCTCTTTTTCATCTTTTTTGGACGCTTCCAGTTCCGCTGAGATGGCCATACGGTTCTCTTCCACCTCACGGATCTGCTGCAGAATCTGGGTGCCTTCCCGCTTCATCTGCTCATAACTTTTCTGCATTTCCTGCTGCTTCTCCTCAATCTTCTGGAGCTGCAGCCGGACGGTATTCTCTCTGAGATACTCTTCCTGCAGAAGTTCTTTCAATTCCGTCAGGTCATCTCTTAGCTGATTTCTCCTGCCACGGTTCTTCTCCATGGAATTCTGCAGTTGTGCCATCTCCGTCTTCAGTCTCTTCACAGCCTCCTGGAGTTCCTCGATCTCACGCCTTCTTCCCAGAAGATTGCTGTTATTCCGAAATGCACCGCCGGTCATGGAACCGCCCGGATTCAGAGACTCTCCCTCCAGCGTCACCATGCGCAAGCTGTGCCGGTATTTTTTTCCAATGGCAATGGCATGATCCATATGATCCACCACCAAAGTTCTCCCCAGAAGATAGCGGGACAGGTTCTCAAAACCTTTTCCCACTTTCACAAGATCGGAAGCAATCCCCAGAACGCCCGGTTCCTGCAGGGCCTCCCTGGTCCTAAACTCGCCTCGCCCTTCGATGCTGGTCAGCGGAAGGAAGGTCGCCCGCCCATAACGGTTCCGCTTCAGAAATTCAATCATCTGCTTGGCCGTCTGTTCGTGGTCTGTGACGATGTTCTGAATGCTGCCGCCAAGAGCAGTCTCAATGGCAATTTCATAATCCTTCTCCACCTGGATCAGATCTGCCACCACGCCCAGGATGCCCGGAACCTTCTTCTTTTGTTCCATCACCCGCCGGATACTGTTTCCGTAGCCCTCATACCGCTCGGTCAGATTCACCAGAGATTCCAGCCTGGATTCCTCCCGGTGATAGGTGGTGCTGCCAATCTCAAACTGCTTTTTCTCTTCCTCTAACTGTCCCTGGAGTCTTTGGAGTTCCTGCCCTTTGTCTTCCTGAACTGTCCTAAGTTTTTGAATCTTCTCTTCAATCTTCTGATGGCGCGCCTGGGCTTCCTCTCTGTCTTTTTGCTGCTGCTGTTCTTCTCCTCTTAAAGACAGCTTCTGCTGATTCAACTGGGCTTTCCGGATATTGATCTGCTCCATCATGGTGTCAAATCTCTGGACTTTTCCTTTGGTATTGACCCGGCTGTTCAGCACTTCAATAATCTCGTTCTTTCCTTCCTCCACAGCCTGTGAACAGCTCTCAATCTGTTCCTGCACCTGGGAAAGCCTTTCTTCTTTTTCTTTTTGCTGTCTTCGAATGCCGGAAAGCCTGCCCTTCAATTCTTCCTGTTCCTGCCTGAATTGCTCCAACTGCACAGAACGGCTCTTCTGATCTGCACAGATTGTTTTCTGACGCTCCCGGTAATGTTCCTCATTCTGTCTGGCACTATGAATCTGCTCTTTCAAAATCTCAATCTGGCCTTCCATCTGCTGTCTTGCAAGGGCGTCCTGCTGCATTCTTTCCCGTGCCTGATCAATCTTCCGGTTCAGATTCTCCAGCTTTCCTTCCAGCTCCTCGTATTCTACCTTTACCTTCTCATAGTCTGCGGAGGTTTCTTCCAACTGTCCCCGGGTCAGCCTGCTTTTTTCTTCTTTTTCTTCCAGGGACGCGGTGATCTCTTCCATTTCCTGGAGAAACAGATTGACTTCCCGTTCCTTCAGTCTCTCTTTCTGCTCCAGATACTTCCTCGCAGTCTCGGACTGCTTCTCCAGAGGCCCGAGCTGACGGTCCAGCTCACTTAAGATGTCCGTCACCCGAACCAGGTTCTGCTTCTCTTCCTCCAGTTTTTTCAGAGTGGTATTCTTCCGCCTCTTAAATTTCACAATGCCGGCTGCCTCATCAAAAAGCTCTCTTCTCTCCTCCGGCTTACCGCTTAAGATCTTGTCAATCTGCCCCTGTCCGATGATGGAATATCCTTCTTTTCCGATTCCCGTGTCATAGAACAGCTCCTGAATGTCTTTCAGACGGCAATGGCTTCCGTTCATCAGATATTCACTCTCTCCGGAGCGGTACAGCCTTCTGGTCACAGTCACCTCCTGATAGTCCACCGGAAGTTTATGATCGCTGTTGTCCAGAGTGATGGAGACCGATGCGTAGCTCAGAGGCTTCCGGTTCTCTGTTCCGGAGAAAATCACGTCCTGCATGTTTCCTCCTCTTAACTGCTTCGCGCTCTGTTCCCCTAAAACCCAGCGCACCGCATCACCCACATTGCTCTTTCCGCTGCCATTTGGGCCTACAATTCCCGTAATTCCATTGTGAAACTCAAAATTGATCTTTTGGGCAAAAGATTTGAATCCGTATACTTCAATATTTTTTAAATACATATCTCACCTACGATTTTTTCAGTGTCATTACGGCCTGGTAGGCTGCCGCCTGCTCTGCTGCTTTCTTCGTATGCCCCTGGCCGATTCCCAGGAGCTCCTGGTCAATCCGCACTTCCACAGTGAAAACTTTGTTGTGATCCGGACCTTCCTCATGGACCAGATGGTAGGACACCGGATTCTTGCCGTTCTCCTGTACAATCTCCTGCAGAATGGTCTTGCTGTCATAGAAAAGATGCTTGTGTTCCATATCGTTGAGGACATGCGTCAGAATAAATTTCTTCGCGCTCTCCAGTCCGCCGTCCAGATAAATGGCCCCGATCACTGCCTCAAGGGCGTCTGAGACAATGGAATCCCGCTTTCTGCCTCCCGTGTTCTCCTCTCCCCGGCCCAGAAGAAGAAATTTTTCCAGATGAAAAACTCTCGCGCACATAGCCAAAGTCGGTTCGCAGACCATGCTGGCACGTTTCTTCGTCAATTCTCCTTCCGGAAGGGAAGGATACTTCTGAAACAGAAATTCGCTGCTCACAATCTCCAGAACCGCATCTCCCAGGAATTCCAGTCTCTCATTGCATCCCAATTTTCCCAGATTTTTCTCATTTGAATAAGAGCTGTGGGTGATTGCCTGCTGTAAAAGACTCAGATTTTGAAAACGATACCCCAAAGCTCTCTCCAACTCTTTCAATATTTTTTCCATTTTCATTTTAATCCCTCTCTTTCAAGACTCGCTCGCAAGTCTTGGTACGGGATTCGGGCCGGTATCCGCCGGCATAATATTTTTCCGAATCCCTGCGCATCCTCGCGGAGCGTTTATCCGATGAAGTCTTCCCCATCCGATAAAACAAGGGCCGTCGCACACATCTTCCGTACATGCAACAGCCCCTCTCTTTTTCACTCCTATTCCCGGCGCAGATCATGATCTCTACATCACATTCTTAATTGCTTCTGCTGCATCCCCTACCGTCACAATTTGTTCCGCAGTGTCATTGTCTATCTCCACGTCGAACTCTTCTTCAATCCCCATGATAATCTGAAAGATATCCAGGGAATCCGCTCCCAGATCATCTACAAAAGTGGTGTCCTCAGTGATCTCAGCAGTATCCACGTTCAGAACATCCGCAATGATCGTCTTTAGTTTTTCCAATTCCAAACCTTTTCTCTCCCTTCTCACATTTCATTGATATGTTCCTGAATCTTCTCGTTAATCTTCTGCTCTTTAAACTGGAGACACTGGAAAATCGCATTCTTCTGTTCCACAGCCACCGCGCTTCCATGTGTCTTCACAACCAGCCCTTTCAGTCCCAGCAAAGGAGCCCCTCCGTGCTCACTGGCGTCAAAGGTCTTAAGCGTCTCCTTCAAAGCCGGCTTCACCAGCAAAGCTCCAATCTTACTGCGCAGGTTCGTCATCATTCCTTCCTTAACCTTCGCAATCAGCGTGCTTCCCACACCTTCGTACAACTTCAGGATCACATTTCCCACAAAGGCTTCACAGACAATCACATCCGCATAGCCATCCGGAATATCCCTCGCTTCGATGCTTCCAATGAAATGGATTCCCTTGCATTCTTTCAACAGAGGAAAAGTCTCTTTGACCAGGGCGTTTCCCTTCTCTTCTTCCGCGCCATTGTTGACAATGGCCACACGCGGGTTCTTAATCCCCACCACATTTTCCATATAGATGGATCCCATTTTGGCAAACTGAACCAGATGCGAAGGACGTGCATCCACATTTGCTCCGCAGTCTATCAGCAGAGAAACTCCCTTTTTCGTGGGAATCAGCGGCGCCAGAGGCGGTCTCTCCACCCCTTTGATCCGTCCCACAATCACCTGTCCGCCCACCAGAATCGCTCCGCTGCTTCCAGAGGACACAAAAGCATCTGCCTCACCTTTGCGGACCATCTGCATTCCCACCACAATGGAAGAATCCTTCTTCTTTCGAATGGCAAGAACCGGCGGCTCCGCTGTCTCAATCACTTCCGAAGTATGCACAACGGTGATTCTCTCCTTCGGATACTCATACTTGGAAAGCTCCTTCTGTATCACATCCTGCTTTCCCGTCAATATAATCTGAATATTCTCTTTTTCCTTCACTGCCTCCACGGCGGCCTTCACCGGTTCCACCGGCGCAAAATCTCCGCCCATGGCGTCTACCACTATCTTAACTGGCTCTGACATCGAATCCCTCCCGTCATTCTCTATTCCACATGATACTAGAGATATGGTCAAAAATCAATAACTTTGTAAAAATCTGCCTGTTCCGAAAAAGGTACTTCAATCCCAGACAAACCTCTTTCCCAGCAGAAAAGGCTGCTCTTAACTTCCGTCAAAGAACAGCCTCTTGTCTTTATGTAAGGTTCTTCAGATCGTTGTATTCTTCCAGCAGCGAATTAATCGAGGAAGTTGTGTCAATCTGATCAAAAATCTCATCACGGATGCTGTGACGCGGGGAAGGTTTGTCATGGTTTCTGGCAAACACAGCCTTCATCGTACTCTCCTGGCTTCTGAAGCGGTCTGCAATCTGATTCCACAATTCTCTTCCTTTTTCGGTCTGAACCAGGACACAGCTTGCGCCTTTGTCATCAAACAGTTCCGGGATAAATTCCTCGATTCCCCAGTAATCCCCGATGGTAATATCTCCTTTCCGGTGATCGTAGACATACTCACAGCGTGTACAGGATTCCCTGCAGGTATAGTCGTTCAAAAAGGCACGGAAATAATTGTTGCGCCTGGTGTTGACTCTCAACTCGGATCCATCCTCGAAAGTCATCACCATCTGTGCCTCATGAATCTGCCAGCCGTTCTGCTTTTTGTCCCGGAAATTCAAATCCACAATCCTGGAGCCGAACTTCTTCTCCAGATGGTCCAGATATTTCCGCAGAATTTTGGGAGACGGCGCTGAGTGGCACAAAATCTCACACACATAAAGATTATCATAATCCTTTCTAAGATAAGAACGCAGAGCCGCGCACTCACAGGGGAGACCACTGTACAACACAGTCCTTCCCTCCTTGAGAAGTTTCTCCACTCTGGGCCAGATCCCATCCAGATCGCTTTTCACATATTTGGAGCCACAGAAAGCCTGCACCTCTTCCATGGTATACGCCACATCCTGGACCGCACGCATATGTTCATCCCAGCGCACACCCACCACACAGCCGCCTTTTTCTTCGATGATATATCTGGCCACTTCCGGGAAGACACCTCCGGACGTGCTCTGCGCCCTTGTGGCGTCATCTTTGTTCAGTGCCGCATAGGGCAGAGGCGTCTTCTGCTCCCCTTCAAAGCGATCCTGCAGACGGATACACACCTGTTCACACAGACCGCAGGAAATACATTTCTCCGGGTCTGTTCTGGGATAGAAGAAACCATCCGCCTCCTCTTCCATGGTGATGGCGTCCTTAGGGCAGATCTCACTGCAGGCATAACACCCATAGCACTCTTCTCTGAGAATGCCTGTGGGACAATTCACCTTCACCTGGAGCTCTTCCTCCAGCCCCAGAGACTGTTTCAGAAAATGGAAAGATTTCTCGCGGACATGTTCCATGCTTCGATGGAGCAGTTCCGGATCCTTAATCTGAAAGCGTCCAAGATCATAGAAGTTCTCGGCATTCCGGACAATGTGATCCTCCATATGCAGACTTCTCAGAAGATCCACCGTTCTGCTTCCCGTATCCGAGTGGAGCAATGAGATGAACGGCTTCTCATAAATCAGTGAAAATACAGTTCCGTGGAAAGAATTGGTAATCACACACTCCGCATTGGAGATCAGGCCCAGAAATTCTCCCGGGGTGGAAGTATAGCAGCTTTCCAATTCATAGTTGAATTTCTTCGCCGCACGTCTTTGAACCACAGGATAACCAAGAAGTCTGGAAATCCGGTTAGACAGCCGTTTCACTTCCACACTGTCCTCCATCATATATACCAGAATATATTTCTCTTTCCGTTTCTCATCCACGCGGATCTCATCGTAATCTTCCCTTCTCAAAAGGAGGGTGGGGTCTGCCACCACATTGACTCTTTGTTTGGTCAGCTTCTCAATCGCCGGTGTGGTACTGACTTCCCGCAGAGAGATTCCACGGTAATCTTTCAAGGCATTGCGGATCTGTTTCTGATAAGCAGGCAGAACCATATTCTTGCCCACACTTGCGCCGTAGGCAATTTTGATGGCATCCGCAGGGGCAAACTCCAGAAAATAAGCCGGATCATATCCGCCGGTGTGGCTGCTGTTCCAGACCTGGTCACTGCCTGTGATATAAGCATCCAGCTTCGGCGGGTTCGCCTTCAGTTCCTCGTAGGTTTTGTAATCCCCCACAAGATTCAAATGGTCACGGATAAACGCGGAATATTTCTTCACCCGCACCACTTTCTCCGGAGACATGAGTTTCAGATACCAGTGTCTCTTCGTTCTGGCAAATCCGCTTCTGCCTCCATACGGGTCATACAGGCCATCGATAATCCAGGGATGATAATTGATCACACAGGGTTCTGTGCCAATCTGTTTCAGAGCCTTCTGCAGCGCCCAGGTCTGCAGTGTGGCGCCGAAATTAAAAGCACTGTGAAAAGTCACAACTCCTACTTTCAATTCTCTCCCTCCTTCCAGATATCACCAAAGCTGGCTTTCTCCCCGGCCACTGTCACCTTGGAGTCTTTGGTAAGCTTTTTCTTCTTTGCAAGTTCCTTGGAAAGAACGATCTTCTCAAAATCAGCCCGGTGTTTGATCAGGTAATCCACCTGCATGCGGAAATTCTTCACCGAATCGTACATTCCCTTATCTCTTCCCAGGCACAGAATCCTGTGCTCCGAGGTATAACGCGCGATCCAGTACAATCTTCTGGACCGGCAGGAGAGAATCACCAGCTTGTCAAATTCATAGCTTCCATAAATTCTCTGGTACTCTCTCTCAGACAGTCTCCTGGTCAGTCTCACCAGCATTCCACTGTTTTGGATGTCATAGCGGAACACAAAGTGACTGGCGATGAATTCTGCCAGCGTGTAGCCTGCACGCAGATCGATGGGGAAATAATTGATTCTCTTGTCCAGCTTCGACAGCACGCTGCTGTTTTTCTTCATAACCGAAGCCGGGAAGGTCAGATAGTACTCCCGAATCTCGCTGTCTTTCGCCACCTGTTCGTTCATCTCTTCCACAAGAGCAGTGTCCACAGCTCTCTGCGTGAACACCAGAACCTTCTCTTTTCCATTATTCTTAACCGTCTCAACCGGCAGCGTATTCTTGCCGCCGATCCAGGTCTCACATACTTTCTTCGCGGTATCCGGACTGTCATAAGGGCAGAAACGCTCCCGGAACGCGGAGATATCATACTGAGGATCTGTCAGAATCTTCTGCAGTCTCTTCACACTCCTTGCCTGAGGCAGCCCCAGCTCATCCAGATTCACATACATTCCACGGTCTTTCAGATACTCGTCCTTGTCATAGACAAAGAGTACAATCTTCTTATTCGCCACTGCATAGTCAAACATAATACTGGAATAATCCGTAACCAAAGCATCACTGGCATTGAGGAAATCATAAGTCTCATATTGGGAAGGAAATTCTTTGATGTGAATAAATCCTTCCAGATTGATTCCCTCCTTCACATAAGGATGCAGCTTCACATAGAAGACCTGATTCTTCTTCAGCAGATTATCCAGATCCGCAAGATATTTGGTCAGAATCTGAATCTGTTTCGCATTTTCTTTTTTGTACAGAAGGCCCCTCCAGGTAGGCATATAGACGATTACCTGCTTTCCTTCCAATCCCATTTCCTTTCGGATCTGCTCATATCTCTTGGTATTGAAAAAGGCCACATTTCTGGGATATCCACAGGTGAGAATTTTTCCCGGATAAATGTCTTTCAACATATAATCTCTCTGAAAAATATCCCGGGAAAATTCTTGCTGATACAGAAGGTAATCCGCGATGAAAAAGTTCCTCTGCACATTCCCCAGTCCATATTCCCGGTTCGGAACGATACGTCCCATTCCCTTCAGCGGCGTTCCATGCCAGGTATTCAGATAGACCTGGGCTTCCCTTTTGATATAGTAAGTGGGGAAACTGGTATCTGTCGCCAGATATTTTGCCGTGGCAAGCAATCGCTTGTACGTCTTGCTTCCTGTCTTCACAAACATAATATGCGTCATATTATAGCGCAGGAGCAGTTCCTTATATTTGGGGATGTACTCCTCTTTCATAGACAGGTAGACCGCATAAGTCTTATATTTTTCCTCTTTAAGCACCTTCAAAATCTGGAAAATATTTCCAGCCAGGTCTTCTCCGTGCTTGGATTCCAGGAGAATTGTGTTCTCCGACACTGGATTCCGCAACACACAGACTGTGTAATAACGTCCGGCCAGAACAGACCAGTGAAGCTTCCGCTTGATCTTGGGTTTCATCTTCTTCAGCTTCTGGGCCACATCCCCCAGGTAAGCAATCTTGGCTTTGGATCTCCAAAAACCACTCCACAGATCCCGGATTTCTTTCTTATGTTCATGCTTCTCCAGCCATTTATTCTTCGCTCCTTCACTCTGTCCGTCCGTCTGTCTGACAAACTTCAGAAGCTTCTTCCGGGTGTCGCAGACATCCAGGAATTCTCCCATCTCCACGGTCGTGGAATACTTCACGTAACGGTTCTCTCTCCAGTTGGGAAATTCCCGTTCCAGAAAATCAAAAACCTCATTCACCAAACGGACCTGCAGATCCAGTTTGCCCTTCTCATGAAATTTCTTCAGTGTAATAAACCGGTAGTAACAATGGCGCACTGCCACATACTCCATCTCATCCCGATAGGTATCCAGCACACCTCTCTCTTTCAGAGAACGCATTAAAAGTTCCAGAGAGGTAATAATATTCATAGTCTCCTCGGTCAGTGTGCTCAAAAATCCCACCTGTACCCGGTAGTGGTAGAGACAGGTTCTCATAGTGCCGATGGAATCCGCGCAGACTGCCAGCATGCAGGCCACCGGCAGATCCTCGAAACGAATCTTCTCGGGAAATCCGCCGACCTTATCAAAGAGTTCCCGCTTGATAAATTTATCCCAGGGAAAGGGCGGCGTTCTGGTCAGAGCGTATTTCTGATCAATCAGACGGAAGTTATCATTCCAGGGAAGAGAAATGTTCTCTTTGCTGACCCCGTTCTCCTCATTGTATCTTCCGAACAAAACCAGATCGTTCCCGTCTCTTTTTGCCTTCTCATATAAAATCTCGCAGGTGTTCTCCTCCAGGTAATCATCGCTGTCCACAAACAGGACATACTCTCCTGAAGCCTTTGAAAACCCATAATTCCGGGCATGTCCCACGCCCTGATTTTCAATTGAAAACACTTTTACTTTTTCCGGATAGTTTTTCTCATATTCCTGCAGAATTGAAAGACTGTTATCCGGACTTCCGTCATTCACCGCAATAATTTCAATTTCATCCAGAGTCTGTCCCGTCAGGCTGTCCATGCACTGTCTCAGATATCGTTCCACGTTATAAACTGGAACAATAATACTTACTTTATACGACTCCATAGTGCCTCCCCTACTTGTTTCTTTTTCATAAACTGTATCTCTAAATATATCATACATGTAAAATTTTTGCAATCTTCTGTATTATTTTCGTAACAAATTCAGGAGGTACCTGAACCAGACCCAGATTTTTTTCCGGAAGATCGGCTTTCCATCCGTATCTTTCACAAATTTCACCATCAGCTTGGGATCTTCACACACGAAAAGGAATCGTTTCATCCCCGGCGCCATCTTCTGCTTCACATAAATATTCTCTCTCCAGTCCGGGAACTCTGTCTCCAGCAGATCATAGACCGCATTCACCAGGCGAAGCTGCAGATCCAGTTTGCCTTTTTCCGTAAATTTTCTGAGATTCACAAAACGGTAGCAGCAGTGCCGGGCACAGATGTACTCAATCTCCTGATGATATTCCTGGTACAGTCCTTTCTTCTTCAAAAAATTAATCAGAATCCGAAGTTCTGTCACAATATCCAGCGTCTCCTCCGTCAGCGTGCTCAAAAAGCCTCCCTGCACCCGGTAATCATACAGACACTCACGAATCACACCGATATTTTCCGCGCTGACTGCCAGCATATGTGCCACCGGGAGATCCTCAAAACGCATCCCTTCCGGAAAACCGACCGTCTGGGCAAACAACTCTCTCTTTATAAATTTATCCCAGGGAAACGGAGACAGTCTTGCCATCTCCTCTTTGTGGTCAATCAGCCGGAAATTGTCAATCTCAGGCAGATTCAGTTTCTCAGAAATCTTATCCCCTCTCAGATGATATCTTCCAAACAGAATCAGATCATTTCCATGGGCGACAGCCTTCTCATAAAGCTTACGGCAGGCATCTTTTTCCAGAAAATCATCACTGTCCACAAAGAGAATATACTCTCCGCGGGACAGGGAAAAACCATAATTTCTCGCATGGCTCACTCCTTGATTTTCGATGGAAAAGACACGCACTTTCTGTGGATATTTTATCTGATATTCTTCTAAAATCTGCAGACTATTGTCCGGGCTTCCATCATTCACCGCCACAATCTCAATCTCCTGAAGAGTCTGGCCGACAAGGCTGTCCATGCATTGCCTCAGATATTGTTCTACTTTGTACACGGGTACAATCACGCTTACTTTGTACTCTGACATCTCGATACTCCCTTAATCTAAGATTTGCGCAGCAAGGTCTTTTTATGACATAAAAACAGGCCTTGCAGCTGCTCTGCAAGGCCTATTCAATACTCCAATTATGCTTCGTCTACTTTAATGATTTCTCTCTTATTGTAGGAACCACAAGCTTTGCAGACTCTGTGAGGCATCATCAGCGCACCACATTTGCTGCATTTTACCAGATTCGGAGCACTCATTTTCCAGTTTGCTCTTCTTTTATCTCTTCTCGCTCTGGAAGTTTTATTCTTTGGACAGATGGACATCGGTTACACCTCCTTAAACTTGTTAAATATATCACTGATCGCCGCCATACGCGGGTCCAGACTGTCTTTTTCACAATCACATGTTCCGTGATTCAGGTTCTGACCGCATTTGCTGCAGATCCCTTTACAGTCTTCTTTGCATAAGACCTTCAAAGGCCATTGAATCAGGATTTCATCGCTGACCAGACGGTCCGCATCCAGATCCATACCTGTGATATAGTTACTTTCATCTAAGTTCTTTATCCGATCTTCCGCTGATTGCTTCATGTCCAGCTTTCTCTCAATCTCAAGAGAGAATACCCAGTCCACAGCCTCCAGACACCGGCTGCAGGGAATCTGCACAGTCACATCAGCCTCGCCCCGAAGCTCCAGCACCTTATCACCTGTGTTAGTGATCACCAGATGCAGCGGACTTTGCTCTGTAACTCTATAACAACCTTCCCCGGAATCAACCGATTCCAGTGATAATGGAATCTCTCTCTCAAGAGTGCCATTTTCTTGGGTCACGATATCTGACAAATGAACTAGCATAACAGTCTCCTAATCACACCTAAAGAATTATATCGGTTTCTTACCCGTTTGTCAACTACTTATTTTACCAAAGCCAGAGTTTCTCTTGCGATAGCCAGCTCTTCGTTGGTCGGAATCAGCATTACTTTCACTTTGGAGTCTGCGGCAGAGATCACTCTCTCCTCGCCTCTCACATTGTTTGCCTCTTCGTCAATCTTAACTCCCAGATATGCAAGATTCTCGCAGATCAGTTTTCTGGCCAGAGCATCGTTCTCGCCGACACCTGCTGTGAAAGCGATTGCATCCACACCGTTCATGGCTGCTGTGTAAGCGCCGATGTATTTGATTACACGGTAACGGAAAGCTTCCAGCGCAACTTCTGCCAGATGGTTTCCTTCGTTTCCTGCTTTCTCCACGTCACGGAAATCACTGGAGATGCCGCCGCTCATACCGAGAATACCGGATTTCTTATTCAGAATGTTCAGCATCTCGTTGATGTCGATGTTCTCATGGTTACAGATGAACTGCAGAACTGCCGGATCCACATCACCGCTTCTGGTTCCCATGATCAGACCTTCCAGAGGTGTCAGTCCCATACTGGTATCCACACATTTGCCTCCGATGGAAGCAGAGATGCTGGCGCCATTTCCGAGGTGACATACGATCACTTTCGCATTCTCAGGATCCAGTCCGCCGAATTTGATTGCCTCTCTGGATACGAACATATGGCTGGTTCCGTGGAAACCGTATCTGCGGATTCCATATTTCTCATAATACTCATGAGGAATTGCATACATATATGCTTTCTCAGGCATTGCCATACCGAAAGCGGTGTCAAACACTGCCACGTTTTTCTTGCCTGGCATTGCCGCCTCACATGCCTCAATACCAATCAGGTTGGCCGGATTGTGCAGAGGTCCAAGGTCGAAGCACTCACGGATAACTCTCTTCACATCCTCGTCTACAACGATAGAGTCACTGTACACGGTACCGCCATGCAATACACGATGTCCGATTGCGGAGATCTCATCGGGGCTTGAGATCACTCCGTGCTCCTGATCCTGAAGAGCTTCCAGAACCAGTTCTACTGCTACCTGATGATCTTTCATCGGTTTCTCCACTACAAACTGATCTTTTCCGGTAGGTTTGTGTGTCAGCTTGGATCCTTCGATTCCGATTCTCTCGCACAGACCTTTTGCCAGTACGCTCTCATTGTCCATGTCGATCAGCTGGTATTTCAGAGATGAGCTTCCACAGTTCAATACTAAAATTTTCATTTTTTATTTATCTCCTTTTTATGCGTTTCTATTACTGATTCTGGCACTGTACTGCTGTGATGGCAGCCACACCTACGATATCACTTGCAGAGCATCCTCTTGACAGATCGTTTACAGGAGCTGCAATACCCTGAGTCATCGGTCCGAAAGCTTCTGCTTTTGCCAGTCTCTGAACCAGTTTGTATCCGATATTTCCAGCATCCAGATCCGGGAAGATCAATACGTTCGCCTGTCCTGCAACCTGGCTTCCCGGTGCCTTGGAAGCTCCCACAGAAGGAACGATGGCTGCGTCTAACTGAAGTTCTCCGTCCAGCATCAGATCCGGAGCGGTCTCTTTCGCGATCTTCACTGCCTCTACCACTTTGTCCACATCTGCATGTTTTGCGCTTCCCTTTGTGGAGTGGGACAGCATAGCAACTTTCGGCTCTTTGCCAACCAGCATCTTGAAGCTCTCTGCTGAGGAGACAGCGATTGCAGCCAGCTCATCCGGAGTCGGATTCTGATTCAGTCCGCAGTCAGCAAATACAAAGGTTCCATTCTCGCCGTACTCGCAGTTCGGTACTTCCATCAGGAAGAATGCGGATACCAGCTTGGTGCCCGGTTTTGTCTTCAGAATCTGAAGGCTTGGTCTTAAAGTATCTGCTGTGGAATGACATGCTCCGGATACCATTCCGTCTGCATCACCCATTTTTACCATCATAACACCATAGTAGGTTCTCTGATTCAGCATGATGTCCTTGGCCTGCTCCTGAGTCATTCCTTTTTTCTGTCTGAGCTCTACCAGTTTATCAATATATGCCTGTGTCTTGTCGCTGGTTGCCGGATCCACGATGGTAGCGCCGGAGATGTCCAGATCTGCAGCGTCTTTTTTGATCTGCTCCTCGTTACCAATCAATACAACATTTGCCAATCCTTCTTTTAAAATCGTCTCCGTTGCTTCCAACACTCTGCGGTCTTCACTCTCAGGAAGAACGATTGTCTTTTTGTCAGCTCTTGCTTTTTCTTTAATTACGTCAATAAATCCCATGATTAATTGGCCCCTTTCGTATTTATTCATTTACTCATGGACAACGCGCCATTACTGTAAATTATTATACCCCCTGTTCCCTTGTATTTCAAGCATTTCAATGGTAGAATACGGGGTATCAAACTGTATTTTTTGAGGTGCAATATGGAAAAAACCGCCGGCATCATCGCCGAATACAATCCCCTGCACAGGGGACATCAGTTTCATATCCAGCAGACCCGCCGTGTCACAGGCGCCGAGTCTGTGATCGTTGTCATGAGCGGAGACTATGTCCAAAGAGGGGAGCCTGCAATCTTTGACAAATATATAAGGACCCAGATGGCACTGCAGGCCGGCGCCGATCTGGTGATTGAACTGCCCGTGGAGTATGCCTGCGCCAGTGCGGAGTTTTTCGCCCTGGGCAGTGTCAAAATTCTGGACTGCCTGGGCATTGTCACCGATCTGTGCTTCGGCAGCGAGGCAGGAAATCTTGCCTTTTTCCTTGAAGTCTCCAAAATTCTGACGGAAGAGCCCCAAGACTACCGCACCCTCCTGACCGATTGCCTGAGAAGAGGGATGTCCTTTCCCTTGGCCAGACAGGAGGCGCTGCTGTCTTATCTGTACAGTAATGTTTCTGGTCTGTCCGCCAAGACTCTGGCTGATTTCAAGGAGTTTCTGGCAAAACCGAATAATATTCTGGGAATTGAGTACAGCAAGGCATTATATCAGCTCTCCAGCTCCATCATTCCTCATACCATCCCCCGGTCAGGATCCGGCTACCACGAGGAACAACTCTGCGATCCTTCCCAGAGTTACAGTTCCGCCTCTGCCATCCGGCAGGCAATCTTTTCTCAGAAAGAAGATCTGTCCGTCCTGTCCGCACATGTCCCCAGACCATGTCTGGAAGTCTTCACCAGCTCCGTCTGTCAGGACCTTGCCGTAAAAGCCGATGACTTTTCTTTGCTTTTGCACATGCGCCTTTTACAGGAGAATGCCGGATCTTTGAGTTCTTATCTGGATGTGTCCCGGGATCTGGCCAACCGGATTCAGAATCTGAAAAGACAGTACCAAAGTTTCTCTCAATTCACACAGCTTTTAAAGACCAGAGAGCTCACTTATACCCGAATCCAGCGTGCTCTTCTGCACATTCTGCTGGGCATCAAAAAAGCACCTCCCATCTCCTATGTCCGGATTCTGGGGGTGCGAAAGGAAAGCCGCCATCTGCTGTCACGGATTCAGAAAAGCTGTTCTCTTCCTGTGGCAGTCACACCGGCCAAAGCTCTCAAGGACCTGCCTGCTCATTGCCAGGAAGATCTGCGCTTCCAGACCTATGTCTGTGATCTGTATGAGAGTGTCCGGTGCAATAAAAATCAGAGCCCCTTCTGCCCGGAATCTTCCAGACCTCTTCTGGTGCTCTGATTTTATACTTTATTCATTCCGCCATCACAGATGACGGGAGGGACATCACGGTACTCAGCGGAGTGACAGAGATCATATGATCTGTGTATACCGCATAAATATCACTCTCTTTTTCAAGAGACCATTCATCCACCCTGCATTCTGTCTTCAGAGAAAAAGGGCGATCATGATCTCTGTCCGGAGGAGGACAGAACTCTATCCAATTCTGTCTGCTCTGTGTAGTGATCCGGTAATCATCCGCACTTTGAATCTTGCACGGAATGTTGATATTCAGCACATCAATTCTTTGTTCTCTCCTATGGTACAGCATCCAGAAAGCCCATCTGGCCACCACCTGTTCCGGGACTGTCCAGTCATGATCCGGAAATTTCTCACTTCGGTGCAGGGAAAGGTCTGCCTGAACCGACACAGCGATCGCCGGTACGCCCTGGCTGCTGGCCTCAAAAGCAGCCCCCAGCGTTCCGCTGCTTGTGAGAGTCATTCCAAGATTCTCTCCATAATTAATCCCGCTGATACAAAGATCCGGTTTCCTGGGAGCCAGTTCCAGAATCCCATAAGCTGCCGCATAGGCTGGTGATCCGTGTACTGCATAAGCAGGAACCTGTACATGATTCACTTCGTAAGTGCGTTCTTCTATAATTCCCAAATCCTGAATTCTCGGAAAAGCCCTCCCCATAGCAGTCTGTTGGCAATGGGGAGCAGACACAAAAACATCCCCCACCTGCAAAGCTCCTCTCACTGCTGCCTTCAGCCCCGGTGAACCAATTCCATCATCGTTAGTGATCAGAATCAGCGGTCTTCCTTCCATATATCTGCTCCCTCCTTTCAAGATCTGTCTTTCAGCGTAATCGATTTATTCAAAAATCTCATAAGTTTTTTTCAGGATTGCATCGGTGTGATTGGTGATGTCAAAGTAGATTGGCATAATTCTTTCGTATAATTTATGATTCTCCTCATTTGGCTCAAAACCGTCTTTGATTCTCACCATATTTTTCACCGCATCCTCGAAAGTCGGATAAGCGCCGGCCGCCACTGCCGCGCAGATTGCAGAGCCCAGTCCTGCTGCTCCGTTCACTTCATTGCGGACCGTCCGGATTCCAAATACATCCGCGAAAATCTGCATAAGCAGGTCACTGTTGGAACCGCCGCCGGTGATAATCACCTGATCCAGGGTAACCCCCATCTCATTTGTCATATCATCCACATGACGTTTCATAGTCATGGCGACTGCTTCCAGAATAGAACGATATATATGCGCCCGATCCGATCTTCCGTCGAAACCAATCATCATACCCTTCTTATACCGCGCATCCACAGGTGCCAGCCAGTCCAGAACTGTCATCAGCCCGTCACTGCCCACCGGCACATTCTCTGCTTCCTTGCTCAGCAGTTCCTCCGGTGACATTCCCTGTGCTTTCGCCTCTTTAGCGAATCCATCTCCCAGCACATCACGGAACCAGCTTACCGTCCACATTCCGCGGCGGATTCCGTTGCTGTCATAGAGATATTTGTTGGGCATACAGGAGAATTTCGGCCACACCGCCTTCGTATCTCTCAGATATTCTCTTCCTTCCATCATCGCTGCTGTGTAAGTTCCCAGCGATACACAGGCAGTCTTATCGCCCATGCATCCGGTTCCCAGTCCTTCCACAGCCTTGTCATTGGAAGTTGCCACAACCGGAAGTCCCTGAGGAAATCCCGTTGCCTTGGCAGCTTCCTCTGTCACATACCCAAGGACATCCCCCGGCATCACCAAATCAAAGAGCATCTCTCTTGGCATTCCGGTCTCCTCATAAGCCTTCGGATCCTCAGACCAGTTCCAGGTATCCACATCCACAGGCCAGCCGCCTTCATAGTTCGCCACTGTATCTTTCTTCTCTCCTGTCAGACGGTAAGTAATATAACCAGAAGATGCCACAATATATTTCACATCCGGATTGGTGTGCTCGTAAGGCTGAGATACACGGACATCCATCCAGCTCAACGCCGGCTGTGCAAGACTTCCGTCCCCTTTCAGATAAGCCCTGCAGTAACGGATGGTACACAGACCAATGGCAAGAATGTCTTTGGGGTCGCCCTGGAATTTTGCCATACATTTCCGGCTGGCCTCACAGATCGCGTCCCACCAGTCATCATCCGGATGCTCCACATAACCTGGGCGTGGAAGATTGTATGGACGAAGGGGATATTTGTCCTCGCAGACAATATTGCCTTTCAGATCGAAAATGGTTATCTTCGCACTCTGGGAACCTTCGTCGATTCCGATTACATATTTCTCACTCATTTCTTGTCCCGCTCCTTTGTTATCTCACCAGATATCCGCCGTCTACGACTACGACCGTGCCGTTCACATAGTCGGATGCATGACTTGCCAGATAAACAGTGGTTCCCATAAGATCCTGTCTCTCTCCCCAGCGATCCATCGGAATGTGTTCTTTGATCTTGATGAATTTCTCATCATTCGCGCTTCCGGTTCCGCTTGTCATCTTGGTCTGGAAGTATCCAGGAGCAATACCATTGACACAGATTCCATATTTGCCCAGCTCATCTGCATAAGCTTTTGTCAGACCCATCAGACCAGCTTTCATGGCTGCGTAAGCCGGTGATCCAAGTCCGCCCAGGAAGGAGAACAGAGAACAAATGTTGATAATCTTACCGCTGCGCTGCGGAATCATATATTTTGCCACCGCATGGCTGAGATCAAAAGCACCTGTCAGATTAATCGCGATCATCGGATCCCATTCTTTTCTACCAAAGTCAAGAACGTCTGCAATGTTACAGATTCCAGCGCAATTTACCAGGATATCGATCTTGCCATAAGTATTTACACATTCCTGCGCAATTTTATCACACATTCCATCCTCAGTCAGATCCCCCTGCATGAATGTATATTTCACACCACAGTCTTCAATCAGTTTTTTCGTGGTTCCATCATCATCCACATAAGCAAACGCGAAAATGTTTGCCCCCGCTTTTGCCAGTGCCAGTGCAAATGCCTGTCCCAGTCCGCTGTTTCCACCTGTCACGATCGCATTTTTACCCTTCAAACTAAAGAAATCCATGGAAAATTCATTAATATCGTAGCCCATTTTAGATACCTCCATATAATCATTTTTTAATTTCAGAGTGGTTTCACATCTGCGCATCATGTGAAATATCTGCACCTTTCTGGCCATTTTTGGCAAATAAAAAAGAGCAACTTCCATTTATGAAAAACAGAAGTTACTCTCTCTCACACTCTTTAAGTAACTGCGTTTAGTATAATTCCTTATATAGCTTTTGTCAATCTGTATAATTAATCAAAATAAAGGTTCTTTTTTTGTGTATATTATACAAAATCCATCTCATGAGCAACAACCGGAGTGAATTGTTCCACCTGAAACTTTCTGACAAAAAAATCACATTTACACAGAAACAGATAATATATATTCCGCCGGCTTCCATGCAGACTCTCAAAATTCCCCTGGCCTTTGGCAATACACACATCTGCCTGATCCAGAAGCGCTCTGGCTTCCCTGCTTATATGCTCCAAAGATGTCCCTGGAATTTGGGTTCCATTTGGAATCACATCAAACTCCCGGTCCAGACCAATATCCCTGGCATCATCGACAGTGGCATCATTAAGAATCGGCTCTCCTCTCACCAGCACACAAATGCGAAGATTCGGATACAGCTTTGAGATTGTCCGAAGCCACAGTCCATCCAGAACAATCTCCCCTGCGTTGTCCGTGATATACACTAAGTTCCCTGCCTGTTCCAGATCCCGCCGCAAGTGTTCCACTGTCCCAGAATCCACAGAGAATTCTCCGCATTTGTCCAGCAATTCTGTAAGCTTTTCTTCACTGACTGTATCCATGGCACCAAAATCAATATAGTTTCCTGTCAGCGCATACAAAAGCCCGGCCAAAAAGGGATCAGAAGAACTCCAGATTCTCTTCTCTATCTGTTCCATTCTTCCCATAAGCAGTTGATTGTACTTTCGCTTCGGCTCCCGGTAGGCATCTGACATTTTTATCTGTTCTTCCAAAATTTTCATCATCTTGGCCATCAGCACCGGAGCAGAAATCTCCTCCTCTGCCCTGGAAAAACCTCCGTATATTTTTTTCATCAGCAGAAGTCTCTTCTCTGATGGAACCTGATACTGTTCCAGCAAAGAAAGGGCCTTCTTCTCACAGCACAAAAAACATGAAAGATCTGCCCGCATCGCCTTTCTCCTAACAATCCCATAGATCTTTGTTTGTCGTGGACACAGCTACCGCCCCGATCTTCAGTGCTTCCATAATATCCTGTTTGTCCAGGACAAGACCGCTGGCCACAATCGGTTTATCAATATTTTCCATCAGATAACCCATAGCCTTCGTTAATGCCACAGGCATGAATTCCACCACGTCCGGCCCTGCGATCCGGATATGTTTCTCAATATTCCGGTAAGTGAGCACGTCCATGATATAAAAACGCTGGATAGTGAAAAAGCCAAGTTCGTTAGCATGGGCAATCAGGTTGGATTTCATACTGATAATCCCATCCGGATGAACATACTTGTCCATGAAGTCCAAGGCAATCTCTTTGGAAGCGAGTCCTGTGATCAGATCTACATGAACAATTGCTTTTTTTCCTGCCTGTTTGATTCTTGCCACAATATCTTCAATGTTACAGATATCCCCGTACAGAACATAAATCAGCTGACTCTCTGACTTCAGCGCCTCTTCCAGTCTTTCCTCACTGTTTGCCGCCGGAATCACCGGCGAGACCTCCGTTGCTTCTAGAAAAAATTCTTTTGTCATATGTTATCCTTCTTCTTTTTTTATTGGAAGACGCTCAGACGGAATTGGTTTTCCGTCTTCTGTGTAATCCTCTTTAAATGTATCATACTTTGAGGGATTTTTGCAAATTTTTACCAGACCAACGATCATACAAATAATCAGGAACATGGTCGGGAAACCACCCAGGTTGGAAGCTGCCTTGATTCCATCGATACCGGCAAAGCTGATGACAATCCAGGTTACCACCGCGATGGATAATCCCCACACAATCTTCAGCCATGCTGGTGCCTCTTCTTCCCCATCCGTAATACCGTAAGTGCAAAGACCTGCCATGGCGTTGGTGTTGGAGTCTGAGGCAGTGACAAAAGAAATAAACACGATAAACAGATAAAAGACAATCAAAATCATCGCAAACGGCATATGCTCCAAAACTGCATAGACAACAGACTCTGTGCCGCTGCTCTGCATCAATTCATACAATCCATCCCCATTCATCTCATAATAAATCGCGGAGCTTGCGAAAATTCCCATCCACACAGTGCTGAAAATGGAAGGAATAATAAAATTACAGCGGATTGCGTCTTTGATGGTATAGCCTCTTAAAATCTTTGCCAGAAAAATAGCGGTAATTGGTGTCCAGGACATCCAGTTACACCAGTAAAAGACTGGCCAGGATCTGGCCCAGCTTTCTCCAAAGATCTCCCCGGTACTCAGACTCATGGGAAGGAAATCTCTCAGATAAGCTCCGTAAGATTCCACAGAGAAATTCAGCATAAACGCTGTCGGTCCAAAGATAATCAGAAAGACGAAAAGAATCATATAAGCTTTGGCATTGATGTCAGACAAAATCCGGATACCATTCATAATTCCTGACACACTGGAAGTGACAAAGGTGATGACAATCACAGCGATAACGGCTGCCCAGAGCGTGGGATTGCTCTTAATTCCAAAAACATTCTGAATTCCGCCGGCGATGGTCAAAGTTCCCGTTCCAAGAGAAGCTGCCATACCTGCCACCAGAGCAAACAGACAGATCACATCAATCAGATTGTTCAATTTTGTCACCTTCGGACCAAATGCCGGAACCAGCACAGAGCCCATAGAATATTTTTGCTTCATATTATAAAAGACAAAAGCAAAGATCAAAGTCGCTGTCGTGTAAATGGCGTAAGGCGACCAGGTCCATTCCAGAAACATCGTCTTCATGGCAAACATGGCAGCCCCCGGACTTCCTGCCTCCACGCCTTCAAAAGCTGCAGGAGCATACAGATGATACATGGGTTCCGCACAAGCCCAGAACAAAATTCCTGCGGCAATTGTTGTACAAAGGGTGATCCACACCAGATTCATAAAGGACATAATCGGGCGCGCCTTTCTTCCGCCAATTCTCACCTTCGCAAAGGGTGAAAAATAAATGACAACCACCGTGATCAGGCAAGCCAGCGTCGTCAGATTAAATGCCCAGGTAAAGTTCTCAAGAATCCAGTTGGTCACGGCGTTCAACCCATTCAAGAAAGCCTCTTCATTGGTCAGACTCACCACTACCATAGCAATCAATGCCAGCCACGGCGGAAAAAAGACAATTTTATTGAGCGGCATCTTTACTGTTTTTTGTTTTCCTGTTTCTCCCATACTTCTTCTCCTCTCCCGTTATAATTTTTCGACAGCTGCATTTTCCAAGCTTTGTCAGCTTCCTCAATGCCTCTGTTCCCTCCCTGGACAGAACTCTTTTGGGAATACAGAAAATTTCCCTGTCCACCTTCAGTGCATAGACCGTATCCGATTCCAGTAATTCCCATTTTCGTTCTTCCAGAGAATAGAATTTCCAATCTTTTCCTGCCCAGATCCCCCTTTCTCCTATTTTGATTCCATAAATTCCTTTTTCCCTTGCCAGCTTTGCGGCCTTTCTTCTTCTGGAAAAGGGAATAAAATATGTATTGTAAAAAAGCAGAATGACAATCAGCGCGGCGCACAAAATCAGATAAAACTTTTCCGGGTCTTTCGTATAAAAAACCAGAAATCCAATGACGAGTGCGGTGAGAATCAACTGATTCCACCTCTGGAACAATACGTTTCTCCACTGCGATGCTATCCAGGCTTCTTCAATCTCCTGGGCCGTCAACTGATAAGTAAATTTCAAAATATCTCCTCCTGCCTATTTTTTTGGTCTATCAACTGAATAAGTCTGGGAACCACTTCGTAGAGATCCGCACAGATAGGATCATGGGCAATCTGAAAAATCCTTGCCTCCGGATCTGTATTCACAGCCAGAATATGGCGGGTGGATTTCATTCCAGCCATAAACTGGACTGTGCCAGACACGCCAAAAGTAATCATGTAATCTGGCGAAACCGTATTTCCAGACAGTCCAATCTGCTGGGAAGGCTTTGTCCACCCCTTCTCGACTAAAGCTCTGCTGGATGCCAGCTGTCCTCCCAGCTTTCTGGCCAGCATAGAAAGAGGTTCCAGATCTTCCCGTCTCTTCACGCCCCGTCCTGCCACTACCAGAATTTTTGCTTCCGTAATCTTTCCTTCCGGCTTCAGGATTTCTTCTGTATGAACCTTGAGAGTCCCCCTCACCTGCTGATTCGTGTCCAGACAAACCTGTGATTCCTCCAGAGAATCTTCCTCCCTCTCCATCACACCGGAACGTACGGTGGCAAACTGCGGCCTGGAATTCTCTGTCACAATTCTCGCCATCAGATTTCCTCCAAAGGCTGGACGGATCTGAACCAGTCCCCCTTCCCCGGTCATCTCAAGCCGGGTACAGTCTGCGGTGAGTCCTGTCCGAAAACGCACCGCCAGACGCGGTGCCAGGGCACGCCCTTCCAGCGTTCCCCCCACCAGCACAGAAGAGGGCATCAATTCCCGGATATAGTGTTCGTAAAGATCCGCATAGGATTCCGACTGACAAATCATCGAAGTCTCACAGAGAATAACCTTCTGCGCCCCGCAATGTCTCAGCAAACCGGCCCCTTCATGGATTTTCCTGCCGACTCCCACCGCATAGACCGGTTCCCTACTGATCCTGGACAGACGTCTTGCCTCTCCAAGGAGTTCATAACTGACCGGATGAAAATCCGTTCCTTTCCATTCCAGACAGACTAAAATCCCCTTCCAACTGTCCAGTTCTTTCTCTTCGTTCACCGGAAATCCCCCTTCCTCAACCATTTTCCAGAATCTTAGCAATATACCTGGCTGCCTCATTTCCATCCATTCTGCGAACAGCCTGCCGCTGTACTTTCTCAGGAGGAAATATTTTCTTCACTCTCGTCGCCGAACCTTTCAGCCCATAATGTTCTGGATTCTGATCCTCCAGATCCTCCAGTCCAATTCGAATAATTGTTTTCTTCTTTCCCGCTATCTTCAATTTCAGGGAAGGCATTCTGGGTGTCACACTGCTCTTTTCCACGGAAAGCAGACAAGGCCACGCTGCCTCAATCTCTCTTCTCACAGCGTCTGTCTTCTGCCAGAAAATCACCCCGTCTTCCCGGATTTCTTGAAGTTCCGATACCCAATTGCAATGGGGGATTCCAAGCCACTGTGCCAGTTCCCCGCTCACCTGAGCCGTATCTCCGTCCGTAGTCTGACGGCCACATACAATCAAGTCGAATTTTCCCTGGGAATTCATCGCCTGCATCAGAGTATAGGAAGTTGTCAGTACATCCGCTCCCGCAAAGGCTTTGTCACAGACCAGACAACCCTCATCCGCTCCCCTGGCAAAAGCTTCTCTTAAAACACTCTGTGCAGACTCCGGACCCATAGTAAACACGGTCACAGTCCCTCCAGCTGCCTCCCTCACCTGGAGGGCCACTTCCAGCGCTGCCAGATCATAGACATTCACAATATTTTCCAACCCGCTTCTTATCAGTACTCCAGTCTTCTCATCCATATTTCCCTCGGAATAGGCCGGTACCTGTTTCATACAAACTGCAATCCGCATTCTTTTATTCCTCCCACAAGGAAATATTTTCCGGGTTCAGTAGAAAATCCGGATCGTACCGTTGCTTCAGCTCCCGGTAAACCTTCCATTCCTCTTTTGGAAGAATTCCTTCCAGAATTCTGCGCTTCAGCTTCCCGATGCCGTGCTCTCCAATTAATACCCCGCCAACTTCCTGGCAGGCTCTGGCACATACTCTCAAAATCTCGCAGCCTTTCTGATACTCTTCCATATTTTTAGGCAGAAGATTCATATGCAGATGCGCCTCATCAAGGTGTCCGAAAATGGTATATTCCAACCCACTGTCCTTCATGATTTCCCGACTGCGGGCAAGTACCTCTGAGAATTTCTGTCCCGGATATCTGTAATCTGACCCCAGCTTTGTGAGAGCCGGTTCCTGCTTTCGATTTGCCTCCACACACAGGTTCACCGATTCCGCGGCCGCATGGCGAAATGCTCTTAATTTTTCCACTTCCATCTCTCCGGACAAAGCCCAGGCCTCATCCGGATCGCTGTCCCACTGGGCAGCCAGCTCCATCAGTTCTTCCGCCAGTGCTTCCACTTCATCGGGATTTCCCTCCAATTCCAGGTATACCATGCCTTCAAAGGATTCATCCACATCCGGCAATTCCCGTATTTTCGCCATGTCCTGCTTTCGCTCCTGAATGAGCCGCATAGATTGGGAATCCAGATATTCTTTTGCCGTGAGCCTTGCTCCTTTTGACTTCCATTCCCGTTCATTCAATTCATCCGCGAAGGATGCCACGCTTTCTTCCTCCCGGAAGAAAAAACAGATTCCCCATATCTCCTCCGGTTTTGGAACCAGACGCAAGGTTAAAGCAGTGAAAACTCCTGCCGTCCCTTCCCGGCCAAGAATCTGAGCCAAATTCGATCTGTCCCATTCTTCTACATGCCCGTCCATGCAGACCATACGCGCGGATACAAAATACTGTCTGCTGTCTCCATAAAAGAATTCATTCGGGCCCTGCGCCGCCGTGGCCGCCACTCCACCCACCGTCGCCGATTTTTCTGTGGGCTGCACCGGCCAGAATACTTTCTTCTTTCCAAAAATCCGCAGAATCTCTTTTTCCAGATCCATCAATGTCATCCCCGGCTCCACGGTGACTGTCAGATTTTCAGGATCACTGAAAAGAACCCGATTCATCCTGGATACATTCAAGATATGTCCTCCTGCCGGAACGCAAGCCCCCGTAATGCCAGTCTTACCTCCCTGAATTGTCACAGGAATCTTGTTCTCTTTCATTTGTCTGAGAATCTGACAGACTTCTTCCTCCGTCTCCGGAAAAGAAATACTCTCAGCCCATCCCTGATATTTTGACTCATCAATTAAAAATTCCTGATATTTCTCGCTCATCTCCTCAGACAATCGTCTTACCATTTCTTCTATTCATTCCTTTCGACAGCGATGCACTTTGCTGTTTCTTTTCTGTCTTCTTCCATCACCTGCTCCAGTTCCCGAAGCACTTCCATACAATCTCCCACCACAGATACATCCGACTTCTTCACCAGTTCCGCGCTGGCGTCTGTGTTGATTCCCACAATAAATTCACTTTTTTCAATTCCCGCATAAAAAGCCGGCGCGCCGCTTGCTCCAGCAGCAATACAGATTTTCGGTTTTGTCATTGCTCCAGACACTCCGACCAGACAATTCATCGGTGCCCAGGCTGACATCGCCGCCGGACGGCTCACCCCGAAATCCGCTCCCATCTTCCGGGCAAGCTTTTCCAACTCACAGACATTTTCTCTGGAACCTGCGCCTCTCCCTGCTGCCAGGAGAAACGACGCGTTTTCCAGGCCTTCTTCTTTCTCGGTCTTCTCCAGATGATATCCCATAATCGAGCTTTCCAGGGACAGAATCTGGACTCTGGCTGTATCTGCTTCGAATGGAATTTCTCTTTCCTTTCCTCCTGGCGCAAGAGACAGACAACAGGGCCACCTGGTAATCTGAAAAGTCCCCATCATATGATTGGCATAGACCATCTTCCGGAAATACCATTTACCTTCCTGGTCAAAAATATCCTGGACTTTTGTGACACCGGTTCCTCCTTTTCTCGCCGCCAGTCTCACAGCCAGTTCCTCAGCGGAATACCCGGAGTCAAAGAGAACCCACATTTCATCTTTCGTCAGTTCTTCCAAAGCAGGCAGGATCTTCTCTGGATCATAGACCGGACAGGAGACAACCTGAACCAATTCTACCGGAAAACGTCTGAGCGCTTCCTCAGAGTATTTCTCATCACAGAGAAAAATCATTTTACGAATTGCCAGATTCTCCGGCAGTACTGCCAGAATCTGAGAGAATTTTTGTGTGTATTTATCACTAAAACCATTGATTACAATCACCGGCTCTCTCATAACGCATCCAACCTTTCTCTCAAATAATCCTGGTACAAGATTCTGGCTTTCTCCGCAGCCGTCTCTCCTTCAATGATAACACCGTCTCTCTCCTGCCTCACAGGTTCCAGTCCCGTCAGCACAAATCCTTCCCCCGATATCTCTTTTTTCAAACCAAGCTGACTGATATCCAGATATTCAATAGGTTTTTTTCCTTTTTTCATGCGATCTTTCAGGGTTGGAACTCTCAGATAGGAACAAGGTGCATTTCCCACTGCAAACACACAGGGCAGCTTCACCACCTGGGTCACATTTCCGTGATCCTGCTGGCTGACTACTTTCACATGTGTATCATCTACCGGCTCCATCCCGATCACCTGGGAAATACATGGCCAGCCCAGTTTTTCTGCCGTCAGATATGGTGTCATTCCATTATTTCCATCAGAGCTGACACTTCCCATCACAATTCCATCAACGGTATTTTCCTTTTTCACAAAAGCAGAAATGACTTCTGCCATCCATTCGGGGCAAAAACGCAGATCACGGTCTTCCTCCACGCGCACGGCCCGTTCATAACCCAACGCATACAGAGTTTTTAAATAAGAATCTGCATTTTTCTGTCCCACAGTCAACGCCCACAAGTTCACCAACGCAGGAAAGCCTTCTGATAAATCAGAAAGCTTCAGCAACATTTCCAATGAACTTTCATCAAAACAGTTCCAGACCAGCCTCACATAACTTAAATCCACGGACAGGGAGTCTGTAACCTCCCAGTCCGTGCTGTTGATAGCTTCCATGTCAGGAACAACCTTAAAACATGCCAATAATTTCATTTATTTCCTCAGCGGAATCAAAGTTCCCATATTCATTATTCCATTTGGATCAAACGCCTGTTTCAGAGTCTTCAACATATAATAGGAAGAGCCATATTCCTGGGTTACATAGTGGGCTCTTGCTTTACCCAGGCCATGGTGATGGACAATTGATCCGCCATATTTGATTACCTGCTCACAGATAATCTGATTGATCGGATTGTGGTATTTGTTGATTTCTTCTTCCGGCGCACAGTCCACTACATTATAATAATAGCAGAAATACATGTTGGTGCCGTTGATATAGCTGTGGGAAGAATGTCCGCCGATCATTGTAATATCCGGAACTTCGTTGGCAATTCTCTCGCAGGAAGTCTTATAAATTTCATAAATGCAGTCCCAGCATCCGGAAACCTCTGTCGTAATACCAATGTTTTTGGTTGCCTTGATCTCTTCCATCTCCTGAGCAATATTTTCCGGTCCCCAGTTCAATCCAAGATACCATTTCTCAATCAAATCGGTCTCTACCGGTTCCAGTTCCGGATGTTTTGACATCAGTTCCTTGATTCCCTCATAAGTCGCCTTCGTGATTCCCTCAGCGCCTTCTGCCATCCAGATCAGAATCGCTTTGTCCGACTCCAGCCATGCACTGAAATGCTGCTGTGCATCTGCCGCATCATACAGACGGGCAAAAGAAGGACGATATCCATTTACCATGACTTCTCTTAAGCAGTCAAAGCCCAGTTTCATCTGGGAATCATCCAGTTTATATGCGATATAGCGGTTATTCTGAGGCAGATACGGGAACAGCTTCATGGTTACTTCTGTGATGAAGCACAAAGCTCCCTCATTTCCAATTACAATCTGACGGATATCAGGACCTGCTGCACGTCTTGGAACATTCTTGATACGGCAGATTTTGCCATTTGGAAAAACTGCTTCCAGACCCACAATCATATCCTCAATTCCACCGTACAAAGTAGAGAACTGACCGATGCTTCTGGTTGCCGTCAGACCGCCAAGCTGTGCCAAAGGCTTTGACTGGGGTGAATGTCCGGTAGTCAGCCCCTGTTCTCTGAGCATATCATCCAACGCCTGAAGCGGCACACCGCACTGTGCAGTCACCTGCATGTTGTATCTGTCCACTTTGATAATTTTATTCATATGAGATCCGTCAATCACAACGGAATCTTTTAACGCAGTTTCAAGACCGCCTTCAATCGCAGAATGTCCGGTTCTTGGAACCACATTGATCTCATTGTCATTTGCGAACTGCAATACTTTGGATACTTCCTCCGCTGACTCTACGTAAATTACTGCTGCAGGAATCGGCTGTGTATAAACTTCCATCGCCTGCTCGTATTTACGATAGCGGTCCACACTGCTCTCTTTGAGTACCTGCTCATCTGTGATTACTCTCTCTTCCCCAAGGATTTTTTTCAATCCTGCTACAATTTCTTCTCTCCCAATGATTGCCATTTTATTGACTCCTTTCTGCTTGCTTTTTCAAATTTACGGCATTCGCATCCTTTCAGAGCGTTTCGTTACAGAAAAAGACTTTCACGTATGATCGTGACAAGGTCTCTCCTATGACATAAAAAAAAGAGAAAAGAAAACGCATGCAGTACATAGTACTACATGACGTTACTTTTCTCTTCTCGCTCTTTGTAACTGGGTTCAGTATATCTGATTTTTTCTATTGTGTCAATTGTATATTTTGTCTAGTTTTATCGTTTACTTTTTATGCATTTTGCTGTCTATCTCCATTTATCCACCATTCGGGAGTAATTTCTCCCAATGTAACAATTTTTTCTTTTTCATAATTCAGCATAATCTCAATAGAGCGATAACTGTCCGGCATAAGCTGTGTCATAAATTCTCGGCAAGCGCCACAAGGTGGGATTGTTTTTCCGCTCTGTTCAACAGCTATCACTCGACGAATACCATTTTCTCCATTTGTGATCATGTTAAATATGGCATTGCGTTCTGCACATATACCCAATGTACAGGCAGTATCAATGCAGACACCCGCATAAATGTTCCCCGAAACAGATTCAACCGCAGCGGCAACACTGCCTGCCTCAACTATACGAGACACCTCACGGGGCTTGATTACACTCATTGCTGTATTATACAAATCACTCCAAATTTTATCCATAGAAATTCTCCTGATTTTTTTATATCAGCTTTTCTTCCTGCATCTTTTTGAGTATAAGATTAAAACGCCGGCAGTAAGAACAATCATACTCAGACCGGAGATGAAAAACCAGCCAGCTACACCTACTTCTTCTGCTATTGGGCTGCTAAAAAGCAAGCCAATCGGCATTGTCATAGAAGAAATCAAAGTAAGTACCGAAAATGCCCGCCCCATTTTTTCCGGGGATATAGTTTCCTGCATATAGGCTGTCAGCGGGATGGTATGGACATTTCCAGAAGCGCCTAAACAGAGACAGCCTCCCACGAAGAAAAACCAGCCTGCATAAGTCGGCGGTATGATACCGCAGATCAATGATATAACCCCCATTCCGAACAAACCGATAAAGGAGACTCTGATTTTCTGATTTACCTTCAGAACACTGGAAAACAAAAGGGAAGATACCATCATGCCAACTGCAAAAGACAGTTCCACAGCACTTCCATACATTGCCGATAATTTAAAATAGTCGCTTGTCATGAGCGGATAAAAGGAAGATAATGGCGCATAGAAGAACATACAGAGAGCTTCCGCGACCACAATATAAAACAAATTTTTATCTTCTTTGAATACCTGCAATCCTTCTTTTAATTCTGCTATAAAATGTTGTTCTTCCCGCCCTGCTTTTTCAAGTTCTGGGATTTTAACGACTGCTAACGCAATACTTGCTAAAATTGCCCCCGCCACATCACTCATTAAAACGATTGACATCGGGAAAATCGCATATAAGGACGCACCAATTACCGGTCCCAGCAAAAAAGAGCCTGCATTTAGAAGCTGCATCCACCCATTTGTTTTTACTAACTGATCTTTTGGTACAAGCTGCGGAATAATTGACTGTATTACTGGTTGCTGGAAGGTACTTCCAATCCCCCGGACACATAATATGACAAATACCGTCCACACAGGCAGCTCAAAAAAGAATAGTAATACTGCATATATGAACGCAACCGTCCCCATTGCCATATCCGAAAAAATTGAGATGAATTTTCGGTTATAACGATCAGCCGCAATTCCTGCCAGCGGACTGAATAGGGTCATTGGAAGATAGGCAACAATCCCTGAGATTCCTAACATGAGCGGAGAAGATGTTTTTTCAGCAAGCCACCAAATAAGAGCAAACTGAACACCGTGACTTCCTAACATTGAAACCGCCTGTCCCAATGCAACAGTCATAAACTGCGATTTCCATTTTTTTGTTTTTTCCATATCAAATTGTCCTCTCATTTTCAAAATAATTTTTCAAATAGGGGACAATCTCGAATGTGATAATCCCCTTATCATGCTGCCGACATCAAGCCACCTCCCTTCAAAAGATTTTGTTTCCTGCTTTTATAACATGGCTTCCAGATATTTTTTTAATCCGTCACGATATTTTTTCGTGAGGGTCAGATATTGCTGCTGTTCCTCCACTGTCCACTCATTCCAGATCTTATTTTCAATCTCGTGCAAAGGCATTATTTTTTCTGATGAAAATTTCTTTCCCTTTTCAGTCAGGCAGAGAATAGTATTTCTGCCTTTTCCCTGTTTCAAATATACAATTTCCTCTTTTTCCAATTTACGAATGGCAGAATTGATTGTCTGACGGCTGATACCGGTAAGTTTACTTATTTCACTTTGCAGACATTTACCATCCTTCTCACAGAGTACATATAAAATGTTTTGAACACTATCCGAAATACCCATTTTTACAGCTGCTTTGTGGTATAAAGCGTTGATTTCTCCTGCTAAATAGGTATATTGTCCCGCTTCTAAATAGTGCAAATTTTCCCCCTCCTTCTCGCTTATCCGATTTCGTACATCATTCATTATATCCGATTTCGTATATAAGTCAATAGATTTTTAGAATCATGGAGAGCTTACTGGACTTCCAAAACAGTCAGAATATCTCCGATGTCTTTGTTCACACAGATGGATTTTCTTTTAATCTCATCAGGTGCATAGGCTTCACCATAATTCAGACAGGCATACGTCGCATTCGGCCAATCATACGTCATCTGCCAGAAACTGTACTTTACTATGGTCGGTGTATTGTAGCCAACAGCAAGCTCCAAAAACAGCACTTTTTGGTTCTGGTGGCTTTTCAAAAACGCCCCGTACCGCTCAGCAGCACGATGCCAGCCCTCATCTTCGACAAAGGTATCATCGGCGCGCAGGTTCATGCTCATGGGTTTATGACAATGAGGACAGTAAGGAATCAATTCAGAGGGAACTTCCATCTTCAGCTTTGTTCCATCCGGGACATAAAGATCGCCGTTTTCCGCAAAGGCGAATCCTTGCGCCGCCACCATTTTGCGAACGACAGCCTCATTATCATAGGTTTTGTTATGGCATGGTACGCTGCACTGCCACAGGCCGTAGTCACCTTGGGTATAGAACAAACGCTGCTTGTCAAATCCGGCTTTCTGAAAACAGTGATCTACATTGGTGGTCAGCACAAAATAATCCTTGCCCTGTACCAGTTTCAACAGATCATCGTAAACAGGCTTTGGCGCGGCAGTATAACGATTGATATAGATATACCGGCTCCAATATGCCCAGTGTTCCTCCAAAGTTTCAAAGGGATAAAAACCGCCGGAATACATATCATGAAAACCGTATTTTCGGATAAAATCACTGAAATGCTGTTCAAACCGTTTTCCTGTATAGGTGAACCCGGCAGAAGCAGAAAGTCCGGCTCCTGCGCCGATGATAACTGCGTCCGCAGTCTCAATTTCATGTTTCAGCCGTGAAATTTTATCGCAACAGGTGTCTGTAGATTTCATAGTCGCTGTCTTTGAAAACATTAAAAATCACCTCAATCTGTTCTGGATTTTGCTGCTGCCATGTCTTGACTGTCTGTATGGCAATCTCTGCCGCCAGTTCATTTGGAAAATGGAATTCACCGGTGGAAATACAGCAAAACGCTATCTTCCGAAGCTTGTTATCTTTTGCCAGTTCCAGACAGGAACGGTAGCAGCTTATCAGCAGTTCCCGGTCTGTCTGTGTAACAGCCCCGTAAATGACAGGGCCCACCGTATGCAGCACATAACGGCAGGGCAAATTATAGGCTTTCGTAATCTTGGCTTTGCCAGTGGGCTCTTCTTTCTTTTGTCTGGCCATAATACGGGCACATTCCATGCGGAGCTGCACGCCTGCATAAGTATGAATGGCATTGTCAATACAGCCATGGCAAGGTACAAAGCAGCCCAGCATCTGGCTGTTTGCCGCATTCACAATCGCATCTGCCGCCAGTGTGGTGATGTCGCCCTGCCAGAGATACCTTCCTGGCTGCACCGGTGTTAAATCCTCCGGTTTTGTGATGCCTCTCTGGGCCAGGCGCTCCTGCAGATATGCGTCCTGTACTTTCAGAAAATCCTCCCTGGCAGGGATGGGCGGACGTACATTCATGAGACTCCGAAGGAGCCTCTGTTTTTCTGAAAGATCGTCTGGCATCTGGATGTCCTTATATTCTTCGCGTTCATTCAGTAAATAGTGGATCAGAAAATCCAACTGTTCTTCTTGTGTCATGATACTACCTCCGTTCTATCGCATTTACTGGATCAGTACACTTCTGCGGACATTTGGTATCGCACAGCTTGCAGCCGATACATTTATCTGTCACAAAATAACCGTTTTTCTCAGCTCTTGCCTCTATTATAGACAATGGAGTTTCTAACGTAAAGTAAGCACTTTATTGTGGGATAGTTACCCGGAAGATACTATTGAAGTGTTCACAAATTTTACATATCTTTTTTGTATACATTTTATAAGATTCATCTTTTTCCTCAAAAAGAATTGACAAGATTTTATAAATATTTTATGATTATCCCAAGTTACAAGAGTGAAGAGAGAAGTAACGCCATAAGGCCTACTTCTCTCTTTTTTTCATTTCAACAGCCGGATCCGGCATGATGTTTTCCGGCCGGCACAAATGCTCAAAATAATACAAAGAACGGAGGAATTTCTTATGAACAAAGCATTTGTAAAGAAATACGGCACGCTCCTTCTGCTGGCCGCAGGTGCTGGTATGATTTTCCAGCTTCCTTATATCCGTGAAACTTTCTATCCTCAGATCCAGTCGGCTATGGACTTAACCAACGCACAAATGGGACTCCTCTCATCTGGATATGCGACAGTCTCTCTGGTTTCTTATTTCATCGGCGGAATTATCGCAGATAAGTTCTCCGCCAGAAAGCTTCTGACATTTTCCTTCCTGGCCACCGGTATCCTGGGACTTTGGTTCTCCACATTCCCAAGTTATAATGTCTCCAGAGCGATCTTCGTTCTGTTGGGTATCTCGACAATCATCACTTATTGGTCTGCCTGCATCAAAGCAACCCGTATGCTTGGAACTCCGGAAGAACAGGGCCGTCTCTTCGGACTTCAGGAAGGTCTGCGTGGCATTATCAATGCCATTCAGGTATTCGCTATGACTGCGGCATACAGCTTTTTCGCAGCAAAAAGTGGTGAAGTCTTCGGTACTTCCATGGCCATCAAGGTATGTGCAATCTCTGTCATCATCATTGGTATTCTGAACTTTATCTTTATTGAAGATACAAAACGGGAAGAGAATAATGAAAGCTTCCTTGAAGTAACCAAAGGAATGTTCAAAGCTCTGACCATCCCCCGTGTGTGGGTTCTGATCGCAATTGTATTTACCGCATACAGCGTGTACGGTATCATTGGATATGTAAATACTTATGCCGTACAGTACTATGGTCTTTCTGAGACCATGGGTTCTACTCTCGGCGGTATCCGTTACCTGCTCCAGGGTGTAGGCGGTATCCTGGGTGGATTCCTGGCTGATAAACTTCATTCCAGAATCAAAGTCATTGTCGGAGGATGTGTTCTTCTTGCAGTTTCTTTTGGCTTGTTCATCGTCCTGCCTGTCAATGCCAGCCTGGTTATGGCCGTCATCATCAATTTCTTCTTCGGGCTGATCTTCATCTATGCTGTGAGAAGTCAGTACTTTGCTGTTCACGATGACGCAGGTATTCCGATGGAGATGAGCGGACGTGTATCTGGTATTGCTTCTGCTCTTGGTTACACACCGGACATCTTCATGTACACTCTTCTGGGAAGCTGGATGGACAATTACGGCGCTGCCGGTTTCAAGATGACCTGGGCTTACGCAGTTGTTATGTCTCTGTTGTGTGTGGTTATGGCCATTGTACTGTCCAAAATCATCAAAAAGAAAGCACCGGCAACGGCAAAATAAAAACTCTCTTCTCATATAAATTTATTTTTAGGAAAATCTCTAAGGAGCCGGCATACCAGAACCGGCTCCTTTCTAAATATTTTTCAAAATAGTTTTCAAAAACACATCACCGACAGCCAGCTTTCCAGCCTCCGTCGCATCCCTTTTCCCACTCACCTCTTGCAAACAACACTCTCCAGTGCTACTATAAGAATTGTCAAAGGCGGCAGAATTTTTTCTGCTGTCTTTTTATCTTTTTTAAGGAGGTTGAGACTATTGACAAAAAGAACTGCCCGTATCGCTGAAAAAATGATCATTTATGACTGCGGAGATATCCGTAGGATCGAACACTTTATAAAAGTACACGGATACGCCTCAGCTATTGGGCGGCTGGAAGGATTAAATTCCCGGGAACTGGAGACTCTGGAGATTGCTGCACTGCTCCACGATATCGGCATCAAAATCAGCGAAGAAAAATACCACAGCAGCGCCGGGAAATATCAGGAGCTGGAAGGTCCCGCTCAGGCCCGCAAGCTGCTGGAAGATACCGGTACAGATCGTGAAATGACAGAACGTATCTGCTGGCTGATCGGCCACCACCATACTTACGGTCATATCCAGGAACAGGATCACCAGATCCTTGTGGAAGCGGATTTCCTGGTCAATCTGGCGGAAGACCATGCTTCAGGAGAAAACGTACGCCATGTGCTGAAGTCTGTTTTCCGCACAGAGAGCGGGATCCGTTTTCTGAAATCCCTGTGGCCTGAATAAAGACTATTAAAATATGATAAAATTGCGCTAGTTAAGGGAGGCTTGCTTATGTGCGACAGGAAAATTGAAATAGATGAGACAAGACAGCAGCGGTTTGATTACCCGGAAACAGGACTTCCTGTCCCCCGGATTTGCAATATGTTGAATGATTTTTCCGGCGGAAGGGTAGAGTTCCACTGGCACACGGAATTCCAGTTCGGTCTGGTTCTAAAAGGCAGGCTGGACTACCTGCTTTTCCGAAAGCACGGTTCCAAAGTCCAAAGGACTTTGACAGCCGGAGATGGATTTTTTATCAATTCCGGGGTACTTCACGGATACAGTCAGCTGGCGCCCGGTGCTGAGATTTTTATATTTTCCATTGCTCCCAGCTTTTTTGCATCCTCTTTGGTATTCGGGAACATCTATCAGAAAATTATCCTTCCGGCCCTTCATTCCCAGATTCCCGGTCTTTTCTTCGACCACACTGGGACAGAGCATGGAGAAATGCTGAAACTTCTCCGGAGTTTTCACGATCTGGAGCCATCGGATACAGACCATGAGCTTCATGGTCTTGAACTGATCTGCCGGATCTGGCGAAGTCTGTCCTGGGACCTTTTCCTGAAAAAAGCGACTCTCCCTCCTGCACCTTCTCCTCGATTCAGGAACGCCGTATGCAGCAGATGCTTGATTTTATCCATAAACATTACCCGGAACCGCTCACCGTAGAGGCCATCGCCCGGGCCGCCCATACAAATAAGCGGGAATGTTTCCGCTGTTTTAGGTCCTCTCTCTCCCAGACACCGGTGGAATATCTCAACCGATACCGTCTTTCTGTGGCTGCATATCTTCTGACCAGTACCACGCAGAATCTTGCTTCCATTTGTAAGCAGTGCGGGTTCAATAATGTCAGCTATTTTGGCAAATTATTCCGGCAAAATTACGGCACTTCCCCCAGCCGTTACCGGATCATGGCACGATAATTACAGACCTGTCAGTATCTTTTCAGTAAAAATCAGCAGATATTTCTGTTACTGTAAACTTTTTTTCTGCATAATCACGTTTTTTTTATAGCTATATTGACACTTGAAAATATCGATGTTATTTTTACTTCAGGACTAAGGGAAAGATATAAATTACATCTCGGAATGACTGAACTCCCTTATATCTTTTCCCTTATGTTCCATGACAGTGTCTCTTTACTTTTTCATGATCATTGTTTTATATCTGTTATAAAGGGATAATCTTCCCTTCCCCCTCTTTTATGGGAAGTTTATATGCAGGTCAGCACACCGAACGCCGTGTGCTGACCTTTTTCATTGCAAGAGGTATCGTTAGAATGATAAATATGATGTTTGATTCCAATCCGAAAATAAATGTGAATATACCTTGACAGGAAGCCCTGCGGTTCATATAATAATACATACCAAATGTATGTAAAAGGAGGATTTTGTGTGGCACGGAACAAATACCCGGAAGTAACCGTAGAAAAAATTCTTGATGTGGCGCAGCGGTTATTTTTGGAAAAAGGATATGACAACACCACAATTCAAGACATTGTAGATCATTTGGGTGGTTTATCAAAAGGTGCGGTCTATCACCACTTCAAGTCAAAAGAGGAAATCATGGACGCAGTGGGCGACCGGATGTTTTCTGCAAATAATCCCTTTGAGAAAGTTCGTAAACGTTCCGATTTAAATGGTCTGGAAAAGCTGCGCGAAGCTATCCGGCTGAATCAATCGGATGAAGCCCGAACCGACATGACTATACAATCGATTCCTCTCACAAGGAACCCCCGGCTTTTGGTGGAGATGATTGAATCAAACCGCCGCATTTTAACTCCATATTATCAGGAACTGCTGGAAGAAGGAAACAAGGATGGTTCTATACACACGGAGTATGCCAAAGAGATCGCAGAACTCATGCCACTGCTCACCAGTCTGTGGCTGCTGCCTTCTGTGTTTCCATCCGACAAAGAAGGAATGAAGAACAAATTCCGCTTTCTCGGTGATATGCTGGAAAAGATGGGCGTTCCCCTTATGGACGATTCCATCTATGCTTTGGTGGAAGAATTCTTCGACAAAATGCCAGAGGAAACATAAAGCTGCCGCAAGACAATTTAATTTTGCCATGCATTTTCTTTACCGTTATACATACCGTCGTACGGTATTAAAAGGAGGACAAAATGAAAGAAATCGTGATTTTCACAGACCGGTTAACCAAAACCTTTTCCAGAAAAGAAGTGATCCGGGACTGCCAAATTTCCGTGGAACGAGGGACTATCTATGGCCTTCTCGGCAAGAACGGAGCTGGGAAAACCACCATATTTAAGCTGCTTCTCGGTTTTCTCAAACCGACAGCCGGTACTGCCGCAATTTTTAATATGGACAGTGTCAAAGACAATGCTAAGATCTTAAGGCACACCGGGAGTCTGATTGAAACACCTGTGTTTTACGAACACCTGTCAGCTGCTGATAATCTGCTCCTACATTTGGCCTATATGGGAATTGAAAACAGAAAGGTGGAATCGGTGCTTGAACGTGTAGGGCTTCCCGGCACAGGTACACAGCCTGTCCGTGAATTTTCTTTAGGAATGCGTCAGCGTCTAGCCATTGCCCGTGCCATTATTCATAGACCGGAGGTATTAATTTTAGACGAACCGGTAAATGGTCTTGATCCTGCCGGGATCAGAGAAATGCGCATCCTGTTTCGCCAGCTCGCAGACCAGGATGGGGTAACCATTCTGCTGTCCAGTCATCTTTTATCCGAAGTGCGGCAAATTACCGACCGTATCGGAGTAATCGCAGATGGAAGACTGGTGTTGGAAGCAAATACGGAAGAAATCCGCAAAAAACATCCAAAAGATATGGAAGATTATTTGATCGGAGTAATGGAAGGAGGCCTTCATTATGCATAAACTCATATCTCTGGAAATCAGACGCAACCATTTACGCCCCTATCATATAGCAGTTCTGATCTGTAGTTTTACCCTATTGGCTTTTCACTATTTTATGGCTGCGATTCCTCTGATCGATCCAACAGAAACCGACATTGAGATGTTTTCTTCTTATCATTTTCTGTTCCATTTGAATCACCTTTTGAGCATGAGCGCCTTTGGAATTTTAGGCGCAGTGATGGGAACCAGATTTGTCATAGAAGAATATAGCGGCACAAGAGCCATTTTATCTTTCTCCTATCCGATCCGCCGAAAAAAAATGATGGGTGCAAAACTGTGGCTGATTTTTTGCTATCCTGTTGTCGCCATGCTGCTAGGTGGAATTGTGATAGACAGCATATTCTCTTTTACCGAGAGATTTTTCCCTTTCTGTACTGACAGTCTTACATGGAAGACTGCCGGGTGGGCTTTTCTTTCCCTCCTATGCCATTCTCTTTTGGCTGGTACTGTGACACTTATATCAACATGGATTGGTTTTCTGAAACAATCTATTCCTGTAACCATTGTATCTGCGATCCTTACCGTGACAATCCTATGTCAAATATTATCGCTGACTTTCTCTTTCCGCCCAGTACTCTTTATTCTGCTGGGAATTGCCGTACTCCTCACAGTAATGGCTGTGAAAAGTTTCTTTCACCTAGTAGAAAATATGGAGGTATAAACTGTGACAGAAAAAAGACTCTTTACCCCTAATTTTACCTTTTTGGTTTTTGGACAGGTTAGTTCCCTGATTGGAAATTACACATTGAAATTTGCCCTGTCTATGTATGTGCTGGAACAAACCGGATCAGCTTCCGTTTTTGCAGGACTGTTGGCACTGGCATTGCTTCCCACAATTTTACTCTCTCCCTTTGGCGGAATCCTTGCAGACCGGGCAAACCGCCGTAATATCATGGTAGCTTTGGATACTCTTTCGGGATTTTCTGTATTGATTGCCAGCTTTGCCATATCGCATGGACAAGATATCTTTGTTGTTGGCGCTCTGCTTATGATTCTGTCGATCTTGGGTGCTTTTGAATCCCCTACTGTGCAAGCCTGTATCCCGCAAATGTTGTCAGGCGACTATATCATCAAGGGAAATGCCATCATCAGTCAGGTTGCCTCCATAGCATCTTTGATTACTCCGTTTTTAGGCAGCATTTTCTATACCGCATTGGGAATCCAGACGACACTCTACGCAGCGGTTGTATGTTTCTTTGTGACAGCCTTGCTGGAATGTTTGATCCATCTGGATTACAAAAGATCGGAACAGAAAATGGGGATTGGCGCAATCATCAGAGAAGATTTCTCAATCAGCATGCGGTTTTTGCGCCTGGAACAGCCCGGTATTCTGAAACTTCTTCTCCTGGCAGCACTCGTGAGCCTGTTCGTAGCGGGCATTGCTGTGGTAGGCTTTCCCTATCTGGTACGGACTGTATTGGGACTGTCCGCTGCACATTATGGAATTGCAGAAAGTGCACTAGGCGCAGCATCCATTTTGGGAAGTCTATGCATCGCGATATTTTCAGAAAGACTGAAAGTGCGCTATCTTTCCATTCTTTTCATTTCCTTTGGGATCTGCATCATCCCGTGCGGCATTGTTTTCCTGCTGACGGTAAGTGTTTTTCCCCGTTATCTGGTTTTACTGACGATGTTCTTCGCTTGCCAGTTTGGATGCAGTTTGTTTTCCACCTATTCCATTTCTATTATACAGGAGCACACACCCGAGCACTTGATGGGTAAAGTAATGTCCTATGTATTTACCCTCTCCTTGTGTGCACAACCGATTATAGTGGCTCAGTTGTCAAGACAAAAATCTAAGATTTTTATAATGAACTGATATGGTGGATAAGTTACAGGGAGCAGGATGGTGGAATCAATCCTCCCATCCCCATATATGCTAAGCTACATAGGGC
>DXIX01000002.1 GCA_019112635.1 Candidatus Blautia intestinigallinarum | reverse complement strand
TGGAAGCCTCAGACACGGTAAGGAACAATAACTTCTGACGGAGAGAGGAATCCCTCCTTCAGTTATTCATTTAGACTTTGCAACTATTAACCTGTAGTCATTATTGACTACACCATTATTATACTAGGAGGGATACAATGTCAGAGAAGGAAAAAAATCCTCAGCGTGAACAATGGGGAGGACGATTAGGTTTTGTCTTGGTTACAGCAGGTGCTGCTGTTGGTATGGGAAATATTATGAAATTCCCATGGCTAACAGGTCAATATGGGGGAGCAACCTTTTTGTTTGTCTACATTATTGTTATGCTTGCGGTAGGGGTAAGTATGCTAATGTGTGATTTTTTAATTGGACGTTCAGGCAAGGCAGCTGCTATTGAGAGTTATCGGAAAATTAGTAGCAAGTTTACTTGGATGGGGTATTTAGGGATTTTTTGTGCACTGTTAGCGCTTTCTTATTATGCAGTATTTGGTGGATGGATGCTTTATTATATCGTACAGTCTTTTGGAAAATTGGCACATATCGATCCGAATTCAGTGTTGCCATTTTTTGAAGGATTTACAAGTTCTGTGTGGGGGCCTCTATTAGGAACTTTCGTATTCATGGTGTTAACCTGTGTGATTGTAATGGGAGGAATTAAAAATGGAATTGAACGTGCTAGTAAGATTATGATGCCTGTGTTAATTCTGATTTTGTTAGTCTTAGTTATTCGAGCAGTTACCTTGCCAGGTGCCGGAGCTGGAATTGAATATTATTTGAAGCCGGATTTTTCTAAAGTGACGTTGGGTATGGTGGCAGCAGCTGTAGGGCAAGTATTTTTTTCCCTGAATGTGGGCACGACAGGAATGGTTAATTATGGAAGCTATTTGAGTGATACGGAAAATGTGCCTAAGTCAACAGCCTATATTGTGTTTACAGATTTTGGAGTTGCTTTCTTTGCAGGTCTGATTGTAATTCCCAGTGCATTTGCTTTTGGTATTGAACCTGGTTCGGGACCAGCATTGCTTTTTGTGACTATGCCATCGTTATTTGCTCAGTTGCCATTAGGAGGACTCCTTTGTTGTATGTTCTTTGTTTTGCTTTTATTTGCTTCTTTAACCTCTTCCGTGTCAATTTTGGAAATTTTTGTACCGAATGTGACGGAACATTTTCCGCAAATTGATCGAAGTAAAGCTTCTATTTTAGGAAGTATTTTATGTATGTTGCTAGCAATACCAGTTAGTTTAGGATTTGGAATTTGGTCTGATATAACTCTTTTTGGCATGACATTCTTTGATATGTACGATGGATTCATTTGTAAGATTGGATATCCATTGATTGCAATGTGTACAGCCATTTTAGTGGGCTGGATTTGGGGAAAACAGAATGCAATTGACGCAATCAGTAATCATGGAACGATACAAAGTAAGATTTCTCAGGTATGGTATTTTCTAGTAAAATATGTTTGTCCTATTTTCCTCTTTATCATTGTGTTAAATGGATTTGGAATTATAAAATAGATGAAGAAGTTTAATGGGTGTGCCGCCCTGTCATCAAATTGGATGATAGGGCGATGCCTTTTTTACATCGGACAGGGGACATAGCTTTCCGGAATTAGACCTAATCGAAGTAAATCTCTAATTTACATGAAACTTTTGACAGTGTTCTTATTACTTTTTTCTCATTTAGGCTCAGTAATAGTGAGGATGATATTATTTTTTCAAAAACTATCCTTTGAATTGGTTGTTTCATTACACACTTACTGGAAAAGTTAAAATAATGTTATCAATAACGTGGAAAGAAAAGCTCCTGGGGATTGAAGATTCTCATCTTCAATCCCCAGGAGTTTTTTCGCACATAGGAAGACAATCTCCTATATACGAAAAGGGAAAGGATTCCTTCAGCGTAGAAGAGGCATATTTCCCGTGAGCTTATTTACTTTCTTTTTGGGGCCGCAGATGGCTAACCCCAGATATTGAAGACTGCTCTCGGGAGCAGAGGCCATCTTTTGGATAAACTCATCGTAAGTCTTACAACCCTGTGCCAGATCAGAGAAATCGATGGACGTCAACTCGGAAAAAACAGGTTCATAGAGTTTTTGGCGGATCTCTCTTATTTTTTCCGGTGTGCCCTTTAGGATAGGAACGGGAAATTCAATGATCCCCGGATGAAGATTTCCGCTCTGGTCGATGACATCCAGACCCACAACTTCAGGAAACTCTTTCCCCAGGGAAATTCCCATGATTGCCGCTGTATTGGCAATCAGACCCAGGGGAAGATTCTCATCGATGATCATAACACATTTTTCATTTTCCAGATTCATTGTCACGTAATTCCTTTCTACTACAATATATTTATGGTTAATACCCCTTACAGCCAGTAAGGAATTACCCATCTTGTTGCTTAAGCTGTTAGAATGAGTGTGGCAATAGGTCTGGCCTTTCCTTTCTAGGACTTAACGTCCGTATAAAAGTCAGCCAACCAGCCCTCATTTGCAGCATTCGTTTTACGCAGGTTGAACTTTCTCGTTCGTGTGATTTCCCCAGTAGATTGAATAGGCAATGAGTAAATCTGGTATTGACCATTGCTAATTCATTTCAAAGGAGTCTTTATCATGAACGCTGTTGGTATCGATGTTTCCAAAGGAAAAAGTACTGTCACCATCCGCAGGCCCGGCGATGTGGTTCTTATGCCGCCCTGTGATATTCCCCATACCCAGTCTGCTATCAACGCTCTTATTGACCAGATCAAAAGCCTTGATGGAGAAACCAAAGTTTGTATGGAGCATACCGGCAGATACTATGAACCGGTTGCCAACTGGCTCTCTGACGCAGGCATCTTTGTCAGCGCTGTCAACCCCATCCTGATCAGGGATTTCGGGGATGACTCTCTGCGTACTCCAAAGACAGATAAAGCGGATTCGAAAAAAATCGCCCGCTATGCTCTTGACCGCTGGGCAAAACTGAAGCAATATGGAAGTATGGATAAAACACGCAATCAACTCAAAACAATGAACCGGCAGTTTGGTTTTTATATGGACCAAAAAACTGCTATGAAAAACAACCTCATTTCCCTTCTGGATCAAACCTATCCCGGAGCCAATGACTTCTTTGACAGCCCTGCCCGCAGTGACGGCTCCCAGAAATGGGTGGACTTTGTCTACACCTACTGGCATGTGGACTGTGTACGCAGCAAGTCTCTGCAAGCCTTTACAGAGCATTACCAGAAGTGGTGCAAACGCAACGGTTATCACTTCAGTGTCTCAAAGGCGGAAAAGATCTATCAGAGTTCTTCTGACCTGATCGCGGTATTTCCGAAAGATGACAGCACAAAAACGCTGATACGCCAGGCTGTCACAATGCTGAACACGGCTTCCCAGACAGTGGAGGCTCTCCGCATTAAAATGGATCAGACTGCCGCCACGCTCCCGGAATATCCGGTCGTTATGGCTATGAACGGTGTCGGTCCATCCCTTGGTCCCCAGCTTATGGCCGAGATCGGAGACGTTACCCGTTTCACCCATAGAGAAGCTCTTACCGCCTTCGCTGGTGTTGATCCCGGTAAAAATGATTCAGGAAAACGAAACCAGAAAAGTGTGCGTACTTCAAAGAAAGGCTCTCCGAGTCTGCGGAAAACACTGTTTCAGATCATGGATGGATTGATCAAACGTTCTCCGGCAGATGATCCGGTCTATGCCTTCATGGATAAAAAACGCTCAGAAGGCAAGCCGTATTATGTCTATATGACTGCCGGAGCCAATAAGTTCCTCCGCATTTATTACGGACGGGTAAGGGAATACCTTGCTTCTCTGGAAGAATCCAAAGAAAGCTGATTTCAATACCATACTTTACTTCAGACCAGCGCACTGCGGTGGTCTTATTGTGATACTCTTTTTTCAACCTGTATAAAATTTTCAAAGTTCATTAATTTCTTCTTGACTTTTTATTTGCAGACTTTTATTCATTGAACGAGTCTTTCGGACTTTGAAAAATTTTCCGATAGGCGCCAGGTGTCAGCCCGATAAAAGCATGAAACGTATTAGTAAAATGGCTTTGGTCGGAAAAACCAGTCTGAATGGCAGTTTCCAGCAAAGAGGACCCATGTTCCAGAAATTCTTTTGCCTTCTCGATCCGCACAGACTGAAGATAACGATAGGGAGTGATTCCCATAGATTTAGTAAAAGCGCGAAGGAGTGTGGATTTACTCAAACCGGCACACTGGCATAACTGTTCCAGGCATAAGTGTTCCCGGTAGTGCTGCCGTATGAAACTGCAGACCTGCCCGATCTCCTGGGGATAATTTTCGCAAATCTTGGGAGAAGGCACTTGGACATACTCTTCCAGAAGACAGGAGAGCATGAGATAGAGATTTTCTTCGCGGTCAAATTCTCCGGAATGTTCCATGATTGCCTGATGAAGCAGACGAAAATAACAGGCAGGCTCTGTGCGTGAGAGGACATTCTCCGTGAAAACCGGGAGTTCCCTGCGGCCGGTGATATCTTCCGACAATTTCAGCATGAGAGATTTAGAAAGATTTAATCCCCGGTAGCTGAATGTTCCCTGACTTTTCTGAGCGCAGGAATGACTGTCTCCGGGATTGAAGAGAATGAGATTTCCTCTTTGGATTGTGTAAGAAATATTTTTGCAGAGTAAAGTGCGCTCTCCCTGTTCCACAAGTCCGATGACATAATACTCATGGATGTGATTGGGAAAGGGCTGGGTAATTCCCTGGAAGCAGTAGGCTTCCAATTGCAGTTCTCTGTCATATCGGACTGTCCGGCTTTCTTTTTTCATGGATCTTTGCCTCCTTGCAAGTCTATTTTAAGCCGGAGCAGGGAAAATGTCTTGTAAAATATCATCATTTTGATATGATTACAGTAAGACAAAAGGGAAAGAGAGCGAGTTTTGAATGGAGGTGCGGATATATGAATACGATGAAGGTGGCATTGCTGCAGACGAAGGTATCAGAAGATAAAAGGGAAAATCTTCATGCAGTGAGAGAGAAGCTGCGCAGTCTGAGAACGGAGAGGCCGGATCTGGTCACATTGCCGGAGATGTTTAACTGTCCTTATCAGACAGATTTATTCCCGGCGTACGCAGAGAGAGAAGGGGGAGAGAGCTGGCAGGAACTTAGCAAAATGGCAAAGGAAGAGAAGATTTATCTGTCGGCCGGATCCATCCCGGAAGTGGACGAGGAAGGAAGGGTGTACAACACGGCCTATGTATTTGACCGGGAAGGACGTCAGATTGCCAAACATAGAAAAATGCATCTGTTTGATATCAATGTGACTGGCGGGCAATATTTCAAAGAGTCTGATACGCTGGCGGCAGGTGACAAAGTAACCGTGTTTGACACAGAATTTGGACGCATGGGAATCTGTATCTGTTTTGATATTCGATTTCCGGAGCTTTCCCGTCTGATGGCACAGGAGGGAGCGCGGATTATTCTGATTCCAGGGGCTTTTAATATGACCACAGGGCCGGCACACTGGGAATTATCTTTCCGTGCGCGGGCCCTGGATAATCAGGTATACATGCTGGGCACGGCGCCAGCCAGAGATCTGGAGAGCAGTTATACATCCTGGGGACATTCGATTGTGACAGATCCCTGGGGAAATGTTCTGGGCCAGCTGGACGAGAAAGAGGGAGTGTTGATCCAGGAGCTGAATCTGGATGAAATCACAAGGATCCGCAGAGACCTTCCTCTTTTGGAAAGCCGCCGTCTGGATTTGTATCGCTTGGAAAAACTGTAAATTTTAGAAAGAGAGAAAAATGTCCGGAACCTGAACAGCAGGAACCGGACATTTTCATTGTTTTTTTAGTATAAATGCATATAAGAATTTATCTCAGTTCAGAGAAGCATATCTGTGCTCCTTTGGACTGAATGTCAAGGGAGTACTGTCTGGGATAATACCTGGTGGAGAAGACAGCCTCTCCGTCATTGACAAATACTTCCACGGAAGAAACATCTGCGAGAATGGTGATATTCTCGATGTGATCCATATCCAGATACCGGATACCACGGCCGGCGGAAAGGCCGTTTTTATCCGGATTGGCAAAACGCATTTGGAAACGATTCTGTTCATATTCCAGGATCAGTTCTTCGCTTAAACGGACATAAAAATGATTGTCCAGGATATTTTGGATACTGACCAAATAGGCTGTTTTTCCTTCTGCCTGAAAAGAATGTTCAGCCTTTTGGGTCTGAGTGATCTGCCGCTTCAGCTCTTGTACCGGGCGCTGACAGATTTTTCCGTCTTTTGTAAAGATTTCCCGGGGAAAAGTAAAGCAGTGCTGCCATCCTTCGTCAATGGTGGGCTGATTGCCATATTCTTCACAGTCCGGCATTCCCATCCACGCAGTGAGAACGATCCTTCCGTCTTCCGTCTGAAAGCTCTGGGGGGCGTAATAGTCAAATCCATAGTCCCACAGATGATAGGAGGAAAGCTGGCAGTCTTCAGTCAGATCTCCTTCCACCAGAAAGTAGCCGGACTGATAGACATTCCGGTCTTTCCAGATGCCGCCATTCAATCCCTGCACAGACGCAGAGAGAATCTGATACTCATCTATGGAAAAATAATCCGGACATTCCCACATATAACCGAAATCATAAGGGGTTTTGATTTCTTTTTCTGCTTTCCAGTGGACTTTATCTTCCGAAGAGAAGAGTACTGCCATTCCCACATCATTTTTACTGCGGGCGCCCTGGAGCATGTAATAGCGGTTATCTTGTTTCCAGACTTTTGGGTCACGGACATGGCAGCTGAGGTTGGAGGGATAGTCGCTGTTTTTCATTAACAGGCGCTTGCGGCCAAAGGTACTTCCATCACTGCTTGTCACCAGAACGGTATTTCCTTCTCTTCCGGAATGTACATAGTCGTAGTCACCGTCTTCCAGTTTCACATTTCCCGTGTAGTACAGATACATAGTATCCTCTTCCACGAAGGCACAACCGGAATAAACACCCGTGCAGTCAAAAGGCTGATCCGGGAAAAGGGCTGCGCCCTGATAATCCCAGTGAACCATGTCTGTACTGGTGGAATGTCCCCAAAGCTTCAGACCGCCTTGGGGGTCGAAGGGGGAATACTGGAAAAATGCGTGATAAACATTGTGAAACTGACACAATCCATTGGGATCATTGAGCCATCCCACCGGAGGCATCAGATGAAACCGCTGGCGGTACTGCCCGCAAAAAGAATGGGATTCTGCTTTTTTCACTAAGCTGCTCAGGTCTTTGGTCATTGCATTCATAGTTTAACCGACACTCCTGTTCTTTAGTCTTTTTTATATTTCATAATAGAATCTGTGGGTGTGATTTGTCCAGGTTCGGCTTTTTCCACAGAGGCAAAATCTTCAGCGTTGGTAAGAATCAACATGGTTGTCGTGGGATGTCCTGCAGATCGGATCGCATCCAGATCCGCTTCAATTAAAACATCTCCTGCGTGAACCTGATCGCCGTCTTTTACTTTCTTGGTGAATCCGGCACCATTCATCTGTACGGTGTCGATTCCAATGTGAATCAAAAGTTCGCCGCCGGCCGGTGTGATCAGGCAGACTGCGTGGCCAGTGTCATAAATATTGGCAACTTGTGCGTCGCAGGGGGCCAGGATGGCTCCATTCTCCGGTTCAATGGCAATGGTGGAACCGAGAATCTCTGCGGCGAAAGTATCATCGCTCACATCTGAGAGAGGAATAATTTTGCCTTTTGCAGGACTTACGAGAGTTTCCTCACAGGGGGTATTCTGCGTTGCAATTTCTTCGGCATTATTCTGGGGCGCTGCAGGTGCGGCAGCTGTTTCCTGGGCTGCAGGCTTCTCATCTTTATAGAGAATGAAAGAGATTACAAAGGCGACACCGACAGCAATAACCATCTCAATCACATATTGAAGGGGCTGATTCAGGCAGAGCAGGATTCCAAAGATACCTGTCACGCCGGTTCCGCTGGCTCCCAGTTGTACGATGGAGGCATAAAGAGCTCCGAATCCGCCTCCGATACAGCCTGCGATGAAAGGCTTGAAGAAACGCAGGTTGACACCGAAGATGGCCGGTTCCGTGATTCCCATGAAAGCGCTCAGGGAAGAGGGAAGAGCCAGGGATTTGATTTTTTTATCTTTGGATTTCAAGGCAACGGCTAAAGCTGCTGCACCCTGTGCCACATTGGCGGCACTTGCCAGAGGCAGCCAGTAGGTGACACCGTATTGTGCCAGCTGTCCAATGTCAATGGCTGTATACATTTGATGAATACCGGTGACAACGGTGGGGGCATACAGAGCGCCCATGACCAGACTTCCCAGTCCAAGAGGCAGAGTCAGAAGCCACTGGATGGCACTGAGGACTGCGTTCTCAGCCCAGACGAAGACAGGGCCTACAGCAGCCAGGGTCAGATATCCGGTCACAAATACACTGACCAGAGGTGTCACAAACAAGTCTAACACTTCAGGAACAATTTTATGTAATTTCTTTTCAATGACAGACAGCAGCCAGGCCGCGATGACAACCGGGATGACATGGCCCTGGTATCCGACCATATCAATATTGTAGAGGCCAAAGAATACAGACTGGGTTGCTTGTACTCCCTGCTCGGCGACTGTGTAGGCGTTCTGCAGACTGGGGTGAATCATGATCATACCGATGACTGCGCCCAGATAGGGGTTGGCACCGAACGCTTTTGCTGCTGAGAAGCCGATCAGAATCTGCAAAAAGGAGTAGGCCGTGTTACTGAACAGATCGGCAAAGACATAGATAGAACTGGAAGTACCGATGTTCAGATATCCGTTGGAGATCATGAAATTCAGAGTGTTCATAATTCCCATCAGAAAACCACTGGCCACGATGGCAGGGATGATGGGAACGAAGACATCTCCCAGCAGCTTGATGGCACGCATGAAGACATTTTGCTTCTGGGCGGCAGCTTCTTTTGCCTCAGCCTTGGAGCTGGCAGTGATTCCGCCGAGCTGTATGAATTCATCATAGACTTTGTTGACAGTTCCTGTGCCGAGGATGATCTGAAGCTGTCCGGATGCCTCAAACACACCCTTGACGCCGTCCACATTCTCGATACTGGTTTTGTCGGCTTTCTCATTGTCTGCAATGACAAGACGAAGTCTTGTGGCACAGTGGGCCGCAGACACAATGTTCTTGCTTCCGCCGACAAGATTTAGAATTTCCTGTGCGGTTTTTCTGTAATCCATAGTTTCTCCTCCTCAAACAAAATGTGTAATCGATTTCATGTATTAAGTTTAATAAAAAAAATGCCATTTGTACAGATGGCATTTTTACTAATTTTAGAGATTTGTTTTTGTATAAAATTTAGATGTTTCTAAGCTCATATCCAAGTTTCATTTGAATGGGAATATTCTGGTCCTGTTCCAACATGTCTGTGATCAGTTCAGCGCCCTTGATTCCACTGGTTTTATAGCCAAAATGCACGGTGGGAATTCCTCCGGTCACGGCTTTCAGGAACTGGTTATCCCCAAAACCGGCAACGGTGATCTTTTCTCTTCGCTCAGGAAAATGTTTTAAGATTGCTTCCAGAGCTCCGGCCGCTATGGTGTCGGTAGCACAAAATATGATATCGATATCAGAATATTTTTTCAAAAGTTCACAAGTCTTTTCGAAACCGGATTCGATGGTAAAGGAAGCTTCAGCCCGGCAGTCTGTTCCAAGAGATTTTCCCGCCTGCTGCAGCCCGGCATTCAACCCGTCTTCCCGGCTGGCACCGGCAGCCAGATCTTCCCGTGTGACTGCCAGGTAGGCAATTTTTCCGCGGCTTTTTCCTGCAAGGCGGGATGCAAGCTCCTTGGCAGCCCGGTAATCGTCATGAAAAATGCAGCTGGCATCCTGTGTGTGCTGCCCGATGACAACGATGGGAATTTTAGATTCTTTTAGAAATTTCCGATGTTTTTTGGTCAGGATCGTGGCGATGAGAATGATTCCGTCCACCGGATAATTTTGGAAAATCTCCATGTATTCCAGTTCTTTGAGGGGCTGGTTGTCTGTGGTGGCAAGCAGCATGTGATAATTGCGCTGGCCGAGTACCTGTCCAATTCCATCGGTGATACGGCTGATGGATTCGGAACTGATTTTGGGAACTACGACGCCGATGAGGCGGGAATGTTTCGTGCGCAGAATTCTTGCCTGAATAGAGGGACGGTAGCCGGTTTTTTCGATTACTTTTCGAATTTGTTGCTTTTTTTCTTCGCTCACATACCCGCCGTTTAAGTATCTGGATACTGCCGCACTGGATACACCGGCGAGCTGGGCGATTTCTTTGATTGTCATAATTTTGCTCCTGTAATTTTTATAAGACATTTCGGATGTTTTGGATTTATCCGTTCCAGGACTCATAAGTGAGTCTTGAATTCATTATAACACAGGAATTCACAGTGACAAGTCTTCCAAAAATCAGCCGTCAATCCATGCCTGATCAGGAGTGATTTCTTCGATCAGAATCTTGCCGCGGTTCTCCGGGTATTTCGACTGATGATATTTGAATACCATATGAGTCTTGTCGAGCTGTCCCAGAATCTCGATTTTTCCCTTGGTGTTGCTCAGCACATAGCGGACCCCTTTGCCTTGTCCGTTCTGCATGTATTTTGCTTTTTCAACAATCTGATAGCCTTCCATCAGAGGAACCTGAAAATGTCCTCCGACTCCGGAGACAGGACGGCACTGGAAAATATAGTAAGGAACGATTCCCCAGCTGGTCAGAAGCTTTAAGATCCGACCCATGGTCTCGGAATTGTCGTTGACGCCCCGAAGGAGAACGGTCTGGTTTCGAAGCACTGCGCCGGCGGCCTGAAGTGCTTTGATTGCTTTTTTGGATTCCTCAGTGAATTCATTGGGATGATTAAAGTGAGTGACCACATAGATCTGTTTTTGGGCAGAGAATTCACGGATGATATCCAGAAGCTCCGGGTCATCGTAGATTCTTGCGGGAAATACGACAGGGGTTCTGGTGCCGAAACGGATCAGGTCCAGGTGATCGATGGCACTGAAGGTCTCCAGATACCGGCGAATGGCACTGTTGTTGATCAGGAAGGCATCTCCGCCGGAGATCAGCACATTGGTGATTTCGCTGTGTTTCTCTATGTAGTCAGCCATCTCGTCAAAATTTTCCAGTATTTCGTCGTTGGGAACTCCCACAAGTCTCTTGCGGAAGCAGTGGCGGCAGTACATAGCACAACGGTTGGTGGACAGAATCATGGCTGTCTGAGCGTATTTGTGCTGCAGACCCGGCATAATGGTGTTGCTTTCCTCACCGCTGGTGTCGAAGGTTCCGGAGAGGTCGTTTTCACTGATTGTCGGGATGCACATACGGCGGATGGGATCCTTCGGATCGTCACGGTTAATAAGAGAGAGATAGTATCTGGTCACAGTCATGGGAAATTGTTCCAGAATTTTATCCATCTGAACAGTCTCTTCATCTGTCAAGTTCAGGAAATCTTTTAATTCTCCTGCTGTTGTCATGTTTTCTTTTAATTCATCTTTCCAGTTCATGCTGACACTCCTTTGCAAATTATTCAAATTACATATTATTTCACCAACTGCCCCCGGTTTGCTGAAGTGAAAAAATGTAAATATAATTTATTGTAACAAATTTTTCGGCAATAAAATGTGAATAAACAGTAAATAAATCATAAAAAAATAAAAAAATAGGATAATTAATGCTATTCAGGTGAATTTTCCTCAGAAATTGCTGAATGAAATACGGTTTCATAGGAAATCTGCGCTTTTGCGGCAGCTTCGGCCACATCCTGATATTCTGGTTTTATTTTTTCAATTCCATATCCCTTGTAGTGTTTCAGACGGATTTTACCATAGGGCGTCTGTTTTTCTGTAAAATAATAGTCCAGAGTATAACGGTCATAGAGAAGTTTTCGGACTCCGGCAGTGGTCGTGTGAGTCAGTATCAGTTTCGCCATCTCTTCCGTCTGTTCAGGACGGCAGGACACACACAGAAGAGTACCGGGACGGTTCTTTTTCATCTGAATAGGAGCCGTAAACACATCCAGGGCACCGGCATTCAACAGGATTTCCTGGGCATAGCCAATGGCTTCCGCAGACATATCATCCAGAGAACAACGCAGCTCTGCGATAGTCTGGCTGGAATGGTGCAAAGAAGAGGAATGATCCTGCCAGAAAGCCCGCAGAATGTTCGCAGCAGGCAATTCTTTTGTACCAAGACCGCAGCCAAGACGGTCATACTGGATAACCGGATGATCTGTGAACTCTTCCACAAAAGAGCGCAGCAGTGCCGCGCCAGTGGGAGTACACAGCTCTCCTGAGATGGTTCCGCTGTAGAAGGGAATGCCCTGCAGCAGTCTTGCGGTGGCCGGGGCCGGGACGGGAAGAATTCCATGGGCGCAATGCACCTGTCCGCTTCCCACGTGAATGGGGGAGGCGAGAATCCGGTCCGGTGCCAGTTCGTCCAGAAGCATGCAGGTACCGACAATGTCTGCGATGGCATCCAGTTCTCCTACTTCATGAAAATGGATCTTTTCAACCGGATGGCCATGGACAGCGGCCTCAGCGTTTGCCAGAGTCTGATAGATTTTCTTTGCCTTTTGGCGGACATTCTCTGGGATGTCCAGAGAGTCAATAATATGATGGACGGATTTCAGGGTACTGTGAGTGTGGGGATGATAGTGATGAGCCTTTTCCTGAGGATGTACTCCATCTTCGTGATGTTCATGGCTGTGCTGAGAATGAGGCTCCCTGTGTGGTGGTTCTGGCGTTCCGGGAAGATCCTCGCTGTGCTCTTCCTGTCCGTTTATGTAGATTGAGACATGGGTTCCGGATATGCCGCACCTGGCATCCGTCTTCCATTGAGCCTGCATGTGAGGAATTCCAATCTGATTAAATTTTTGGATCCATCGGTCTTTGTCGGGAATCAGGTCCAGAAGGGCACCCAGGAGCATATCTCCGGAGGCTCCCATTTTACATTCAAGATATAATGTTTTCATTAGTCATCTCCTTTTCTTGGTGTCAAATCCAGCAGAACTCCCTCGAAATCCTGAGCGAGAAGCTGGTTCAGCAGAGTTCTTTGTTCTATAGCCTGGGAAAATTGAGATTCTAGAAGCTGCAGCCTGGCGTATCCGTGGAAGACACGAATGCGAAAATCACGGTAGCCAAGTACGGAAAGCTTTTGTTCGGCGTTTTCAATGGCAGACAGTAACTCAGAGGTGATGAGGGAGCCGGACGGAATTCGGGTGGCGAGACAGGCATAGGACGGTTTATCATAGGTGAACAGCCCTGCTTCCCGGGAGAGGCGTCGTATCTCCTGTTTGGTGAGGCGGCATTCCCGCAGAGGGGAGCGGACATTCAATTCGGCGAGAGCCTTCATTCCGGGGCGGTCATCTGCCTGGTCAGAGGCATTTGTTCCATCGAAAATGACAGAATATCCGTCTTTGACAGCCTGGTCCGCCAGAGCATGGAACAGAGCTTTTTTGCAGTAATAACACCGGTTAGCCGGATTGGAGGCGATGACCGGATCTTCCAATACATTCAATGTGATGATTTTCAGAGAAGCGTTCAGCTGTCGGGAAAGTTTTTGGGCATCGCGAAGTTCAAATTCTGGCTGAAATGGGGTTTTTACGAAATACGCAGTCACGTCACAGTGATTTTGTACGGCTGCGTAGAGCAGATAAGCAGAATCTACACCACCAGAGAATGCAAGGGCGAAATGAGAATGTTCCTGCAGATATTGATCTAAAACTTGAGTCATTCAATCAGTCCTTTCCAAAATTACAATTTAAGTTTAACAAAAAATTAGGTTCTTCGCAAGTTGAGAAATTTGTGATATACTTCCGCCATAGGAACCGGAGACGTAAGATAAGGAGGATAGCAAGATGAAAGTATTGGCAGTGATTGATATGCAGAACGATTTTATTGATGGAGCTCTGGGTACGAAGGAGGCAAAAGCAATTGTCCCGAAAGTTCGGGAGAAGATACAAAGATACCGCGGCGAGGGCAATCTGGTGGTGTTTACCAGAGATACCCATCAGGAGAATTATTTGGATACCCAGGAAGGGCAGAAACTTCCTGTTCCCCATTGTATCTTCGGAACAAAGGGGTGGCAGATTGCAGGGGGACTGTATCAAGAAGGGGAAAGAATCGTGGATAAGCCGGCTTTTGGATCTCTTGAGCTTGCAGAGTATTTAAATACCATAAAAGATCTTGAAGAGATTGAACTGGCGGGGCTTTGTACGGATATTTGTGTGATTTCAAATGCCTTGATTTTGAAGGCGAAGATGCCGGAAGTACGAATCTGTGTGGATCCATCTTGCTGTGCCGGAGTGACTCCTCAGAGCCACGACAATGCGTTGAAAGCTATGCAGGTCTGTCAGATTGAGATTTTATAAGCGAGGGAAAAAGAGTGGATTTTGAGTATAATCTGACACAGTGGCTTCTCTTTTTTTATATCTATAGCTTTTTTGGCTGGTGTATAGAGTCTTCCTATGTGTCCATTCAGAAGAAAAAATTTGTAAACCGGGGGTTTATGAGAGGACCTTTTCTTCCTCTGTACGGATCCGGGGCAGTCTTATTGCTGTTTGTGACCATTCCGGTGAGAGACAGTCTGATTCTGTCTTTCATCTTTGGAGCTGCGGCAGCCACGGTTCTGGAGTATATCACAGGAGCCTGTATGGAGGCTTTGTTCAAAGTGCGGTACTGGGATTACAGCAATAACCCATTTAATCTGCATGGATATGTATGTCTGGGGACCTCTCTGGCCTGGGGATTTCTGACCATTGTCATGCTCCGGATTGTCCATGAACCTGTGGAACATCTGGTTCTGTCTATCAATCAGACGGTGCAGGATATTCTGACAGCAGTTCTGACGGTCTATGTGACTGCCGATATGGCTCTGTCTTTCAGAGCAGCTTTGGACATCCGTGCTATGTTGGAGAAGATGACACGGGTAAAAGAGGAGATGGAGAGAATGCAGGGCCGTCTGGACGCGATGATCGCTTTTGCCGGGCCAAAGATGGCAGAGAAGAAGGAAGAGATTCAGAACCTGCCTTATGTGGGTGAGATGCTGCAGGGAATCAAGACGAGGCTGGAGATCCTCCAGACGCGGGAGAGGGAAGATTCCGGTCCCAGAAAGAATTTGGAGCAGTTCCGGGATGAGATTGATCAGATCCGCAGAAAGTATATTGTGATCCGGGAGCGGCGCAGCTTGTTGAGAGAGAGGCTGGGATATTACAGAAGAAGTATGTTGAAATCCCATCCATCGATTACTTCCAAAAAATTTGCCTCTGCTCTGTCAGAGTTAAAGGAGATTGCTCAGGAAAAAGGAGAAAAAAAGAAAAAATAAGAACTATAAAAGTAATGCCGTTCCATCATGGGCTTCCACGATGGAGCGGCATTTTCTGTCACACAGATATTTCTTGTCAAAAATCAGAATTTCGGTCACGAAGAATCAGGATAACACTGATGACAGCGGCAGTGAACTGGGACAGAGGAACAGAAATCCAGGTGCCGCTGATCCCTCCTGTCAAAGAAGGCATAAAAAGAAGAAGCAAAAGGAGGGAGACCGGTTCCCCGTAAATCAGGATATAAGCCCAGATATTTTTTCTTGTGGCGTAAAAATAAGCAGTCGATACACGGGATATGCTGATGAACAAAAATCCGCACAGGAAAATGGGAAGGATCTGTCCCACTTGCTGGCTGATATTTTCTGAGGCTCCGAACAGGACAGCAGTGTATCCGCGAAGGAAAAACAGAGCTGCCATACACAGAGCTGCCACAATCAGTGAAAATTGGTAAGCCATATTCCGGTAGGTCCTGGTGAGAGAAATCTTACCTTCTCCGTAAGTCAGACTGATTAAAGGCTGACTGCCATCACTGACACCCTGCATCAGAAGGATAATGATGGAACAGATGTAACTGATGGGGGCATAACAGGTAACTGCCAGGCTGCCGCCCACCAACGCTGCACTCTTATTGATGAGAATCAAGGTGATGTTCGGGGAGAAGGTGAGTCCAAACGGAGACAGTCCCACGCCTATGATTCTGCGGGTGTAGGTCAGAGCTTTCTTTTCGAAATGGAGAGAAGGTTTTTGCCGTTTGAATACGAAGAAACCCACACATACCAGGAAAGTCATGGCCTGTCCGATGGCGGTGGCCACAGCCGCACCCATCATTCCCCAGGGGAAAACCCAGACAAACAGGTAATCCAGAAGAATATTGGTCAGAAAACCGATGATCATTGCTGCCATGGCTATAACCGCTCCTCCCATATTTCGAATCAGAGGTACCAGTCCGGTTCCCACAATCTGGAAGACCGCGCCGAAACTGATATAGAGCAGGTATTCTTTTCCGAGAGTAAAAATATCTCCGGTGGCTCCAAAAAGGCCTAAAACATAAGAGGCACCGGTCAAGTATAGGAGTGTCAGCAGTACACTGGCGATGCCAAGAAGAATCAAGGCCATGCCGTAATACTTCCGGGCTTCCTGATGATTTCCTTTTCCGATCTGAATCGAATATTCGATAGCGCCGCCCATACCGATTCCGGTTCCCACAGCCTGCAAAAAAGCCGTTAGCGGATAAGCCACATTGATGGCAGCTAAAGCATTGTCACCCAGGGCATTACCCACGAAAAATCCGTCTGCGATTGCGTAGACACCGGAGAGAGCGAACGCCAGCATGGAGGGGATCACGTACTGAAAGAAGGATCTTCGTGCGTTCATTTACGTTTTCCCCATCCTGCGTAAAAAATGAATGTTTTCATAAAATTTCCCCTCTCAATAGTCTGATTTCAGACTCATTATACGAGAGCACATATACAAAGTCAAGAAAAATTATTCCCGGAAAATCTGGATCTGTCGAGTCAATGGAGGAATCCCCCGGATGCTTGTTTTCGCAATATATGAAAAAAATGTAAGAGATATGAAAATTTATACACAAAAGAAAAAAAGTGTTGACAGAAAAAGGAGTACAGGAGTATAATAACCTAAAATTTTATAAGATAAACCGTTGAAGCGGAGATCAAAGTAGTTGTGCGCGCACAGAGAGTCCGGGAAGGTGAGAGCCGGATCGAAAAGCAGGCTGCCAAATGGACCGCTGAGGGCGCAGTCAAAGGGGAGACCTGAGTATTCTGCGACGTGGAGGCATACGTCAGTTGCCAGGGATATGATAGTATCTTAGTAAGTGCGCAAAGTGAAGCTTTGTGAATCAAGGTGGCACCGCGGAGAAGTGTGTTTCCGTCCTTGACAGAAGTGTATTCTGTCGAGGACTTTTTTTGTGCGATAAACCCAGCAAGTAACGGAAAAGTTCCTTTTTCGCCAGGTGGTCAGACAGGAGGAGATTATGATTCCAACATTCGACGAAATTAAAAAACTTGCGGAATCCGGACAGTATGGAAGAATTCCAGTCCGCAGAGAAATTTTGGCAGACCGTTTCACCCCTATTGAGGTGATGAGAATTTTGAGAGCTGCCAGCAGACATTGTTATCTGCTGGAGAGCGCATACCAGGATGAAACGTGGGGACGGTATTCTTTTCTGGGATATTCACCGATTCTGGAGCTCACCTGCGTGGATGGAAAAATGAGGATCCGGCATCTTTCTGAGGATATGGCACAGTCAGAAGAAGAGGAGTTCACAGAAAATCCAAGTGAAAAGATAAGAGAGATCCTTAAGAAATACAAAAGCCCCAAACTGGATGGTTTTCCCACGTTTACAGGAGGACTGGTGGGATATTTTTCCTATGATTATCTGAAATACGCAGAGCCCATCCTGCGGGAAGAAAAAGGAGAAGATTCCTTCCGGGATGTGGATCTGATGCTGTTTGACAGAGTAATAGCTTTTGACCATTACCGGCAGAAACTGATTTTGATTGCGGGCGTGTATCCAGAAGATTTGGAGAATTCCTACAGGAAGGCACGCAGGGATCTGGAGGATATGGAAAGGCTGCTGAACAGCCAGGCACGCGCGGACTTCAAGCCTCTTCGATTGAAAGAGGAGATGAAACCGGCCTATTCCAGGGAACGCTACTGTGAGATGGTGGAGAGGGCCAAACATTATATTCGGGAGGGAGACATTTTCCAGGTAGTTCTGTCCAATCCCCTCAGGGCAAGAGCCGAAGGCAGTCTGTTTGACACTTACCGGGTTCTGCGGACCACCAACCCGTCACCGTATATGTTTTATTTTTCCAGTGACGACATTGAAGTGGCAGGCGCTTCCCCGGAGACATTGGTCAAGCTGGAAGACGGAACCCTTCACACATTTCCGCTGGCAGGCACCAGACCGAGAGGAAAGACCACCCAGGAGGACCAGGAGCTGGAACGAGAGCTCCTCAAGGATGAGAAAGAACTGGCAGAACACAATATGTTGGTGGACCTGGGGAGAAATGATCTGGGAAAAATCAGCAGACTGGGAACGGTGAAGGTAGAGCAGTATATGGGAATTGAACGTTTCTCCCATGTGATGCATATTGGTTCCACAGTGGCCGGAGAGATCCGGGAGGACAAAGATGCCCTGGATGCAGTGGAGGCAGTGCTGCCGGCAGGAACCCTGTCAGGGGCGCCGAAGATTCGAGCCTGTCAGATTATCCGGGAACTGGAAGAGGAGAAAAGAGGAATCTACGGCGGAGCCATTGGGTATCTGGACTTGACCGGAAATATGGATGTATGTATTTCCATCCGTCTGGCATATAAGAAAAATGGAAGAGTCTGTGTGCAGTCGGGAGCTGGAATTGTGGCAGACAGTGTGCCGGAAAAAGAATTCCAGGAATGTATCAATAAAGCCAGAGCAGTCGTGGCAGCTCTGAAAATGGCGGATGGAGGCAGACTATGATTCTGATGATCGACAATTATGACAGCTTTGTCTATAATCTGTACCAATTGACTGGAAGTATCTGTCCGCAGATCGAAGTGAAAAGGAACGATGCGGTTTCTCTGGAAGAGATCGAGAAGATGAGCCCTGGAGCAATCATTTTGTCTCCGGGACCGGGAAGACCTTCGCAGGCCGGTATCTGCATTCCGGCAATCCGGCATTTTGCTGGGAAAATTCCAATTCTCGGAGTATGTCTGGGGCATCAGGCTATCTGCGAAGCCTTCGGCGGGAAAATTACTTATGCGAAAGAATTGATGCACGGAAAGACATCAAAGGTGGAGACAGAGGCGGACAGTGTCTTGTTTCGTGGGTTTACAAATCCCGTAACAGTAGCCAGATATCACTCTCTGGCAGCAGATTCAAAAACTTTGCCCAGCGAACTGAAGGTGACGGCAAAGACGTATGACGGTGAGATTATGGCAGTGGAACATGTGAGTGCTCCAGTCTATGGAATTCAGTTTCACCCGGAATCGGTGATGACTCCCATGGGAAAAAAGATTCTGGAAAACTTTGTAAGCGTAGCTCACGCCTGAAATCGAATAAAACTTAACATAAATTCAACAGTGCAGGAGGAAGAAAAAAATGATTCGAGAAGCGATTATGAAACTGGCAAAAAAAGAAGACCTTTCCTATCAGGAAGCGGAAGAAGTTATGAATGAGATTATGGAGGGACGGGCTACAGATGTACAGATGTCTGCCTACCTGACAGCATTATCCATGAAAGGGGAGACCATTGATGAGATCACAGCCTCAGCGGCCGGGATGAGAGCCCATTGTGTGAAGCTGCTCCATAATGTGGATGCGCTGGAGATTGTAGGAACCGGCGGAGACGGGGCCAATTCTTTTAATATTTCCACTACTTCTGCCCTGGTCATTGCCGCGGCAGGGGTACCGGTGGCAAAACACGGAAACCGGGCGGCATCTTCCAAATGCGGTGCGGCAGATGTTCTGGAAGCGCTGGGCGTTAAGATCACACTTCCGCCAGAACACAGTGCAAAGCTTCTGACCCAGGACAATATCTGCTTCCTGTTTGCGCAGAATTATCACATTGCCATGAAGTATGTGGCACCCATCCGAAAAGAGCTGGGAATCCGTACAGTATTCAATATTTTAGGACCGCTGTCCAATCCTGCGGGAGCCAACATGGAACTGATGGGCGTCTATGAGGAAGAACTTGTGGAACCGCTGGCCCAGGTAATGGCCAAACTGGGAGTAAAAAGAGGAATGGTTGTCTACGGACAGGACAAACTGGATGAGATTTCCATGAGTGCTCCCACAACGGTATGCGAGATTCGAAATGGATGGTTTCAATCGTATGAATTGACTCCGGAGCAGTTTGGCTACAGCCGCTGTAAAAAGGAAGAATTGGAGGGAGGTACTCCTGCGGAAAATGCCGGAATCACCAGAGCAATATTGGATGGATCTGAGCGGGGAGCAAAGCGTTGTGCAGTCTGCATGAATGCGGGGGCTGCTCTGTATATCACGGAGAAAGCCGGGACGATCGAAGAAGGGGTTCGCATGGCGGAGCAGTTGATTGACAGTGGGGCAGCGGCAAAGAAATTGGAAGAATTTATCAGGGAGAGTAATCATGAACATTTTAAATGAGATTGCCAAGAGAACGGTGCTCAGAGTGGAGGAGAAGAAAAAGAGCCAGCCTCTTTTTGCGCTGCGGAAAGCGGCGGAGGAGAATACGGTACAAGTACCGTCTTTTCGGAAGGCATTGACTGGGGAGGGCCTGTCCTTTATCTGTGAGGTCAAAAAAGCATCCCCCTCCAAGGGTGTGATCGCAGAAGACTTTCCTTATCTAAAGATTGCGAGCGAGTATGAGAAGGCGGGGGCAGCGGCTATCTCCTGTCTGACAGAGCCTTTCTGGTTCCAGGGGCAGGATGCTTATCTGGAAGAGATTTCCCGCAAGGTCTCGATTCCAGTGCTGAGGAAAGACTTTACCGTAGATGAGTATATGATCTATGAGGCGAGACAACTGGGAGCCAGCGCAGTCCTCCTGATTTGTGGAATTCTGGATGACGGACAGTTGAAAGCCTATGGACAGCTGGCTGCTGAGTTGGGACTTGATGCTCTTGTGGAGGCACACAGTGAGGAAGAAGTGGAGAGGGCACTCAAAAGTGATGCCCGTATTGTCGGAGTCAACAACCGGGATCTCACGAATTTTCAGGTGGATATCCGAAACAGTATCCGGCTCCGGCAGATGGTTCCCAGGGAAATCCCTTTTGTGTCCGAGAGTGGAATACGCACAGCCCAGGACATGAGAGAACTCTATGAAAATGGCACAGATGCGGTGCTTATCGGAGAGACTTTGATGCGCGCCTCCGACAAGAAGAAAATGCTGGAAGAATTAAGAGGCGGTACTGTATGACTAGAATAAAAATCTGTGGTCTGACGACAGAAGAAGATATCCGGAGTATCAATGAGGCGAGACCGGATTACTGCGGGTTTATTGTGGAGTATCCCAAAAGCCGCCGCAATGTCAGCAAAGATCAGGTGGAGAGGCTGGTCAGGCTTCTGGAACCTGAGATACTTCCGGTGGGAGTCTTTGTGAACGCGCCGCCGTTCCTTCCGGCCAAGATGGCAAACGAAGGAACCATTCGGGCGATACAGCTCCATGGACAGGAAGATGCCTTTTATCTGCAAAGACTTCGGAAGCTGACGGATGCGCCGGTCATACAGGCTTTTTCCATTGCCACGGAGAAAGATGTGGAAGCTGCGCGAAGAAGTGAGGCAGACTGGGTTTTGCTGGACCATGGAAGCGGAGGAACCGGTGAATCATTTGACTGGAATTTGATAAAAAATATGGAGCGGCCATTTTTCTTGGCAGGGGGACTGACACCGGAGAATCTTGTCCGGGCAGTTCACACAGCGAAGCCCTGGGCTGTAGATCTGAGCAGCGGTGTGGAGAAAAATGGCAGAAAAGATGCACAGAAAATCCGGGCAGCCGTGGAGGCGGTCCGAAAAATAAAAGGATAAGAGGAGAATAGAAAAATGAGCAAAGGACGTTTTGGAATTCATGGAGGACAGTATATTCCGGAAATTCTCATGAATGCGGTTCTGGAACTGGAGGAAGCTTATAATCATTATAAAAATGATCCGGATTTTAACCGGGAGCTCCAGGAATTGTTGAACGAGTATGCCGGCAGACCGTCCAGACTGTATTACGCCAGAAGAATGACAGAGGATCTGGGCGGAGCGAAAATTTATCTGAAAAGAGAGGATTTGAACCATACCGGAGCACATAAAATCAACAATGTGCTGGGACAGGTTCTGCTGGCAAAGAAGATGGGAAAGACCCGTGTCATTGCCGAGACGGGAGCCGGACAGCATGGCGTGGCAACCGCAACAGCGGCAGCTTTGATGGATATGGAATGTGAAGTCTTTATGGGAGAGGAAGACACGAAAAGACAGGCTCTGAATGTGTATCGTATGAGACTTCTGGGAGCAAAAGTACACCCGGTCACTACCGGAACTGCCACATTGAAAGATGCGGTCTCAGAGACCATGAGAGAGTGGACCAAAAGGATTGATGATACCCATTATGTACTGGGTTCCTGTATGGGCTCGCATCCATTTCCTACGATTGTCCGGGATTTTCAGTCCGTGATTTCCAGGGAGATCAAAGAGCAGCTGATGGAAAAAGAAGGACGCCTGCCGGATGCGGTTCTTGCCTGTGTGGGCGGAGGCTCCAATGCCATCGGAGCTTTCTATCATTTTATTGAAGATAAAAGTGTGCGTCTGATTGGCTGTGAGGCAGCAGGACGCGGCATTGACACGGCTGAGACGGCGGCGACGATTTCCACAGGAAGTCTGGGGATTTTCCATGGAATGAAGTCTTATTTCTGTCAGGATGAATATGGACAGATTGCTCCGGTATACTCCATTTCTGCAGGTCTGGATTACCCGGGAGTGGGGCCGGAACATGCATGGTTATATGATACGGGACGGGCGGAATATGTGGCAGTCACAGATGATGAGGCAGTGGATGCTTTTGAGTATCTGTCCAGAACTGAGGGAATTATTCCGGCAATCGAGAGTGCCCATGCGGTCGCCTATGCGAAAAAACTGGCGCCTACCATGGGAAAAGATCAGATTATGGTAATTAATATTTCAGGCAGAGGTGATAAAGACTGTGCAGCCATTGCCAGATATCGCGGGGAGGATATATATGAATAGAATAGAGAACGTATTTAAGGGGAAAAAAGCATTTATACCGTTTATCACCTGTGGGGATCCGTCCCTGGAAGTGACGAAGAAGCTGGTTCTGGCTATGGAAGAAGCCGGAGCAGATCTGATTGAATTGGGAATTCCATTTTCAGATCCCACAGCAGAAGGGCCTGTAATTCAGGCGGCCAATATCCGGGCTTTGTCCGGCGGTGTGACAACGGACAAAGTATTTGACATGGTAGAAGAACTGCGCAGCCAGACTCAGATTCCTCTTGCGTTTATGACCTATGCGAATGTGGTGTTCTCCTACGGCATCGAAAAGTTTGTAAAAAAGGCAGTGGAAGCGGGGATGGATGCGCTGATTCTTCCGGATATCCCTTATGAGGAAAAGGAAGAGTTTGCCAGTGTCTGCCGGGAATACGGGCTTGCGTTCATCTCTTTGATTGCGCCCACATCCCATGAGAGAATTTCCATGATTGCCGAGCAGGCAGAAGGCTTTGTCTATTGTGTCTCCTCAATGGGAGTCACCGGGGAACGGTCTGAAATCACATCGGATGTGCAGGGAATGGTGAGGCTGGTGAAGCAGGTGAAAGAGATCCCTTGTGCGGTCGGCTTTGGAATTTCCACACTGGAACAGGCAAAAGAGATGAGTAAATATGCCGATGGTGTGATTGTCGGCAGTGCCATCGTAAAATTGTGTGGAAAATATCAAGAAGCATGTGTGGAACCGGTGAGGGAATATGTAAAATCCATGAGGAAAGCTCTGGACTGATATGTGAAAGAAAGCCCCCTTGGTGTTAGAACGGAAAATACCGGAGAACACCAAGGGGACTCTCTGTCTTGGAGGAAACAAAATATAAAATTTTGAAGGTTAAAATCTCTTGATTTTTCTTGTGGTTGTCTTCTCGAATTCTGTATCCCGGACAACCAGGCTGTAAATTTTCTTCTGGGGTGCGGCAGTTTTGTTGTAGGCATCAATCATATCCTGAAGAGCCGCCCGCACATCTTTGATACGCTTCTTCTTCACATAGTCCGGATCCGGATAGATCTCTGCCTCGATCACACCATTTTTCTCTCTGACGAGGATTTCACCTACCAGACGGTTTGTGCTCAGAACATTCTCCAGTTCTTCAGGGGATACATTTTCCCCGTTTTTGGTGATAATCAGATTTTTCTTGCGGCCGGTGAGATAGACGAAACCATCCTCGTCCACATAACCCAGGTCGCCTGTTTTCAGCCAGCCATCTTCGAGAGTTTCTGCGGTCTCTTCCGGCATTTTGTAATATCCCTGCATGACACTGCTTCCTTTTACCCAGAGCTCACCGTCCACGGTTTTTGCCTCGCAGTTGGGAATCAGCTGTCCGACCGCGTCCTTACGGATGTTCCAGCTTACGGTAGTGCTGATCACCGGAGAACATTCAGTCATTCCATAGCCCTGCAAAATGGTGATGTCATATTTGTTGAATAAATCAATGTAGGCAGGATCCAGATAAGCTCCGCCGCTGCAGATGGTATGGAACTGTTTTCCGAATACCTGGCTTTTGACGATTTTGGCAGGAAGAAGAGAGGCTTCTTCCAATTTCTTTGCCATGGTCTCAATCATCAGAGGAACCATCAGGATCATTTCCGGTTTGAACAGTTTGATATTTTTCGCAACCCGCATCAGAGAATCATTGATACAGATAATTGCCCCGAGAGAGATTCCTTTTAGGATGTCCATACTCAGGCAGTAGGCATGGTGGATGGGAAGTACAGAGAGAAGCACGGTTCTCTCCGGAATCTTCATATCCAGGCAGGTGGCATTTTCTGCCACGTTCCGATGGGTCAGCATGACACCTTTGCTCTTTCCAGTTGTGCCGGAAGTGAACATAATAGTACACAGCTGATCCGGACTGGGGATGGTGTCACAGATTCCCTGGTGCTCACGCAGAAGAGGCCAGAAAGCATAGGCCTGATTATCGTGACTCTCTTTTTGCATGGAGATTATAACCTTTAATTTCGGACAACGTTCCTTTGCCAGACTGGCCACATCTTTTCGCACTTCGTCATAGACAAGTACAGTAGAGTCAGAGCGCGCAATCAGATCACATACATCTTCTGCCGGGAGATTGACATCCAGCGGAACGATGACACTTTCACTGTTGACGGTTCCAAAATACGTCACGAGCCAGGGATAAGAAGTCGCTCCGATAACGGCGATGTGATTTCCCTGTTCGCCCAGATCCTTTAAGACACAGGAAAAGCTCTCACTGTCTTCTCTTAGCTGTGTATAAGTTTTGGATTCAATTTCATTTTTACTCTTTTTATAACGGATTGCGTCTTCCGGGCCGTATTTTTGCTCAGTATGAATCAGAATTTCGCGGACAGTACTGAAAAGCATAAGAATTCCTACCTTTCTTCCAAAACGGAACTAATTCTCAGAAACCAAAGTCTCGAGGTAATTAACGGCTTCCTGCACAGTGCGGATGTTGGAGGCTTCTTCCTGCTCTACTTCCACGTCAAATTCATCCTCGATTTCACCCAGCATGCTCATGAAATCAAAAGAAGTGAAGCCGAGATCTTCCATAAAACGAGATTCCGGATGTACATTTTCCGGTTCTACTTCCACATAATTACAGATAATATTTACTAATTTTTCAAACATAATTTTTCTCCTTTTTACACGAGTTTGATGATGTCGCCGATAGACAGATCCGGGTTCTCAGCACCCTTGAACATGATCTTACACAGGTAGTAGTACAGATATTCCAATTCTTCTCTAGATACGGCTTTTATCTGGTGTTCGAAATTGAAGTCCAGCCCGTTGTCTTCCGGACGGTGCATGACAGTCAGGTACATTCCCTGAGGGCAGGTGCCGTTGGGATACCATTTTGTCTTATAACGGATGTCGCCCAACTGTGTCAGCCCGTTCTCCTGCAGTGTCATAGGCTGATAGGTCAGTGAGATTGCTTCATAGGTCAGTCCGGCATGAGGCTGCGGATAGATTTTCGAACGATATGCGAAATATGCGGTTGGGTCATAGTTCGCATGGCGGAAGATCTCATTTTGCTTATCACGGATTGCGTAAACACCATCGATAAATGTCATATCTTCTGAAAAGATGGTGCGGATTGGGAAGGAGTGAATTCTGGTTCCGCCGGATTTCTTTTCCTTCAAAGTAGCTCTTCTTGCGATCGCGTTGTTGATGGAAACATCCTCGAAACCATTCATTTTCTGGAAGTAAGTACGCAGTCCCATGAGAAGAAGACATGCCAGAGATACGTGATATTTTTCGCAGAAATCCATCAGACGCTTGGTTGGCTCGGCCTCCAGATGGAAGATGTCCAGTGCAGATTTTGTGTCATCAGACGCGTTGAACGCGGTGCGCAGCTGCGGATTCTTGAACATAGTCCGGGCGGCTTCCAGCTTGTCTCTTCCATGGATACCGCTGTAGATAGGTTCTCCTTTTTCGATTTCTTTCTGGAAGTATTCGATGTCACGTTTTTGTGCCTTGCTTCCCGCCTCATAGGCCAGATCTTTTTGAAGCTGTTCAATATAAGAAGCCATATCCTTGGGATAAGGAACTCCTTCGTATTTGGCGTTGCAGTAAAGTTCGATGATATCTTTCAAAAAACAGATCAAAGACTGTGCGTCCACTACCATGTGATGTCCCAGAAAATAAATTCCATTGAATCCGTCTGGCATTTTGATCATGACAACCTTAGTCATAGGAGAGTCTTCCATTTTAAAAGGAACCGTGGTCCACTGCTGCATCACTGCTTGTGCTTCTTCCAAAGTTTTGCCGGAGAAATCTACGAATTCAATCTCTTTTTCTTCAGGATCTTCCACATACTGATAATAGGTACCTTCTTTGTCTTTGGCAAAACGAATGCGCATTCCTTCACTTCGCTCATAAGCTTTGTTGATGGATTTTGCCAGCAGTTCCCAGTCCAGTTCCACTTCAATGGTCAGACTTGTTCCGATATTGAGGACAGCTGCCGTGGGACAGAAGGGAAGATAGTAAAGATGAAATTTCTGTGCGACTGTCAGCGGATACACTTTATGTCCTTTTCTTGTTCTCATCATTTCATTATTCCTCCGATAAATGAATCCAGGGCCTGCTCGTATGCTGTTGCATCTTTAAAGTAACTTTCTCCGTGGCCCGCGTCTTTTACAATCAGTTTTGTCTTAGGTGAAGCACAGTTTTGATAGATTTCTTCGCACATCCAGCAGGGAACAAAAATGTCTTTCTCTCCATGGATAAAAAGAAATGGTACCTTTGATTTCTGTACTTCTCTTGCGGCGTTGCAGTCATCCAGACCATAGCCGGCATTTTTTCGATTCAGCTTGTCAGCGATCTGGATCATGGGAAATGCAGGGAGATGGTACATACTGTGGAGCACATGGGTGAAGACTTCCTTAGCAGAAGTGAACGCACAGTCAGAGACAATTCCCTTTACCTGCTCTGGAAGCTGCAGACCGCTCATCATACAGACGGTTGCACCTCCCATGGAGTTGCCGTGAAGGAGAATCTGTGCGTCTTCTCCGATTTTGTCAATCATCCATCGGGTCCAATCCAGACCGTCGTATCGATCTTTGGTTCCAAATCCAATGTAGGTTCCTTCACTGTCGCCGTGAGCTCTCTCATCCAGGAGCAGCATTCGAAATCCGTGCTTTAGATAATACCAGGAAAGACTTCCGTAATCATCCAGGCCCCTGCTGGTGTATCCGTGGAAACAAATGACAGCACGATTTCCTTCTTCTCCTTTGAAATAGGTAGCGTGCAGTTTCAGTCCGTCCCGGGATTGTATCCACACATCTTCATGAGGCTGTTCCATCATCCATTTTCTTCTCTGATGCATGAGAGGGAGATATTGTTCCCAGTCGACACCGGACATCTTCATGGTGCGTTCCACTTTCGCGTTGTAACGTTTCATGGTTCTTCGGTAGAAATAAGCAGTGCCGCCAGCCTCGGCTGCCGCTGCAGTGCCAAGAAGTATGGCAGCTCCTTTCAGAAATTTATTCATCTTTTTTCACCTGCTTTTTGCTGTCAATCAGATTTTTGAGTTTCAGTGCTTTGTCTATATTTCCCTCAACTTTTAATTTTCCAAGGGTAAATGCGAGAACTGGGTCGGTCTTGCCTTCCGCAATTTTAAACAGGGTTTCCGCGGAACAGATGAACAGGGCGTCACGGTCAAAATATTCATATGGTTCCACATATAATTTTCCTTCTTTGACTTCCACATAGAAGATTCCGTGTGCCTCGCCGGTAATATTGAATTGATATGCCAGGTGTTCCTGAATATCACTTACATCCGCTTCCATAAACATTCCTTTTACTTTAGAAAACATATCTGCGTAGGTCATAATATCCTCCTTCTCGACAGGTTTTTCATTTATTCGACCATTGGTCATATTGAATTCTAAGATAGAATATCACCTTTTCGACTGGTGGTCAATTATCGATACGATCAAATTGCGGGAAATTTTTTTCGGTTTTTTGTGCGTTTTTATGGTTGGCATTCTCCGTTTCCTTATGTTATATTTAACTTTAGATTCTCAAAAATAATCAAAATCTATGATAGAAAAGGTGGTATATATGGCGAATCAGCTGAAATATAATCAGATCCTGGACGCCTTTCAGGAATTGTTGAAGAATCAGAAACTTCAGGCTATCTCTGTCAGTGAGATTGCACATACCGCCGGAATTGGCAAAGGGAGCATCTACTATTATTTTCCATCCAAAGATGCGATTTTGGATGCTCTGGTGGAACGGAATTATGAGAAACCTCTGCAGACTGCGAAAGAATTGGCAGATCAGACGGAGATTTCTCCTTTCACAAGAATGGCTATGATTTTCCAGGCTTGCCGGAATTCCTCATCGGAATTTCTAAAATCGGAAAACCATACAGGCCCCGGCACACAGGAGAAATCTTTTCTCCATCAGAAATACATCAATCATATTATTACAGAATTAAAACCCGTTTTGGCGGCGATTATCCGTCAGGGAATTCAAGCAGGAGAGATCCGTTTTGAAGACCCGGAGGCTCTGGCTGAGATTGTGTTGATTATCCTGACTGTGAAGATGGACAACACTTTGATTCCATCTTCCAAAGAGGAGATTGAGAATACAATCGGCGCATTGATTTCTCTTCTGGAAAAGGGAACAGAGAACCCACCGGGATCACTGAATTTTTTAAAGAGCCAGTTTCGCTGAAAAATCAAAGAAGATGCAGAAGTGGGGGCCAGATATATGCAGGAATGGGAAGAAAGAGAAATCGCAAAAAGAGAAGCAAGGGCCGTAGGGCAAGCGGAAGGAATTACGGAAGAGAGAAGGAGAATTTTGAAGTTAATCAAGGAAGGATATTCCTTGGAGGAGCTTTGTGAGGTTTTGGAAAAAGAAAAAACAGTATTCTAATTTGACAGATCAGGCATTGCGGTGAGTAGCGAATCGCAATGCCTGATCTGTGTTTTGAGAAAGCGGCGGATCATTCAAGACTCGCTTGCGAGTCTTCTGCTATGAGTTCACCTGCCAGTTCTATGACCAGTTTTTGAAGCTGTGTACCGCGATCCTGCCATATCAGGCATTCATCCAGGGAGAAATGTTCTTTCAGGGGAATGAAGACTACCTGATTGCCGGTAGCAGCGCGGTAGTTATCTTTGAGGACAGAGACCCCCCTTCCGGCGGCGACTAACATAAGCAATTCGGAGATAGTGGTCGCTTCATGAACAACGTGAGGAGAGAAACCACATTGGATGCCGAGGCCGACAATGGCATCGAATTCGGCGCTGGAAGTTTTATAAGACATGGTAATGATATCTTCATATCTCAATTCAGAAAAAGAAAGCTGTGTCCGGTTGGCCAGGGGATGATCGGAAGGGAGCACAGCAACTCCCTCACGATGGCAAAGGGGCAGATAAGAAAGTTTGTCATTTCTGGCGCGTCCGGAAGCAATCGCGAAATCTACTCCGCCGTGGTCAGCGGCTCTTAACAGACCACTGCCGGGGAAAAAGTGGAGCAAAGTCTTAATTCCCGGATATTTATCATGAATTTTGCGCAGCAAACGGATTGCCTGAGGTTGATATTGTTCGGATGGCAGGCCAAAACTAATATTTCCCTTTAATAGCCCGGCGGCTGTCCGCGCGCGGTCCACACCGCTTTGGTATTCCTCCAGAATTTTTTCGCAGGACTGAAGAAAACACTCTCCGGCGGGAGTCAGTTTTACATTGCGGGTTGTACGGTCAATGAGTCTGACTTTCAGCTCATCTTCCAGCGAAGAGATGCTTTTACTGAGTGTGGGCTGGGTAATATAAAGCTGCTGGGATGTACGTGTAAAATTTCCCGTTTTGGCAAGAATATAAAAATTGTAGATTTGGCTTATGGTCATTTGATCCCCTCCCTATAGAGGTATTATATAATATTTTTTCATAAATAAATAATATTAAATTGAATTTCACTTATAAATTACATTTTGATATACTATAACCATCAATTATTGAAGTGTACACTTCTTACTGTGTTGGTCAGAGCAGAAATCCGGAACTGCCTGATACAGAGAAACTGGGCAGCATTTTCAGAACCAGACGTTTTATGACATTTAATAAGGGTATGGCAGTGGGAAAACTTGGTGTGCGGACATAGAATTGCCATGTGCATTTGCCGGTAAGAAAGCAGTCGGTGTAGAGTCATGTTGTCTGAAACAGAGTTATTTATGCCGCCGGAAGAGGCAGCGGAATGGAGAGTTAGATGAAAAAAACAGTGAGAAGTCTTATTGACAGTAAAAAACCATTTATTGGAACGTTTATGCAATTTCCCAGTGTGGAACTGACAGAGATGTTTGCGTACACGGGATTTGATTTTCTGATTATGGATATGGAACATGGGCTGATTGATCACAAAGATGTCCTGGAAATGGTCAGGGCTTGTGAACTTCATGATACTGCGGCAATGATCCGTGTACCGAATGTGGATGAAGAGAAAATTAAAAAAGCGCTTGATATGGGAGCAAGTGGGATTCTTGTTGCAGGTGTTCATTCTTACGAAGATGCGGTAAACGCAGTAAAATTTGCGAAGTTTAAACCAATGGGTGGACATGGCACTGGCATTGGGGGTTCCCGGACAGATGGATGCTCCGATTGTGCGGGAGGCAATAGCCAATGTGAAAAAAACAGCGAACGCTCATGGAAAACTTTATGCTTCCTTTTCTAATCACATTACGGATTTTATTAATACAGAAGAACAGGCAGACTTTTATATGGTCGCAGGAGATACCTGGCTGATCGATGACATGTTGAAGAAAGTCCGTGAAGACCTGGATCGGTTACGTGCGAAGGATGCGGAAAGGAGCCGTTTATGAATATGATCGGACTTTTGGGGATCATTGTCTCAATGATTCTTCTGATTCTTCTGGTTTATAAGGGAATGTCCAATATTTATGTGGCTCCGGTGTGTGCATTGCTGGTTATGATAACAAATGGACTGCCGTTGCTTTCCACATTTAAGGAATCTTATCTGGGAGGTATTGCCAACTGGATGTCTGTGGGGTTTGCCTATGCGGTTTTGGGTGCTTTATTTGGAAAGATCTACGAAAAAACCGGAGCTGCACAGACTGTGGGCCGTTATCTGCTCAATAAGCTGGCTTCAGATCAAGATGTATCGCAGAGCCGGATGGTTCTTCTGGGATTGATTGTGATGAACGCAGTTAGTGTATTGCTTACGTGGACAGGTGTCTCAGGCATTGTTGTGATGATGGCGACCATTCCGATTGCGTTTTCCATTGCAAGAACAGCCAATATTCCAAGGGAGTTTATTCCGGCAATTTTGATGAACGGAGGAACTATTGCGGCGCAGGCGGCACCGGGAGCTCCGAGCATCGGAAATCTGACAGCCTCCTCTATTTTAGGAACTTCTGCCACAGCTGCTTTGATTCCCGGCCTGGTAAATATGGCGATTGTAATTGTTCTGGGGATTATTTATATGCATAAAGTGATTATGCGGGCGATCCGTGCAGGGCGTACCTTTGAAGAAATGGATCGAGATACAGTAGAACAGAATACAAACAGACAGTATCCAAACTTTTTTTTGGCGTTGATTCCGCTGGCAGTTATTTTCCTCTTTTTTGTGATCTTCAGCCTGGATATCACAATCTGCCTGACTGCCGGTATTCTGATTGCTGTTCTTCTTTTGACCAGGTATCTGCCGAATAAAGGAGTAAAAGAAGTCTTTGGAATGCTCAACGATGGTATTTCCAGCGGCTGTGTTGTATTTTTTCAGTTGGCGTCTTTAATGGGATTTGCTACTGTGCTTCAGGAGAGTTCAGCATTTACGGATATCATGGATGCGGTGGCAGGAATGAATGGAAATCCTCTTGTGGTGGGAACTTTGGCAGTTGTCGTATTTGTGCTTCTCACCACGTCACCGCCAGCGGCAGTTCAGTTGGGATTGCCGATGGTTTTGCCTTCGGTGGAGAGCGGTGCTCTTGCGGCAGGTGCAATTCACAGAACAGCCGTGATTGCTACTACGACCTTTGAGTGTATGCCATACACAGGAGCTGTAATCATTTCCATGGCCTCCGCGGGTGTATCTTTTAAGGAAGGGTATAAACATGTGGCTGTATGTAATATAGCAATTTCTATTTTCTCCACAGCTGTGACAACTTTGATCTTAGTTCTGTTTCCAGGGCTGGCATAAATTTTATAGAAAAGCAGGCAGGCGTGACGCATACCAAGTCATACCTGCCTGCTTTTCTCTGTGAGAAATACAGTAGGAAAATTGCTGAGTTTGTGATATACTATCTTTGTTCTAAAACCGGTATCGGTTTTCTAAAGGCCATTCGGCCAGTTAAATCCAACGAAAAAATAAATAGAGCCAGATGCAGAGCTTTTTTAATATGGTTTGCAATTTTTTATAAAGTTTTCTATAATCAAGGCAAAGCAGGGCCTGCGTCTGACGGAGAGGAGGACGTATGTCGAAAAAAGATGTGATGGCAGCGATTTATCTGAGAGATCCAAGCGGTTTCGCGGACCTGATTAATGGACATTGCTTTGAAGGGGAAATGGTTATTCATCCGGAGGATGTCCAGGAGATGGATAGCACACAGATCTATACAGGAGAGAAGAAATATTTTCGGAGATATCAGGATCTAACCCGAAAAGTGGTTTATAAGGCACAGTTTGTGGTGATTAGTGTGGAAGAGCAAAGTCAGGTGGATTATACAATGCCAATTCGGGTAATGGAATATGACGTGGGAAGGTATGAGCAGCAGCTTCAAGACAAAAGGAGAGAACATCGGAAGAAAAAGGACTTATCGGGGAAGGAATTTTTGTCTGGGATTTCTAAGGCAGATCGTTTTTGGCCGGTGATAACCATCGTTTTATATTTTGGCAAACACTGGGATGGGGCCAGGAGTCTTCAGGAATTGCTGGAACTGGATGCTTTGCCGCCGCAGATGCGGAAATTTGTTGCCGACTATCCATTATATTTGATTGAGGAGGGAAGTTATCCTTACATAGAGCGATTTCAGACAGATTTGAGATTAGTGTTTGGCTTTCTGCAAAATGCGGATGATAAAGAAAAACTGCGAAGATTTGCTGTTAAAGAGAAAGAAGGCTTATCAAAATTAGCAGAGGAAGCCTATGATTTGATCAGCGTGTTTTCAGAGAACAAAGAATTGGAAAAGTTAAAGAAAAATAGACAGACAGCAGGAAAGGGGACGGTGAATATGTTTAAAGGATTGAATGATATGCTTATGGATGCAAGAGAAGAAGGAAAAGCCGAAGGGAAAACAGAAGGAAAGTTGGAAGGAAAGCTGGAGGGAAAAGACGAAGGAAGAGCGGAAGAACGAAGAAAAATTCTGCAGTTAATTCAAAGAGGATATTCTGTGGAAGAACTTCAGAAGGTTTTAGAAAAAGAGAATGTGAGCAAATGATTTTGTCAGATAGGGAAGACTCCCGCCTCTACAGGCGGTGAGTGACAAACTTATACCAGCGGCGGGTGTCGGTTCCCTATTGAATGAATGCTCTGCACACAGTGATGATTTTAATTGTTTTGATGCAATCCTTTTGTCTTCCAATTGCCTCTCCGGTAAAAGAAGGTGGTAATTAGTGCGCCAAGTACCCAGGAGATCAGGAGGGATACCCACACACAGGTGTAATGCCCGTGAGGAAGTTCTGGCGTCCTTGTGAGATAGGAAATTCCATAAGCAATAGGAATCCGGATAATAACGGTAGTCACAATGGAAATCCACATGGGAGTCATAGTGTCACCGGCACCGCGCATAACGCCGGACAGACTCTGTGTCACACCCATGGCAATGTATCCCACGGCGAGAATCATCATCAGCTGATAGCTTAAGTTGACAAGTTCCCGGGTATCGGTGAAGATTCCCATGAGAGGTTTGCCGAACAGAAGGATCAGAAGAGTAATCACGGCGGAAGTCCCGGCAGCGATAAAAGTTCCCTGGCGGGCACCCTGGGTGACACGGTCATAACGGTTGGCCCCCACATTCTGTCCGGCGTAGGTGGTCATAGCAGTTCCGAAGGAAAAATTCGGCATCATGGCAAAACCGTCTACACGCATCAAAATGACGTTTGCCGCAATTACCATCTCCCCGAAACTATTGGTCAAAGACTGGACAACCACCAATGCCATGGAGAAAATTGCCTGGGTGAGCCCTGAAGGGAGACCGAGGCGGATCATATCAATACTGTATCTGCGGCCTGGCTTCAGATAACAAATTTTCAGATCAAAATATTGTGTCATACGGCAAAGTTTCCACAGACAGAGGATACTGGAAGTGACCTGGGCGATGACTGTGGCCAGGGCAGCGCCTGCCACGCCCATGTTCAGTCCTGCGACGAACCAGACATCCAGAATGGTATTGATGACGGTGGCGATCAAAAGATAGAGGAGAGCGGAAAAAGAATCGCCGATACCTCTTAAGATTCCGCACAAAATATTGTAATATGCCACACCTCCGATTCCCAGGAGCAGAATCCGCAGATAGGAGGCGCACCAGTCAATGATAGATTCCGGTGTATTTAAAAAACGCAGCAGCGGCATGGTGATCAAAGAGCCCACAGCCATGATAATCACAGTGGCAATGGCTGTCAGAGTGATACAGGTGCCGATGGTTTTGGAAAGTTCTTCCCTCTGACGGGCACCGAAATACTGGGAAACCATGACATTGGCGCCTACAGAGATTCCCATGAATAAGACCAGAAGAAGATTTAAGATGGGATTGGCACTGCCCACAGCGGCCAGTGCATTGTCACCGATAAAATTTCCAACCACAATACTGTCAACGGTATTGTATAACTGTTGGGCAATGTTGCCGATTAACATGGGAACTGTGAAAATTACAATCTTTTCCCATGGTTTTCCGACGGTCATGTCGGATGGATTAAACATTTCTTTTACTTTCATAATTTTCCCCTTTACCCCAAATTCAAAACTTGCCTGACAAGGCATGAGTCTGTTGTCAAAATGCAGATAACAGATTATATATAATATATTATAAAGGGCGAAGAGCTACTCTGACAAGAAAAAATAGAAAAAATGTCGATCAGTTTTTCTTCTGCAGAATGTCTTTGATATAGGCAGAACTTTCCTCATATTTTTCATGCTGCAGCAGATAGGAAAGGGCGAGAAAGTGATTGTCGATGTCGTGATTCCATCGCCGGAGCTTCTGGTATTCTTTTTCTAATTCTTTGGAGTAGAGGATCTGTTTCTCTATGAGCAGAAGACGATTGAAGCGTTGATTTCGAAGCAATTCCTGAAGGTGCATTCTGCGAAAGCCAAAGAGAAGCAAGGCATAGCACGGTGGAAAAAACAGTGCGATCAAAAGCGGTGAAAAGGAGTTGACAAAGTAAGGAATTTCCATGAGAGTGACAATAACCAGAGGTAATCCCAGAAGGGCAAGAGTACTGGAATGGATATGGGAAAACCAAGGTTTTAAAGAGGTTACAAAAAGCCGTGTCAGGAAAGTTCCAAAAAGGACAGTCAGTATGGAAGTGGGAATGGCGGTAATCGGGGAACTGTTTAGGCTTGTTAAGACGGTTCCCTTTTCCGACAGGAGCGAGATCAGGAAATAAGAAACCATCACGGCTAATAATTCATTGACCAGCATAATCAGATAGATAGTGATATAGCAGGTGAAACGTTTTTTCCATGGATCCTGATAGAGAAATAAGGGGAAAATGATAAAGATCCATAAAAACATTCCAATATAGTGATAGTCGATCAGAATAACCACAAACATAGGAGTCAAAAGGAGGGCGGTCAGGATAAAAGGACGCTTGATGGATGGCTTGGCAGTCATAAGATTGCTGTAGAGGTAAGAGACTGCTCCGACATAGTAAACGCAGGATATGAGATAACTTAAGGTGATTAAATCCATGGGAACCTCCTATAAATGTTTTAATATTGATTTGATATACTGGCTTGTCTGTGGATACTGTTCTTTTCGGAGCAGTTCCTGGCGGTGCATTCTGCGAAAACCTGCAATCAGCGAGAAAATACACAGGGAATATAGAGGAATAATAAATAAGTGAGAGATCTTTCCGGAACATATGGGAATTTCCTGAATAAGACTCAGCACAATGGGAAGGCCGATCATAAGCAGAGTGGTAGTTTTTATATAGCAGAACCAGACTTTTCCATAATGAACGAGTATGAGTACCAGAGGGATACCCGTCAGAATGGTGAGAATGGCTGTGGGAAGAACTGCGCGGGGCATGGAATCGATGGGGGAAATCCATTGATAATCCTGCTTTGTGATACTGAAGGCAGCCATATAGGCCAGGGCGTAGCAAATAGATTCATTGAGCAGCAAGATCAGATAAGCAGTCACATAGCAGGCGATTCTCCTTCTCCAGGAATCCAGAAAGAGAAACAATGGAAACAGCATGATCAGCCAGACGGAGATGCGCAGATAATAGTGCTGGATCATCGTCAGAACAACCATGGGAGACAGGAGAAGACAACAGAGAAGCCGGGGATGTGAAATGGTCTGTTTGGGTGAGAGAAAACTAAAATAAATATGGGTGAGAGCCCACAGGTAGAAAAAAGAAGTCAAGGTATAGCTGATGGAATAAATAGTCATGGGAAAATCCTCCGTAAGTGAAATCAGGTGGTCATATTTTGCCGGCGGGCGATTCCTGTGTACGGCCACGGATCATGACAGTAGACTCAAAGGTAGTTCCGTGATCGGTCCATTCGCAGGAACCGTCGTTGTCCCTGGCAATCTCCTCAATGATAGAAAGTCCGTACCCATGAGCGAGAGAATCGTTTTTTGAGGTTTTATGGTTGAAGGACTCTTCACAGCTTTTGGAGTTTATCATGTGGATAATGATGAAGTCTCCGTTTACCCGGGTGGATAACTGTATGAAAAGCGGGGAATTGCCGGATTTGAGACAGGCTTCGATTCCGTTATCCATAAGATTGAAGAAGATACAGCTCAAAGAGGAGGAGATCAGTTCCATTTCTTCCGGCAGGAAAATCTGGTAATTTACCTGAATATGATGCTCCTGTGCGGTGAGTTTCTTACTGTCCAAAATGGCATTGATCAGGCTGTCTGAACAGCAGGGACGAAAACGCACTTTCTGAAAATCCAGAGATAATTTCTGATAACAGGACAAGGCTTCCTCATAATTTTTTTCTTCCAGACAATGGTCGAGATAGGCCAGTTTCCTGGTAATCTTCTCCTGAAAATTCTGGGTAGCATTTTTCCTTTTTTGCAGTGCGAGTAATTGTCTTTCCCGGAGAGCCTGCTGCTGTTCCAGCATCTTCAAATCAGCCTCTAATTTTGCGTCCTGAAAGATTTCTTTTACCAGTGAGAAAAAGAGAAGAAGAGAGGGGAATTGCCCAAGACAGTATACAAATATCATCATGATGGTGTAGGAGAAGTTTTCAGGAGAATATTTTTGAATACTCATCATGACTAAAGTTCCGATTTGATAAACGGAAAAAAAGAAGAAAAATGCAATTTTCTTACGTTTCATAGATTGACACCTCAGCTTAATTTCGCGAAATCTTTCTTGAATTGTTCATAGTGAGTCCGCCCCATGGGAACTTCCCGTCCATCAAAGAGGATGATCTGTTCCCGGTTGAACGTTCGGACGGCTTTCAGGTTCACAGCATAACTTCTGTGACACAAGACAAAGACCGGGGCGAGACGTTCCAGCAGAGAAGAGAGATTCTCAGCGGTGATGAAAGGGTTCTCCTGGGTTCGAGTGTAAATGGAAGTGGTTCTGAGAACTCGCTCCATGTACAGAATATCACTTTGAAGTACCTGGCAGGGACTTTTTTTCTGGCGGAAATGCAGATATTGATTTTGGATGTCTGTCAGGTTCTGAATGGCTGTCTGCAAAGCTTTGGGAAGGTAGGCATCAGCTTGTTCTTTGCTGATAAAATAGACATGCTTTGTCTCATATACCGGCGAGGCATACTCCAGGTACTGACTGATATAAATAATCTGTGTGTTGGGAGATACATGGTTAATATTCTGAGCCAGCGAGATACCGTTCTCTGCTTCTGTGCTCAGTTCAATATCCATGAAAACGATATCGTAAGACTGCTGTTTTTCATGGAAAGTATCCCAGAAATGCTGAGCCGAGGCAAATACTGCCGTCTCATAGGGCTGAGCCATATGAAGTTTCAGTAAATCCCTAAGATGTTGTGCGTGGATGGGATTATCCTCACAAATTGCAATCTTTAACATGTGCATTCTCCTTTATGTGTTCTATATAATTGATACAGTCTTCATATTTTTCTTTTTGCATCAGATAAGAAAGAGCCAGAATGTGATTGTCAATGTCATGGCTCCATTTTCGAAGCTCCCGGTATTCTTTTTCCAGATCTTTTGAAAAAGCCAGCTGCTTTTCGATGATTAGGCTTTGCTTTTCTCTTTGACGGCGTTCGATTTCTTGTTTTCTCATATTTTGGAAGCCTTTATGTAAGAAGAAATAACAAAGGATAAATAAAGCGATGATCAAATATCCCCAGCTGCTGTCTTCTACGAGGATATGTACGATGGTGCACAGGATAACCGGCAAACCGATCAAAAATAAGGTGTTCATCTTTAGGTATTGAAAGAGTTTGATAATATAAGAAAAAGTTATCCAGATCAGTACCATGCCGGAAAAAATAATACATAGAGAAGACAGGATGGCCTGACCGTTTGTCACTTCGGCGGGCAGAACAATTCTGCCAAGAGTAAGAGAAATCAGCGTACAGGAGATAAAAAATCCAAAGAGTTCACTGAACATCAGGATCAGATAAACCGTAACATAGCAGGTAATCCGCTTTCGGATGGAATCCTGAAAAAGAAAAAATAAAGGAAGCATAATCATCAGCCAGTGAATATACGTGACATCGTGGTAGTTATATATACATACCAGAAGGTCCGGAGACATGAGAAGGACACTGGCCAGATAAGGATTTTTAATGTGTTTTTTCGGGGTCAGGATCCGGCAGTAAAAATAAGTAACGGCACAAATGTAAAAGGCCAGAATGATACAGTGGCTGAAAATGGTAAGATTCATTTATTTCGCTCCTTTGGATGTTTCAGACGGAGTTTCCTGCAGGCTGGAGCAGCGAAGCATCACGGTCGATTCAAAGGTGGTGCCATGGTCGATCCACTCACAGGAACCGTCTCTTTCCCGTGTGATTTCTTCAATGATGGAAAGTCCAAGCCCATGGGAGAGAGCGTCTTTTTTCACGGTATTGTGGGAGAAACGTTCATTCTCCGATTTGGAATTTATCATATGTATAATCAAAAATTCTCCACTGATTTTTGAGGTTACCTGTATAAAAGGGTGCGAAGCCTTCTGACGGCGGCAGGCTTCGATTCCATTATCCAACAAATTAAAAAAGATGGTGTTCAATGAGGTATGAATCATTTCACACTCTCTGGGAAGTATGATCTGATAAGTAACCTGAATGCCATCTTCAGAGGCTGCTTTCTTTTTACTGTCCAAAATGGCACTGATTAAACTGTCCGAACAGCAGGGGCGGAAACGGACATGCTGAAAGTTTTCTGTCAATTGCTGGAAACAAAGCTGGCCATTGTCAATATCTTTTTCCTGGAGATATGCCTGGAGCTGTTCCAGAGAATCCAGAATCTCTTTCTGAAAACAGAGAGTGTCCTTTTTTCTGTGCTGAAGAAGCTGTGTCTGTTTGGACTGAAGTTCTTCCTGCTGACGAAGGATGTAGAGATCCACTTCTGCTTTTGCATTTAATTGTATTTCTTTGACCAGTGAAAAGAAAGAGAAAACGATGCACGCAATCGCGGCAAAAATAATCAAAGAGGAGACCATTCCCCAGAAATTTCCCACTTTGTAGCGGTGAAGATAAATTTGACAAAGAATCATTAACTGGTAAAAAAGAAAACAGAAATAGAAAAGAAATTTTTTTACCCGCATGAAACGCCTCCTCAATCGTAACAAGATAGGTATGATTTTACATACATCAATATTATACGAAATTGGCCGAGATAAGACAATGGAACTATTACTAAAAAAATGGCAATTAGTGACGAAAAAATGGATGTTTATGTAAAAAAAAGAATGTGGAAGGAAAAGAAAGCCACTTTTGAAAGTGAATTTTTACGATTCAAATATCTGTAAAAAGTGGTTATTGGTTACAATAAAGTGTCTATTAGTGCAGAATTATTGAAATGATGTGGTACAGAGGGATAAAATGAACTTCAATATCGGATAAAATAGGGAGAATTGCATAGAAATATGGTTATGAAGAAGATATGGATATGTGAAAACGAAGAAAATGAGGCAAGAAAATTTCTGCACATTCTGAAGACTTTACCGGAAGTAAAGGGAAAGATTCGGGTCTTCTGTGAAGAAAGACATCTGCAGACGATGGCTTTTGACATTCGTTCCTTGCCGGATCTCGTCTTTATGGATCTGGCATTCGGTGATCACAAGGGGATTCAGGCAGCGGAAAATATCAGAAAGAAATGTGGAAGCATACCGCTTGTATTCATGAGTGAAAATCCAGAGGATATCGAGAAGATTTTTGAGAGTGAACCATCCTATTTTATCCATAAACCTGTCACTTTAGAGGCTTTATTTGCAGCACTCAGATGGGGAGAACGTCATCTTCCGCCCCAGGATGAGAAAGCGGTTGTTGTGATGGAAAAAGGAATGTTTTGCCGCATTCCATGTAATGAATTGCAGTATGTGGAGAGCCACAAACGAGTTGCGACTTTTGTGGGAGAAGAGAAGCGATGTTCCGTTTATATTAAGCTGGATGATCTGGAGCAGATGCTCCCGTCAAACTTTCTGAGATGCCACAAAAGTTATCTGGTGAACATGAATTTTATCGAGAACTTTACGGTGGAAAACATACTTCTGTTCAGTGGTCAGAAGATCTCTGTGAGCAGAGGAAAATATCATGAGGCTAAGGAGAAGTTCCGCGAATATTTGCTTGGGGAGCTTCCGGCATGAGGATAAGTTGGGTGATTTGTAAAAATACAGTTAAAAAAATTGAGAAAAATATCTGAGCACGACTTGTCATAAATTGGTGCTTTCTTTTTCAAAACTTTTGTGATATAAATAAATAGCGATTCGATACAAAAACTCAGGGGTTCAGTTATAAAACCGAGCGAATAAGAAAAAAGAATCGAAACGGGAATGAAAGAGGGAAAGCACAATGAATGCGGATGTGAATATGGAATATTGTATGGAAAGTAAAAATGACGGGAGAAAAATTTATCAGGAAAAAGGAAACGGTGAGCAGTTTTCTTCCGGTGAAACTGATGGGAAGAAAAAGAGATACAATCGGGTATGTCTGCAGCGCTTGCCTTGGGTATAGCTGCTGTTCTGTTGTGGGGCGTATTCTCCGCCACGTCAGATCCTGGAGAAAATGCAGTGGGAGCATACAGCGAGGCAGAAATTTCCGGCACAGACACTGGTATATGAGTTTTGGAATATCATTAATCAGATTATGGGATGACCGCAAGGCCATCCCATTTTTTGGTGTGCCTGATGAGCAGCTGCTGTGCTCGCACAAGCAGGCATTGAGTTTTATTTTCGCACCGGAATCTGTGCCAGTATGATTGCGGCGAACATGAGTACACAGCCCAGAAGTTCCCTGCTGCTGAGTGCCTGTCCCAGGATGAGCCATCCTGCCAGAACAGAGATGCAAGACTCCATGCTCAGAATCAGAGAGGCTACGGTGGGATTCATGTTCTTTTGGCCGACCACCTGCAATGTGTAGGCGACTCCGCAGGAGAGAACGCCGGCATATAGGATGGGAAGCCATGCCATCAGAATCATGGACAGATCCGGTGTCTCAAACAGGAACATACAGATCAGGGAGAGAACACCGCATACGAAAAACTGAATGCAGGACAGCTGGACTCCATCTGCCAGGGGGGAATAGTGATCAATCACCAGGATATGGATGGAGAACAAAAAAGCACCGATCAGCACAAGCAAGTCGCCCAGCCCAAGGCTGATGGAGCCGGACATACACAGAAAATATAATCCCACCAGAGCAAGCAGTACACTGACCCAGATCAGCGGACTGCACTTTTTTTTCAGAAACAGTCCCAGAATCGGAACGATGACAATATAGCAGGCAGTGATAAAACCGGCCTTTCCCACGGTGGTGTATTTAATTCCAAATTGTTGAAAGCTGCTGGCCGCGAAAAGACACAGGCCGCAGAGAATTCCGCCGGCCAGTAAGGGGCGTGAGGATGATTTTTGGATGGGTTCGGAAGGGCTTTTCAGGCGGTTTAATAAGAAGATACAGGGAATCAGGACTAGGCCTCCGATGATGGAGCGGATTCCATTGAAGGTGAAAGGCTGTACATAGTCCATTCCCACACTTTGCGCTACAAAAGCCACTCCCCAGATTGTAGCGGTTAAAAGCAGCAGAAGAGAGTTGCGAAGCTGCAGATTTTTCATTTTCGGTCACCTCAGTTTTATCTTTATTTGGAAATAGAACCGGGCCCGCAGTGAATGGGCGGGCCCGGCCGGATTTTCCTTTTCAGAAAAAAGTTTTTCTTTGTTTTATCAGATCAGCAGATATTTTAAAATGAACAGGACTGCCAGGATATACATGACGATGCTGATCTTTTTCCGGTTTCCGGTCAGCAGGTTGATGACTGCATAGGAGATTACTCCCATGGAGATACCTTCTGATATGCTGTAGAAGAAAGGCATTGCCGCAATGCAGATAAAGGCAGGGATTCCTTCTGTCGGATCAGAAAGATTGATATCAGTCACAGCCCCCAGCATATAGAATCCGACGATTACCAAGGCCGGAGCCGTGGCAAAGGAAGGAATTGCCAGGAAGATCGGGGACAGGAATAAGGACAGTCCAAACAGGATGGCAGTGGTGATAGCAGTGAGACCGGTGCGTCCGCCCTCCGTGACTCCGGAAGCACTCTCCACAAAAGTAGTTGTGGTGGAGGTACCAAGAACTGCGCCGGCTGTGGTAGCCACAGCGTCTGCCAGCAAAGCACCTTTGATTCTCGGAAGTTTTCCGTTTTCATCCAGCATATTCGCCTTGGAAGAGACACCAATCAGGGTTCCGAGGGTGTCAAACAGATCCACAAACAGGAAGGCAAATACGATGACGATAAATTCCAGGATAGGAACACCTTCCAGGCTGAACTGGGCGAAGATGGGTGCCAGGCTTGGAATGGAGATTCCATTGCTGAAATCCGGAAGCAGGGAATAGTAGCCAAGAGCAGCATTTGGAACATAAAGCCCTGCGAACTGGCAGATAATTCCGAGCAGCCAGGTGATCAGAATTCCCCAGAGGATATTTCCTTTGATGTTTTTGGCAACCAGAATTCCAGTGATAATGATGCCGATCACAGCCAGAAGTACAGTGATTCCCGCGTCGCTCATGCTGCAGGCTACATATTCTGTGCCGTTGACGGTGGCATTTTGCTGTAAGATTACATTGTAGTCATCGATGGAAAACAGGCTCAGCAAAGTGGAACCGCCGATGACGATCTTCGCATTCTGAAGGCCGATAAAAGCGATGAAAAGACCGATTCCAACGCTGACGGCTTTTTTAGGTTATAGGGGATGGCGTCAAAGATGGCTTCCCGCACACTGAGCAGGGAAAGAATGATAAAAATAATACCTTCAACCAGTACGGCGGCAAGTGCCACTTTCCAGCTGTATCCCATGCCCAGAACGACGGTGTAGGCGAAGTAGGCGTTCAGTCCCATGCCTGGTGCCAGGGCGAAGGGATAATTGGCAAACAGTGCCATGCACAGAGTTCCCACGAAAGCTGCCAGAGCGGTGGCGGTGAAGACGGCTCCGTGATCCATACCTGTGGAAGACAGAATATTCGGGTTGACGGCCAGAATGTAGGCCATTGTCATAAAGGTGGTGATTCCGGCCAGAATCTCTGTCTTCACGTTTGTGTGATTCTCTTTCAGGTGAAAGAATTTCTCAAAGTTCATTTCAGATCTCCTCCCTCAAATTCCAAAGATTTCGACAGCCTGAAAGAGGGTGTTTCTTTCAGGCTGTTGAAATATAAAAGGAATTCTCGCAACATTTGTTAAATTTCTATCCAATTTTACTATACTGGAGGTTCTACTGGGTGTCAATTATTTTTTAGAAAAATTTAAGATTTCTGAAAACGTAAAATTCTATATGCAAATGACAGAGAAGGTGTTATGATAGGCAATATATCAGACAAGATCAAAAGAGTGAGGAGAAATAATGAAGAAAGTGGATTATACATTATATGTGTGTACAGACCAAAAACTGATGAGCAGTGCGACCATCGAGGAATCTGTGGAGCAGGCGATTCTGGGAGGCTGTACTGTGATTCAGCTGCGTGAGAAGGATAGTTCTTCCAGAGAGTTTTACGAGACAGCGAAAAGAGTGAAGGAGATCACTGAGAAATATCAGGTTCCGCTGATTATTAATGACCGGGTGGACATTGCCCTTGCAGTGGATGCGGATGGCGTCCATGTGGGACAGTCGGATCTTCCGGCAAAGGTTGTCAGGGAAATTCTGGGAGAGGATAAGATTATCGGAGTCTCTGCCGCAAGGGTGGAGGAAGCAGTTCAGGCTGAGAAGGACGGTGCAGATTACCTGGGAGTTGGGGCTATGTTTGCCACAGGGACGAAGACCAATACCAGAAGTGTATCCATTGAATATTTGAAGAAAATCTGTTCCAGTGTTCAAATTCCGATTGTGGCGATTGGCGGAATCCATGAAGATAATGCGGCATCCCTGAAGAACACAGGGATTGCGGGGCTGGCGGTGGTATCCGCGGTGGTGGCACAGCCGGATGTGGCTCAGGCAGCGGCAAGACTGAAGAAGATTTTTGTGGAATAAAAGTTATGTGGAGGGCATAGATGTCAGTACAGATAAAACATTGTTCTTTTGCGATTTTTGATATGGATGGAACTCTTCTAGACTCCATGGGAAAATGGCAGAATCTGGGCAGAGAATATCTGTCTGTGCTGGGTATACATCCGCCGGAAGATTTGGAAGAACGTCTGGCAATGATGAGTATGCGAGAGAGTGCAGAATATTTTCACAGGGATCTGGGGGTTCCGGGAGATTGGAAAAAGATTGTAAAAGACCTGAATCAGATGATGGAGGATGCCTATCGAAATACACTTTTGCTAAAACCAGGCGCGGAAAATTATCTGGAATTTCTGAAAGGATGCGGGACGAAGCTCTGTGTTCTCACGGCAACGCCTTCTTATCTGGCTGAGATGGCTTTTGAGAGACTGGGAGTCCGTGGATATTTTGAATTTATCATGGACTGCGAGATGGCCGGATCCGGAAAAACGCAGCCGGGGTGTTATTATCAGGCGGCAGCCAGACTGGGCGGAGGGCCAAGTCAGACGGCAGTTTATGAGGATGCGGATTTTGCCTTGAAGACGGCGTCAGATGCCGGGTTTTATACAATAGGTATCTACGATGAGACAATGAAAGCACAAAGGGACTATCTGGCATCAATCTGTGATGTCTATGTGAGTACGTACAGTGATCTTCTGCAGGACAGTAAGCGGGAGAACTATGATGAGAAAGGGCAGGGGATGGTAATGTATGAATTTTAGCAAAGAAAATATTAAGAAGATTATGTTGCTGATTGTCTTTACCATTTTAATTCTGGTGGGACTTCAGAGATTCGATCAAATCTTGAATGTGGTCGGAGTGCTGTGGCAGATTACTTTTCCATTTGTTCTGGGAGCGGCGATGGCTTTTATCCTGAATGTTCCCATGAATTTTCTGGAGAGAGTTTTTTTCAGCAGGCAGGATGGGAAGAAGGCACGTTTTTCCAGGGCAATTTCTCTGGTCGGAGCACTCTTGATTGTGATACTGATTATCTATCTGGTGGTACAGGTGGTTGTGCCGGAACTTGGAAAGACGGTGGTGACGCTGGCAAGGACTGTGGAGAGGAGTCTGCCGCAGATACAGGACTGGGCAGCCAATATGTTCCGGGATAACGAACAGATCTATAACTGGATTAATCATCTGGATATGAACTGGGAGAAGATGATCTCCTCGGCTCTGGACATGGTTAAAAATGGTGTGGGCAATGTGTTGACTTCCACGGTAAGTGTGACGATGGGGATTGCCCGGGCATTGGCAAATCTGGCGATCGGTTTTGTCTTCGCCTGCTATATTCTCCTCCAGAAGGAGAAGCTGAGCCGGCAGTGTAAGATGGTTTTGAAAGCATTTCTGCCGGAAAAGACAGAGAAATATGTGCTCCATGTCTTTGAACTCAGCTATCGGACATTTTCTAATTTTGTGACAGGCCAGTGTATCGAGGCCGTGATTTTGGGAACGATGTTTCTGGTGGTTCTGACCATTCTTCGCTTCCCCTATGCGCTTCTGATTGGTGTTCTGATTGCGTTCACCGCCCTGATTCCCATATTCGGGGCATTTATCGGATGTGTGATCAGCGTGCTTTTGATTCTTATTATCAATCCGGTGCAGGCGCTGATTTTTGTAATTGTATTTTTAATTCTGCAGCAGATCGAAGGAAATCTGATTTATCCCCATGTAGTGGGAGGTTCGGTGGGCCTTCCTTCTATCTGGGTGCTGGTGGCTGTGACGGTGGGAGGAAACCTGCTGGGAGTGGCAGGCATGCTCATCTTTATACCGTTGACCTCGGTTATGTATGCTCTTTTCCGGGAGTGGGTGCATGAAAGACTTGCGGAGAAGGAAAAAGAAAAGAATGCTTTGCCGGAAGAAAGACATCAGGAAAAATAATAGTGATAAAGTTACAAGGCAGTTCCCTTACGGGAACTGCCTTGTATCGTATCTGTAATTTTTTCACTTGTAAAGATGTGGGAACTGATTAGCAGGTAGCGCCGCCGGTCATGTGAAGTTCTGCGTCCAGAATCTCCTGTTTCCGGTCCAGAAGGTCATTTGCCAGAAGTTGTTTTTCCACATTTTCGAAACCAATCCGGTCGATGGTCTGTGCAAAACGTTCTCCGGTTTTTCCCTGCTCACGGTACAAAAGAATTGCTTTTTCGATCACGTCGAGGGCCTCTTCTTTGGTCTCAAAGATCTTGCTCAGGGCACGGCCCTGTGCCACGTTTTTGCCCCAGCGTCCGCCGATATAAATCTTGAATCCAGGTTTTCCTTCATCGAGAGCATCAAAATGACAGTGGCCGATGCAGCGTCCACAGTTGGTACAGCGATCGGGATCGATCACTGCCACACCGTCTTCCAGTTTCACAGCATTGACAGGACAGGCCTCGATGACACTGCATTTCTTACAGCCGTTGCACTCATCCTCATCAAACAGAGGAATCATCTGACCAATGATTCCGATGTCGTTCAGATCTGGTTTTACACAGTTGTTTGGACATCCGCCGACAGCGATTTTGAATTTGTGCGGAAGTTTCACTTCCCGGTATCCCTCATAGAATCTGTGATGGATTTCCTCAGAGATGGCAAAGGAATCCAGAAGACCATACTGACAGGTAGTTCCCTTACAGGAAACTACGGGGCGCACTTTGGAGCCGGTTCCGCCTGTCACCAGACCGGCTTGTGCGATGAATTTCTGGAATTCTTCGATTTTGTCAAAAGGAACTCCGGGGACTTCTACAGTCAGTCGGGTGGTGTAAGTGATGGTTCCGTTTCCGAATTTTTCTGCTGCCTCTGCGATGATTTTTTGCTGTTGAGCTGTCACTTTCCCGTTCACTGTGATGATACGTGCTGAGAAATTGTCCGTGCCTTTGTTGCTCAGAAAGCCCATAGCTTTCACTCTTTTTTCTTCAATTGGGCTGATTGTCAAAGTAGCCATATGATATCCTCCTGATTGTGATTGAATAGGTTAAAAAGTATCTCCTGTTTGATGCGGATTATTCTGTCTCGATGTCTGTTCCGTTGAAAGTGACGCCGCCTTCCAGCACTTTCGTGTTGGTATAGCCATAATATTTCAGGCGGTTCTGGGTCAGATATGCACGTTTGCCTTTTGCGCAGACGAGAAGGATGTTCTCATCCGTGGGATGATTGGGCAGTACACCGTCAATTTTTGTGAAGTTGACATATTCTTTGCCTTCCAGAGTCGGGTTGATGGATACGTCCAGCACGGTGTATCCCTGAGCTTTGCCTTCCTTATATTCCACTGGGGTGAAGCTGTCCATGTCACCATTGAGCTTGTTCAGAAGAACGTTCAAAGTGTGAGCGAATGGATGGATTGCTGTGGAAAATGGCGGTGCATAGGCGAAGTCCAGATATTCCATGGAAGACAAGTCAGCGCCCAGGCTGATGGCCATGACGGCGATGTCTATCATCTTGTCCACGGCTCCAGGTCCCATACACTGGAGTCCCAGAAGTTTCTGTGAAGATTTATCAGCGATCATTTTCACGATGAAGGAGGAAGCACCGGGGTAATAATGTGCTTTGTCGTCCACCACGGTGATGACGCTGACGGGATCATAGCCGGCATTGCGGGCAGCAGACTCTCCCAGTCCGGTCCGTCCGCAGTTCAGACCTGGCAGTTTACAGATTCCGGTTCCCAGCACACCTGGATATTTTCTGGATTTTCCGGCAAGTTCCTCTGCCAGCATACGGCCTTCGATATTGGCGGAAGATCCCATGGGTGACCAGGCACTCTGGCCGGTGATACGGTTGGTGACCATAGCACAGTCTCCGATGGCATAGATATCCGGATCGTTGGTGCGAAGGGTTTCATCCACTTTGACGGTGCGGTTTGGCATCAGTTCAATGCCGGAATCGGCCAGAAAGGCTGTGTTGGCGCGGATTCCAAGGGCCAGAATCAGAGCGTCTGCCTTGTAGGCTTTGCGGCTGGTCTTTACTTTTTCCACTTTTTCAGTTCCGAGAACTGCTTCCAAAGTTGTGCCTGTGAAGCACATGATTCCCTCATCTGCCAGATGATTCTCTGCGTATTCCGCCATTTCCGGATCAAAGGGAGGCATGATCTGGGGAGCCATGTCGATGACTGTGGTACGAATTCCTTTTGCGTGGAGATTTTCAGCGACTTCCATTCCGATGAAACCGGCACCTGCAACGACGGCACGCTTGATACCTTCTGTCTCAATGGCTTCCCGGATGGATACTGCGTCATCGGGGGTTCTCATAACGAAGACATTTTTCAGATGAACTCCTTCCACAGGCGGCACGATGGGGGAGGCTCCAGTTGCGATTACCAGTTTGTCATAGTCATAATTTCTGGTTTCCCCTGTCTTGTGGTCTACGGCAGTCACCGTTTTCGCGCCGCGGTCGACACTGGTGACTTCAACCTCCGTCTCAACTTCTGCGCCAGTTAAAGCAGCGTATTTCTCCGGTGTGTTCACTACCAGCTCGCTGCGGTCATGAATCAGATCTCCCACATAATAAGGAAGCCCGCATCCTGCATAGGAAATATCTTTGCTCATGGTCAGAATCTTAACCTGTGCGCTGCGGTCCAGACGTTTTAATTTGGCGGCCACCTTCGTTCCGGCAGCTACACCGCCAATCACTAATACCTTCATATTGATACCCCTTTCATTTTTTTTCATATTCTTTGTTTCTTTGTCTATTATAACACTTGCATTATTATAGGTAAATTATTATAATCTTATATAGGTTATAGATTTTACCTATTAAAAATTGGAAAAAAGTGGGGAAGGCTTATGACGATTCGTCATCTCAAAATTTTTCTGGCAGTGGCGGACTGCGGAACTATGAGTCAGGCCGCCAAGCAATTGTATATCACCCAGCCTTCGGTCAGTCAGGCCATACGGGAGCTGGAGGAGAGATATCAGGTATTATTGTTTGAGAGACTGTCTAAGAAGCTGTATATCACCGAGGCGGGGAAGACATTTTATTCTTACGCGAAACAGGTGGTTTTTCAGTTTGATCAGATGGAAGAGCATATGCTGAACAACCGGAAGGAACGGCTGCGTGTCGGAGCGACAGTGACGGTGGGGAGCAGAGTGCTTCCGGAGATTGTGCGGGAGTTCCGGATGGAAAATCCGCAGATTGACATCTACTGTTATGGGGGGAACACACAGACTGTGGAGGAACGGCTTTTATCTATGGAGCTGGATGTGGGGATCATTGAGGGAAAGGTCCAAAGTCCGGATCTCATTGCCATTCCTATGATCGATGATTATCTGGTACTGGTCTGCGGGATGGAGCATCCGTTTATGGACCGGGAAAAGCTGTATCCGGATGATCTGAGAGGCCAGGAGTTTGTTATGCGGGAGAGAGGCAGCGGGACGAGAGCTCTGTTTGAACAGTATCTGCTGCGGCATGGAATACGCATTAAAGTGGTTTTTGAGGAGAACTCTCCGGCAGCGATTCTTCAGACTGTGAAGATTAATCAGTGTCTGGCTGTTTTGTCTGTCAGTCTGATTGAGGAGGAATTGCGCAGGGGGACGCTGAAGGCTTTTGCCCAGGAAGAACAAGAGTGGAACCGGAAGTTCAGTTTTGTCTATCACAAGGATAAATTTCTCACATCGGGAATCCGAAAGCTAAAGGAGATTGTGCGGGTCCATGGTGAGAAGGATGTCCTGGCAAAGCTGCCGGTGGGAAGATTGTTAAACAAGTAATAAAAAAGGAGGAATACACTATGGGATTGAACAGCACACCTTCATCAGACCGGGTACATATTGGCTTTTTTGGAATGCGTAATGCGGGCAAATCCAGCGTTGTCAACGCAGTGACCGGCCAGGATCTGGCAGTGGTCTCTGACGTGCGGGGAACGACCACAGACCCGGTGAGCAAAGCGATGGAACTGCTGCCATTAGGACCAGTTGTGATTATTGATACTCCGGGCATGGACGACGAGGGAGCCCTGGGGGAACTTCGGGTGAGAAAAGCACGTCAGGTTTTGAATAAGACAGATGTGGCGGTCCTGGTGGTGGACGCAGTTGTGGGAATGAAAGCGGAAGATGAGGAATTGCTATCCATCATCCAGGATAAAAAGATTCCTTATATAGTCGTGTTGAATAAGGCGGATCTTCTCCCGGAGAGAAAACCGGCAGGGCCGAAGGAAATCTATGTCAGTGCGGTGAATGGAGAAAATATCTACGAGCTGAAGGAGAAAATAGCAGGGCTGGCAGTGACCGATGAGCCGAAGATGAGGATTGTGGGAGATCTGATTGAGCCGTCAGATTTTGTAGTCCTGGTGATTCCCATTGACAAAGCGGCTCCCAAGGGAAGGCTGATCCTGCCGCAGCAGCAGACGATACGGGATATTCTGGAGGCTGATGCAGTCTCGATCATGATCAAAGAAAATGAGCTGCAGGATACACTGGCAAATTTGAAGAGAAAACCCAAGCTGGTGATCACAGACAGTCAGGTTTTCGCACGGGTGGACAAAGAGACGCCGCAGGATATCTGGATGACGTCGTTCTCGATTCTGTTTGCCAGGTACAAAGGAAATCTGGAAGCTGCCGTGGAAGGGGCAGCCATGTTGGATCATCTCAAAGACGGAGATCATATACTGATCTCAGAGGGGTGCACACACCATCGCCAGTGTGATGACATTGGCACTGTGAAGATTCCGCGGTGGATCCGGGAGTATACAGGAAAAGAACTGGAATTTCATTTTACTTCGGGCGTGGAGTTCCCGGAGGATCTCTCCAGCTATCAGTTGATTGTCCACTGCGGCGGATGCATGCTGAATGAGAGGGAGATGAAATATCGGGTGAAATGTGCGCAGGATCAGAAGATTCCGATTACCAATTATGGAATTTTAATTGCCCACACAAAAGGAATTTTGAAGAGAAGCATCCAGATGTTTCCGGAGATAGCCAAAAAGTTAAAATAAAAAGCGGAAAAAATGAAGATTACAGCCAGGGTGGATCGTTATTGTATAATGACAGCAGATAGTTGCAGGGAGGCGGAAATTCATCCGCCGGTTTAGAAAGGCGGTATCACCATGTGCGGTATATGTGGTTTTGTGGGAAAAGTTGAGAGTCAGGGGATTGCGTTGGAATCCATGATGCAGGCGCTGCATCATTGTGAGGATGACGATCTTGGAGAATATTACTGGGAAAACGGAGCGATGGCTTCCAGACAGGAGGAAATCGTTGAGATCAAAGGCTGTTATCAGCCCCGGGTGAGTGAAGATGGAAAGTTCGTGTTGGTCTGTGACGGAGAGATCTCCAATGCGGATAGTCTGCAGAGGATTCTGGAGAGCCGGGGACATCAGTTTCGATGCGGCGGTGATAAGGAAGTGATTCTGCACGCCTATGAGGAGTACGGAGAAGAGATCGTGAATTATCTTCAGGGATCCTACGCCCTGGTGATCTGGAACAGCGAGGAGGAACGCCTGTTTGCGGCGAGAGATGCAAAAGGCGGACGGACATTGTATTATGCTTTAGTGGGAGGCCGTCTGGCCTTTGCCACCTGTCTGGCGAGTATTCTGGCGTTTGTTCAGTATCAGGGCAAGACAGCAAAAATCTGTCAGCTGGAGGCGGGATGGGATTTTCGGTATGAAAAGAACCTTCTGAAAATCCGCTGCTATTGTCCGCCTGAGATTGAGAAGAATCAGGAGGAATCCGGGGAAGAGGAACCAGGACGTGATTCCTGGCCGGAAGAACCGAAGAATCCAGGAAGCGGCTTCTGGTATCATCTGATACATAAATGGAGAATGTGGAAGGGCAATCAAGCCGGATAAAAAGAGGATGGGCAGTTCCAGGTGAATCGCCCATCCTTTTTGGAATTTATTATTCTGGAATCTGAATTTCTCCGTCAAAGACGGTGGTGGCAGGTCCTGTCATGTAGACCAGATTCTGGTCTCTGTCCCAGAAAATCTTCAGATCTCCGCCCAACAGCTTTACAGTGATTTCGTCGTCTGTCAGATGATTTAAAATAGAAGAAACGGTGACGGCACAGGCACCGGTACCGCAGGCAAGTGTCTCTCCGGAACCTCTCTCCCACACACGCATCTGCACGGTCTTGCGGTCGAGCACTTTTACAAATTCTGTGTTGACCCGATCTGGAAAGAGGTCATGGTGTTCGAATTTCGGACCGATTTTTTCGATATCCAGATGTTCCACATCATCCAGATACACAACAGCGTGGGGATTTCCCATAGATACTCCGGTGAAGCGGTAGGATACATTATCCACAACAATAGGCTGGTCGATGGCAGTGTCCTGATCGACGAGAACCGGAATCTGAGAAGCCTGAAGAATCGGGGATCCCATGTTGACTTTCACCAGTGATACTTTGCCATTTTCCACGGTGAGATCCAATTCTTTGATTCCGCTTTTGGTAGCAATACGCAGATGAGTTTTGGGAACGATGCCGTGGTCATAGACATATTTTGCCACACAACGGATTCCGTTGCCGCACATGGCCCCCTGGGAACCATCCATATTGTACATATCCATTTCACAGTCTGCGATCGTTGATGGTTTAATCAGAATCAGACCATCGGAACCAATTCCGAAATGACGGTCGCTCACAAATTTTGCGGTCTTTGAAGGGTCCTTCACTTCTTCCTCAAAGCAGTTGACATATACGTAATCATTTCCGATACCATGCATTTTTGTGAATTTCATGTTCTTCCTCCTCAGAATTTAGGTGCTCCTCTGATGTGGACAGGAGATTTCCCACGTCGATTTCTAAAGCGAGAGCCAGCTGGGACATCAGTTTCAATGTGGGGTTGGCTCTGCCGTGCTCCAGCGCACTGATGTAGGTTCTGCTCACGCCCACAGTCTGGCCAAGATCATCCTGAGTCAGACCGCTGAGTTTACGGTAGCGGGAGAGATTCTGTCCGAACAGATTCGAATTCTTCTGATATAACTTCTTCATCCCCGTGAATATAACTCCTTTAAATCTCTGTGCCTGAGTAGGCTTCCTTCTAAGTATATATCCGTATAAAGATGAAAAAAATATCAGTTTTGCCAAAATTTATTTTCCCATATTATAAAAAAAAAACAGGTAATATGCAAGGCCGCACTTGTTTTTTCAAAGAAAGATGGTACAATGTATAGAAGCCTTATTTTTATAAAAAAAAATGAATATTTATAAATCATTAGGAGGAGAAACGATGAAAAAGAGAGTGTTAAGTGTATTTTTGGCAGCAGTATGTGCGGCATCCCTGACAGCCTGCGGCGGCGGATCATCATCCAGTGAGGAAGGAAGCAGCGACAGCTCCACCCAGGAGTCTGCGGCAATTGAGTCCCGTGAAGATCTGGAGGGAAAGAAGATCGGTGTTCAGCAGGGAACAACAGGAGATTTGTCCGTGACAGACGAGTTCGGTGATGAGAATGTGGAGCGTTACAACAAAGGATTTGAGGCTGTCCAGGCTCTGACTCAGGGCAAGATTGACGCTGTGGTAATCGATGACCTTCCGGCTCAGGAGTTCGTAAAACAGAGCGAGGGCCTGAAGATTCTGGATGGCGCATACAGCGAGGAACAGTATGCTCTTTGCTTTGCAAAAGATAATCAGGAACTGTGTGACCAGGTGAATGAAGTTATCCAGGAACTGAAAGATGACGGAACATTCGATGAGATCGCCAATTCTTATATCGGTGACAGCGCAGGAGAGAACTATTATGAGTCTCCGGCAGATGTGGACCGTTCCGGCGGCACACTGGTTATGGCTACCAATGCAGAGTTCCCGCCCTATGAGTATTATGAAGGCGACGAGATTATAGGTTTGGACGCAGACTTTGCTCAGGCGATTGCAGACCGTCTGGGTATGGATCTGAAGATCGAGGATATGGCATTTGACTCAATTATCCCGGCAGTGACCAGCGGAAAAGCGGACTTCGGCGCAGCAGGTATGACCGTGACCGAAGAGAGACAGCAGCAGGTACTGTTCTCCGATACTTATTACACAGCTCGTCAGGTAATCATTGTAAAAGAGTAATCGAATACTGTTAGAAGAAAATTCAGATAGGAGAATACATGGAATCATTAAGAGATAGATTTATTCTGAATTTTGTGACGGATGAGCGCTGGAAATATATCACAGATGGCCTGAAGGTGACTTTGGAAGTCACCTTCTTGGCTGTCCTGATTGGTATTGTGCTGGGCCTTTTGGTGGCCATCGTCCGTTCTACTTATGAAAAGACACATAAACTGAAGATCCTGAATTTTATTTGTCAGATTTATATCACAGTCATCCGTGGCACACCAACGGTTGTACAGCTTTTGATTATCTACTTCGTTGTCTTTGCAAGCATGGATGTGAGCAAGGTATTTGTGGCTGTGATGGCGTTTGGTATGAACTCCGGAGCTTATGTGGCGGAGATTTTCCGTTCGGGTATTATGTCAATTGATGAGGGACAGTTTGAGGCAGGACGAAGCCTGGGCTTCAATTATGCCCAGACGATGATTTATATCATTATGCCTCAGGCATTTAAGAATGTACTCCCGGCTCTGGGAAATGAGTTTATTGTACTTCTGAAAGAGACTTCCGTCTCCGGTTATATTGCTTTGCAGGATCTGACCAAAGGCGGCGATATTATCCGAAGCCGTACCTACGATGCATTTATGCCATTGATCGCGGTAGCTCTGATCTATCTGGTGATGGTAATGATTTTCACGAAACTGGTAGCATTGCTGGAAAGGAGGCTGCGAAACAGTGACCACTAAAGGAGAAGTATTAATTCGTGTGGATGACTTACATAAGGTGTTCGATGACAGCCTTCACGCTCTGAATGGAATTACCACAGAGATCCGCAGCGGCGAGGTGGTTGTGATTGTGGGACCGTCTGGCTCCGGTAAGTCCACTTTTCTGCGCTCTCTGAATCTGCTTGAGGTTCCTACCTCCGGCCATGTTTATTTTGAGGGCGTGGATATCACAGACAAAAAAGTGGATATCAACAAACACCGTCAGAAGATGGGCATGGTATTTCAGCATTTTAACCTGTTTCCACATAAAACAATTTTGCAGAATATCACTCTGGCACCTATCAAACTTTTGAAAAAAGATCCGAAGGAAGCGCAGGACAGGGCGCGGGAGTTGTTGAGAATGGTAGGTCTGGAGGAGAAGGCAGATTCTTATCCGTCTCAGCTGTCCGGCGGCCAGAAACAGAGAATTGCGATTGTCCGTTCTCTCGCCATGGACCCGGAAGTGATGTTGTTCGATGAGCCTACTTCGGCTCTGGATCCGGAGATGGTAGGAGAGGTGCTGGAGATCATGAAAGATCTGGCCAGATCTGGAATGACGATGGTGGTGGTTACCCATGAGATGGGCTTTGCCAGAGAAGTGGGAACCCGTGTGGTCTTCATGGACGGCGGCCAGATTAAAGAGGAGAACAGCCCGGAAGAATTCTTCGGACATCCAAAAGATCCCCGTCTTCAGGAATTTTTGTCTAAAGTTTTATAAAAATTTGTAAAGAAAAAGAATCCCATACGCCAACAATCTGCGGCGATGAGATTCTTTTTTTCTATTTCTGTTTTGGACAATCTCCTTTCAGGTAGCAGTCGGCAAGCTGTTTGTAACAGTAACCGATGATATCTTTTCTGGTCACGATACCGATGAAACAGTCTCCGTCATCTACTACCGGGACAAAATTCTGATTCATAGCCCGGTGAATCAGATTCTCCATTTTGGAGTTCACGTGAACTGGTTTGTAATTATGGCCGCGCGGGATATTCATAATGGGAATATCTTCCATCACGTGCAGAGACAGGGGGCCTCTGCGCTTGATCTCCCACAGCAGGTCACCCTCGGAGATGCTGCCGATATACTTACCGTCCAGACTGAGGATGGGAACACAGGCATACCGGTGGTGCTCCATCTTCTCCAGTGTCTGGCGGAGTGTCTCATTTTCGTATATGTAGGCGACATCTTCCTTTGGGGTTAAGAAAAATAAAATATTCAATGTTCTTACCTCTTTCTCATGCAAAGAAATCGTAGACAGCCGTGATAACCTGTTCCTGGTCGGATGGGGTGAGACCGTAGTACAGAGGCAGCCGCAGCAGCCGTTCGCTTTCTTTGGTGGTGTAACGGTCTTCTCCGTGAAAACGCCCGAATTTCTTACCTGCCGGCGCATTGTGCAGAGGAATGTAGTGGAAGACTGCCATGACACCGTGCTCGCTCAGATATCGGATCAGACGCGTGCGTGTGTCGAGATCCGCTGTTTTCAGATAATACATATGGGCGTTATGAACGGCATAATCCGGGATGTATGGGCGTTCCACCCGCCCTGCTTCTTCCAGAGCCTGAAAAGCTTCATGATAGCGGTTCCAGCTTCGCATGCGGTCCGCCTGAATCTTTTCTGCCTGCTCAAGCTGTCCCCAGAGGTAGGCAGCGTTGATATCACTGGGCAGATAGGAAGAACCGTAGTCCACCCAGGTATATTTGTCAATCTGTCCGCGGAAGAATTTGCTGCGGTTCGTGCCTTTCTCACGGATAATCTCAGCGGCTTCCTGCCAGCGGTCTTCCTGAAACATCAAAGCTCCTCCCTCGCCCATGGTGAGATTCTTGGTCTCATGAAAACTTAAACATCCGAAATCTCCGATGGTTCCGAGAGATTTTCCTTTATAGTAGGCGTCGAATCCCTGGGCGGCATCCTCCACAACCATCAAGTGATGCCGGCGGGCGATATCCAGGATGGTATCCATCTCACAGGCTACTCCTGCGTAGTGAACCGGGACAATCACACGGGTTCTGTCCGTGATGGCGTCTTCAATCAGACGTTCATCCAGGTTCATAGTGTCCGGACGGATATCCACGAACACAATATTTGCACCGCGCTGTACAAAAGCATCTGCTGTGGAAACAAAAGTATAAGAAGGCATGATCACCTCATCACCTTCTTTTACCTGGGTCAGCACAGCGGCCATTTCCAGAGCGTGGGTACAGGATGTAGTCAGAAATACGTGATTGACCTGGAAATGTTCTTTCATCCAATCACTACATCTGCGTGTGAATTTTCCGTCTCCGCAGAGTTTGCGGTCTGCGATGGCTTCTGTAATGTATTTTTGTTCGGTCCCCACGTAAGGGGGAATATTGAAATCAATCATATCTGCATTATAGCATATATGAGAAACCAGTGTCAAAAGAACTTGCGCTTTTCGGGAAAAACAGTGTATAATGTAGAAACTAAGGAGATTATAAAAAAGGGAAGGAAAAGGTGAATATGAGAGGGATTTTGAAGAAAGCATTGTCCCTGATTCTAGTTGGTGCCATCACGGCATCATCTTTTTGTCTGTCCACCAATGTGCAAGAGGTAGAGGCAGCTTCCTCGAAAGCCTGGCAGAAATCGGGAGGAAAGTGCTACAACGGCAAGGGACAGGTCATTTCAGGGGCAAAAACCCGTGGCATTGATGTCTCAGAGTGGCAGGGCAATATTAACTGGAATCAGGTGGCAGACTCCAATGTAGATTTTGCCTTCATCCGTGTGGGCGGTTATGGAAGCGGAGATTACCAGAGATTGGACAAAACATATGAGGCGAATATCCGCGGGGCCAATGAGGCGGGATTGCCGGTGGGTGTTTATTATTATTCCACAGCTACCACAACGGAGCAGGCAAAGAAAGATGCCCAGTGGGTGATCGAGCAGATTACCGGACATCTGATTTCTTATCCGGTGGTGTTCGACATGGAGGACGCCACGGTGGAGTATCTGACTCCCATGAGAAAATCCCAGATTGCCGACGCGTTTTTGTCGGAGATCAAGCGTGCAGGATATTATCCTATGCTCTATATGAATACCAACTGGTATAAAAATGAATACAACATGAGTATGCTGGCCCAGTATGATGTGTGGATTGCCCAGTACAACAGCAGCAGTACGCCTCCTGACAAGAGCAGTGTCCGGTATACCATCTGGCAGGCGACGGACGGCACGGATGTGGTAGGGTTGCCCAGGACGAATGGATTGATCAAGGGAATCCCCTCAGAGAACGCGGTGGATTTAAATTTCGGCTATCTCTATTATCTGAGCAAGGTGACACCGAGAACACAGCCGCTGTCCAGCTACAGCCCGGATGGAGTGAAAGATGGCTGGGTGCAGGAAAATGGAAAATATTATTTCTATGATGACGGGGAGCTTTATCGGAGTAAACTGTTTAAGGTGGATGGACATATCTACTATGTGGATGAGAACGGAGAACGGCAGTATGGATGGCATACCATCAATGGAAAGAGATATTATTTCTATTACCGTACCGGATATGCGCCTTCCGGCTGGATTCCCATCAAGCAGAAGTACTACTATTTCTCCAAACCGGAAGGTTGGCTGTATACGGATCATCTCTTCGTGTCCTCCACAGGGAAGACGATCTACTATGCGGACAGTGACGGTGTGCGTGTGAAAAATAAACTGGTATCGGCGACCTATAAAGGCGTTAAGAGAGCATACTATTTTGGATCGAATTATAATGCGGTCAGCGGCTGGTTTACTTACAAGGGAGGCAAGTATTATGCGCTTCCCACAAACCGGGGAGTGGTGAGAAACTGTATCCGTAAGATTGACGGCAAATATTATGGATTTGGAACTTACGGAAGAATGCTGACAGGTTTCCAGAGGATTGACGGTAAGCTGTATTTCTTCCATAAGACTACAGGCGCCCAGTTCCGAAACTGCACCAGGCACTGGAGCGGAAAGACTTATGTATTTGACAAAAACGGTGTGTGTACAGTGAAAAAATAAGTGATAAAAGAAAAAGTCAAATAGCAGAGAGATGATCTCTGAAATTTGACTTTTTTCTTTTCAGGTAAAATTTATCTTGCCACAATGATTCCAAATGCCCACAGAGCAGTCAGAGCGTGCAGTACCGCAAAGGTAAACAGCATTCCCCGGGTGATATCTTTTCTGAGAACCAGTGTGCGGTTCCTGGTAAGCAGAAGCAGCAAGGGAAGCACAGGGAGAAAATAGCGTCCCTGCACGCCCTCGATGACCATGGAAGATTCGGGGGTCCAGTCAAACATAATTCCCAGCATGGAGGCGCTGATCACTCCGGCACAGATCAAGGCAAGCCAGAGCTTTCCCCAGGCGGAGAGAAACAGATATTCTCTCGTGTGGGGCACAACGGAAAGCAGAAGGAGCACGGCGAATAAAAGGATCAGCATCCAGGGAATATCGATATCCAGCCGTCCCAGTCTGCCTCCCAGCATGGAAGTGAAATAGAAGTCACCGTATTCCTGGAAGGTGCGCACGTACATGCCGATCAGTTTGGCGGGCGCATGGAGGAAATAATCCAGGGTATAATTGGTGCCTCCCAGAGCCACTTCATGGCTGTCCGAGACCACAGAGTGAATCTTACCGGCCTGGAAGAGGACAAGGCTGATTAGAGAGGCCGCGAAAGTTCCGGCGATACCCAGATAGTACTGGCGGTTCTGTGACGCTTTCTTTCTGGGAATCAGAAGACAGCACAGACTGATCAGTACATAGACGACCTTACAGGGGGCGAGGACAGCGGCGAGTATAACGAGAACGATCCAATGTCCAGGCTTTAGTTTCTTTACCGCGAAGGCCAGATGCAGGCAGTAGGCAGTCAGCAAAAAGGCCAGGGCGTTGACGGTGGTGTCATAGGAGAAGGATGTGGCCTGCTGCAGGCTGATGGGCAGCAGATAGATCAGGAACATCAGGTTTCTGGCGAAGGGCATCAGGCGGATAGTCAGATATCCTGCGGCCAGATAACCCAGATAGATCAATCCTTTTCCAAGAAAATACATCAGTACCTTGCCAAGACCGAGAAGCCTTGCCAGGGCAATGCCGGCTCCGGAGAGCCAATAGCAGTAGAGCGGAGCCTCCAGGGGCGGATGTCCGGCAGATACCATTTTTTCAGAGTGGTCCATGGAGAACAGATCATCCCAGGTGGCAGTGAGATTCTGCAGATTGGCGGTCTGCAATTCATAGAAGGCGCGGTAGTCATCCTCCCGGACCAAAACGTTTCCATGTTCGTCTGTGCCTTCCTGTCCCAGCATCCGGCTGGACACATAGTAAGCAGTCTCAAAGTGACGGTAATCATCCGGAGCAGTCAGAGGAGGAAAGAGAAGCAGATAGATTCCTCCCAAGAAGACGGCAAATACCAGAAACAGGCATTCCAGCCTCAGAGGACGCAGATACAGGAACACAAACAGTACGAAGACTGTGATCAGCAAAGCAGCGCAGAACAGATAGAAAATTTTCAGCACAAGCTTTGCCGGCTCCCCGTAGACGCGAAAACAAAGATCGGTGTCCGTTTTCTGCCCGTTTTCATATAAAATACCGTCAGAATATGCATTGCTGTCCGCAGTGAAAATTCCGATGGCATCTTCGCTGGTTCCGTCCAGAGAAGTGATTTCCACGTAGAATTCTTTTCCGGAGGCATTGGTGACGGGCTCTGTGAGATAAAAATCCAGAAATTGACGGTCTAAAACTCCGGTGCTCAGGATATCCCAGGTCTGAAGAGGAGTGTCTGTTCCTTCTTCCCCCATAGAAACCCGAAAGGTGGAGTCATTTCTTCTCTGAAATGTTGTCACATAGAAATCAAATCCTGTGATGGTATCACGGCTGGCGGTGAACGTCTGATGCCAGGTAGTTCCCTCGGTGAACGGATCTGCGTGATCTGTGTGAGTATCCTGGCAGATTTCCATCAGCATTTCATCACTGGCAGGGCGTACATAATCCGTATAGGAAAAACGGATCAGCAGCAGTAAAAGTGCCAGAACTGCAAAAAGAAGCACAAAAGGCACCGCTTTTTTCATATCCACTTTCTTTTTACTCAATTCCATCTTTGAAATCTCCCCTCTATCCATCTTCCGGCGGCAGATGCCGGCCCGGATTTTGCTGCCATGCAGCTTCTTCTTTGCGTATCATAGCATAGGAGAGGCTCAAAAGCAATGAAGGAAAGCCTTGAACCAGGGAATTAAAGATGCTATAATGGTTCCAATTCAATAAGAAAACAGGAGAGAAAATATCGTGAGAACTTATTTGGTTACCGGAGGAGCCGGATTTATTGGTTCCAACTATATTCATTATATGTTTCAGAAGTACAATGATGAGATCCGGATCATCAATGTTGACAAGCTGACATACGCAGGAAATCTGGAGAACCTCAAGGATGTGGAGAACCGTGACAACTATACTTTTGTGAAAGCGGATATCTGCGACAGCGAGGCAATCCAGAAGATTTTTGAGGAGAATGATATTGACCGTGTGGTTCATTTCGCAGCAGAGAGCCATGTGGACCGAAGCATTAAGAATCCAGATGTCTTTGTCAAGACGAATGTTCTGGGAACACTGGTGATGCTCAATGCGGCAAAGGCTGCCTGGGAGTTGCCGGACGGAACTTTTAAGGAGGACAAGAAATTTCTCCATGTCTCCACAGATGAGGTGTACGGTTCCCTGGATGAGGACGGCGGCTATTTCTACGAGACAACGCCTTACGATCCTCACAGTCCGTATTCAGCCAGCAAGGCTTCCTCAGATATGCTGGTGAAATCTTATATGGATACTTATAAGTTCCCGGCTAATATTACAAACTGCAGCAACAATTACGGGCCTTATCAGTTTCCGGAGAAATTGATTCCGCTGATTATCAACAACGCCCTTCACGGAAAGAAACTTCCGGTCTACGGTGATGGAAAGAATGTGAGGGATTGGCTGTACGTGATGGATCACGCCAAGGGAATCGATATGGTGCAGGAAAAGGGCAGACTGTTTGAGACTTATAATATCGGCGGACACAACGAGAAGCAGAACATTCAGATCATTCACATCATTCTGGACACGTTGAGAGAGATGCTTTCGGACGATGACCCGAGAAAAGCACTGGTGAGTGATGACTTAATCACTTTTGTGGAGGATAGAAAAGGACATGACCGCCGTTATGCCATTGCGCCGGATAAGATCAAGGCCGAGGTGGGCTGGTATCCGGAGACGAAGTTCGAGGATGGAATCCGCCTGACCATTCAGTGGTTCTTCGAGAACGAAGAATGGATGAAGAATGTGACAAGCGGCGATTATCAGAAATATTACGAAGACATGTACAAAGAGAAATAAGCTTGGGGGAAGAAGGATTATACCGGAGCATCCGGGATAAGCCTTCTTTCTTGCGGCATGGAAAAGACCTTAAGGAGGAAAATCATGAAAGGGATTATATTGGCAGGCGGCGCGGGAACCCGCCTCTATCCGCTGACTAAGGCTATCAGCAAGCAGATTATGCCGGTCTATGACAAACCGATGATCTATTATCCGTTGTCCACACTGATGCTGGCTGGAATCCGGGAGATTCTGATCATCTCCACACCGAGGGATCTGCCGGTGTTCCAGGAACTGTTCGGAAGCGGGGAGCAGCTGGGACTGCAGATGTCTTATGAAGTTCAGGACTATCCGAGGGGACTGGCCGATGCGTTTATCATCGGAGAAAAATTTATCGGGGAGGACAATGTGGCACTGGTTCTGGGTGACAATATCTTTTACGGCCAGAGTTTTACCAAAGTTCTCCAGCGGGCAGCTGCCAGAGAAGAGGGAGCTACCATTTTCGGTTACTATGTGAAAGACCCAAGAGAGTATGGAGTTGTGGAGTTTGACGAGAACGGAAAAGCTCTGTCCATTGAAGAAAAACCGGAGCATCCGAAGTCCAATTACGCAGTGCCGGGCCTTTACTTCTACGACAATGACGTGGTGGAGATTGCCAAGAATGTGAAGCCTTCCGCGAGAGGCGAGATTGAGATCACCAGTGTGAACAATGAATATCTCAGAAGAGGAACTCTTCACGTGGAGACACTGGGCCGTGGTTTTGCTTGGCTGGACACGGGAAATCATGACGCCCTTCTGGACGCGGCCGACTATGTGTCAGCGGTGCAGAAGAGACAGGGACTCTATATTTCCTGTATCGAAGAGATTGCGTACAAGAAAGGGTTTATCAATAAAGAACAGCTGATTGCCCTGGCTCAGCCCCTTCTGAAGACTGCCTATGGCAGATATCTGATGGATGTGGCAGAAGGCTTGGGAAATTAAGGAGGATATTGTAAAGTGGGAAAGATTAAAGTGACAACCTGCGGCATCGAAGGGCTGAAGGTGATAGAACCTACTGTGTTTGGAGATGAACGGGGCTATTTCATGGAAACTTATAACTATAATGATTTCAAGGAAGCTGGCATCGACATGGAATTTGTGCAGGACAATCAGTCAAGTTCCAGAAAAGGTGTGTTGAGAGGACTGCATTTTCAGATTCACTATCCGCAGGACAAGCTGGTCCGTGTGGTGAACGGGGAAGTGTTCGATGTGGCTGTGGATTTAAGAGAGGGTTCTCCGACTTATGGACAGTGGTATGGCGTGATTCTCTCCGCAGAGAATAAGAAGCAGTTTTTTATTCCGAAGAATTTCGCCCATGGTTTTCTGGTACTGTCGGATCATGCGGAGTTTACTTACAAATGCACAGACTTCTATCATCCCAACGATGAGGGAGGCCTGATCTGGAATGATCCGGATATCGGGATTGAGTGGCCGATTCCTGAGGGGATGGAACTGATCTTTTCAGAGAAAGATCAGAAGTGGGGACGCTTAAAAGATCTGAAGAAATAGGAGAGATCCCATGTTAAAACAAATCTTTTCACTGCCGGCGGAAGTCTACCAGAACCGCCGGCTGGTATTGAAACTGGCCAAGAATGATTTTAAGACAAAATATGCGGGATCCTATCTGGGAATTGTGTGGGCGTTTATTCAGCCGATTGTGACTGTGCTGGTCTACTGGTTCGTCTTCTCAGTGGGATTCAAGACAGGCACCGGTGAGCTGGGAGTGCCTTTTGTGCTCTATCTGGTGGCAGGAATTGTCCCCTGGTTTTTCTTTCAGGATGCCCTGAACGGGGGAACCAACGCGATGATTGAATATAATTATCTGGTGAAGAAAGTGGTTTTCCAGATCAGCGTCCTTCCCATTGTGAAGATTATCTCAGCGCTGTTTGTCCATGCTTTTTTTGTGGCCTTTATCATTTTGCTTTATACGGCCTACGGCCGTTTCCCGGATCTGTATTATCTGCAGCTTATCTATTATACGTTTTGTGTATTTGCGCTGGTGCTGGGGCTGACTTATGCCACCTGTTCCATCGTGATTTTTTTCCGCGATCTGACACAGATTATTAACATTGTTCTGCAGGTGGGTGTCTGGCTGACACCGATTATGTGGGTGGCGGAAACGATGCTGGTGGATCATCCCTTGCTGCATCAGATACTGAAACTGAATCCGATGTACTATGTGGTATCCGGTTACCGGGATGCGTTCATCATGAAGCACTGGTTCTGGGAGCACCCTGGCTGGACACTGTACTTTTGGGTATTTACCGCGGCCTGTTTCCTGTTTGGAAGCTGGATCTTTAACCGGCTGAAGGTACATTTTGCGGACGTATTATAAGGAGAAGAGGTAAGAGTTTTGGGAGAAAAAATAGCGATTCAAGTCCGGAACCTGAGCAAAATGTATAAGTTGTATGATAAGCCTTCTGACCGGCTCAAAGAGAGCCTTGGGCTTACCAGGAAGAAATGTTACCGGGAACATTTTGCTTTGAACCATGTAAATTTCGATGTCCGGCAGGGAGAGACTGTGGGAATCATCGGAACCAATGGTTCCGGAAAATCTACGATTTTGAAGATTATCACCGGTGTTCTGAATCCTACGGAGGGAGAAGTGACTGTGAACGGCAGAATTTCTGCCCTCCTGGAGCTGGGCGCCGGATTTAATATGGAATATTCCGGTCTGGAGAATGTGTATCTGAATGGTACAATGATCGGTTTTTCCAGGGAAGAGATTGACGCGAAGCTGGATGATATTCTGAAATTTGCGGATATCGGAGATTTCATCAACCAGCCGGTGAAGACGTATTCCAGCGGTATGTTTGTACGGCTGGCTTTTGCTGTGGCCATAAATATCGACCCGGAGATTCTGATCGTGGATGAGGCTTTGTCCGTGGGAGATGTGTTTTTCCAGGCAAAGTGTTATCACAAATTTGAAGAGTTCAAGAAGATGGGAAAGACCATTCTCTTTGTGAGCCATGATCTGAGTGCTGTGTCAAAGTACTGTGACCGGGTGGTTCTGCTCAATCACGGGGAGAAACTGGAAGAGGGAAGCCCCAAAGCCATGGTGGATATGTACAAACAGCTTCTTGTGAACCAGGATCCCATCAATACAGATAAGAACGGAAACCAGGAGGAAGAAAGGGATATTGTAGCCCAGGAAATGTCCGGCAGCTGGAAGTCCAATTTCCAGGTGAATCCGGATACGCTGGAGTACGGGGAAAAACTGGCGGAGATCGTGGACTTTGCGGTATTCGATTCCAATGGAAGAATTACCAATACCATTGAAAAAGGATCACGTTTTCAGATTAAAATGAAAATTTTGTTCCATGAGGCGATTCAGGACCCCATAGGAGCTTATACATTTAAGGATACCAGGGGAACGGAGATCACAGGGACCAATACCATGTTTGAGAAGGCATATATCCGCCCTCCGAAGGCAGGGGAGACCTGTGTGATCACATTCGAGCAAAAGATGGATCTGCAGGGCGGAGAATATCTGATCTCTTTTGGCTGTACCGGGTATCGGGATGGAGATTTTCATGTTTTTCACCGTCTGTACGATGCCTGCAATATCACGGTGGTATCTACAAAAAATACGGTGGGATTCTATGACATGAATTCAAAAGTGACTGTGGAACAGGATTAGAGGATGGGAGCATGACACCAGAAAAAATCGGAAATATTGAATTAGATTATGAATTTTATCCGGGCGAGGATCTCTACAGTGACGGCCCGGTGGAAGATGAGATGTTGGAAGTGGCTCAGAATTTCAGAGAGGAAGAGTTCAATCAGATCATTGCCCAGAGGAAGAGCTGGCCTCTTCTGTACCACTTTTCCCATATCCGTCAGAATATTGTGAGCTGGTATCCCTTAAAGGGCAAGGTGCTTGAGATCGGTGCCGGCTGCGGCGCCATCACAGGGGCATTGGCGGACCAGGCCGATCAGCTTGTCTGTGTGGATCTCTCCAGAAAGAGAAGCCTGATCAACGCCTGGCGGAACCGTGACCGGAACAATATCCGGATTCATGTGGGAAATTTTCAGGATATTGAGAAGACTTTGGATACAGATTATGACTATATTACGCTGATCGGTGTGTTTGAATATTCGGAAGGTTATATTGGAACCGGAAGGCCTTATGTGGAGATGCTGCGCAGGATCGCCAGTCATCTGGCGCCGGGAGGAGAGATTCTCATTGCCATCGAGAACCGACTCGGGCTGAAGTACTGGGCTGGCTGTACGGAGGATCATGTGGGGAAATTTTTTGAAGGGCTGGAAGGGTATCCAACCACCGAAGGGGTGAAGACTTTCTCAAGAAAAGAGCTGGAGTCGGTGATTGCCCAGGCAGGAGATTTTCAGACTACTTTTTATTATCCCTATCCGGATTACAAGTTTCCGATGACGGTCTATTCCGATGATTACCTTCCCAGAAGAGGGGAGCTGAAGCAGAACGTGAATAACTTTGACCGGGTGAAGCTCCAGCTTTTTGATGAGGCGAAGGTCTTTGATACCATTGTGGAGAATGGCTTGTTTCCCCAGTTCTCGAATTCGTTTTTTGTAGTTTTGAAAAAGGAGGCAGAGGGATGAGAAAAGTTATTTATTCCAAGTTCTCCAATGAGAGGGATCCCCGTTTTTCCATCCGGACAGACATCTGCCAGGATGGGGACAGACGGTGGATTGAAAAGACAGCGGCAGGAGAAAAAGCGCTTCCCCATGTGAAAAATCTGCTCCGCTGGCAGCAGGAACTGGGTGAGACATTCAAGGACTGCGGACTTGCCTTTAACGAGTGTGAAGAGATGGAGAATGGTGTCCGGCTGGCTTATCTTCAGGCAGAAAGCCTGGAGGAGTATCTGGATGAGAAGCTGGATCAGGGATTTAAGGAAGAGGCTTTCCAGGATCTTATGAACTATCTCCGATTTCTTCAAAAAGTTCACAGTCGGAAAAAATTTGAGAAGACGGCAATGTTTGAGCAGGTGTTCGGGGATGCCAAGCTTCCGGATGGGCTTTTCTGTGCGGAAGTTTCAGACATCGATCTGGTCTGCTCCAATTTGCTTTTGGCGAAGCCTGCCACAATCATTGATTATGAGTGGACTTTCGATTTTCCCATACCAGGAAATTATATAGTGTACCGTGCCCTGCATTATTACGTGGACACCCACAGCAAAAGGCAGGGATTCCATGAGTTTTTGCCCTACCAGAAGCTGGGAATTACAGATCAGGAGCTGAAGGCTTACCGGGAGATGGAAGTACAGTTTCAGCGCTACATCACGGGAAATCATGTCCCCATGCGGGAGATGTACCGGGACATCAGTCCGGGGATCAAGGAAATCAAAGTCCTGATGGGAGAGAATCTGCAGGTGTATGAGTCTTTCGGAACAGGATTTGAGGAGCATCATTCCAGACTCTATCCCATCCGGGAGGAAAAGGTTCAAGTAAGGGTTCCGATCTCAGAAGGTGTGGATTATCTGCGTGTGGATCCGGGAAGCTGTGCCTGTGCGGTGAAAATTCACAAATTGAATTTTCAGCCGGGGGACATTCCAGCACAATATCACTGCGAGAATGGATGGAGCAGCGGACAATGGATTTACATCGCAAAAGATGACCCGAATCTGACGAACATTCCAGTACCGGCAGGGGCAGAAGAGCTGGAGATTTACCTGGAAGTGCATCCTGTGGAGGCAGGCTTCCTGGAGGGAATGGCCAGGAGATTCCAGAAGGAGGAGGCGCAGATCCGCTCACTTCGTGAAGAGACACAGCAGCTGGGGCGGAAGATTGATGAGATGGAACACACGAAAGTATGGAAAGCTTATCAGCGTTATCGGGGAATGAGAGGCAAGGAGTGAAACAATAAGGAAAGGAAGCAATAGAATGGGAAAAATTATTGCAGTTGTGGATGTGGAGAAATACATCCGCAAAAACCAGGGGGAATATATCATCCAGGGATGGCGGGTGGCTCAGGGAGAAGGCCCCGTTGAGATCCAGGTTCGAGGAGATGAGGTGACTCCCATTTCTTTTCAGGCAATAGCCTTTCCAAGGCCGGATGTGCTGGAGGCACGGCCGGAGTTGAAGCCAGAGGACCAGAATATCGGATTTCAGGTGGTCATCTCCAATGTGGAGGTACTGCTTCAGAGATTTGAGAGAGTGACGGTCCGGCTCAAACAGGGTGAGGAATCAAAGGTACTGATCCAGAAGGAACGCCGTCAGATGGCCCAGGAGTACCGGGATTTTTCTATCCGCTACCAGATTGATGTTCTGAAAAGGGACGGAGAGGATGTCCTGCTTCAGGGCTGGTGTATTGACACTCTCCGCCAGGATCACATGTCCCTGACTGATGAGAAAGGAAGGCCGATCGCCTGTACAGCGAATTACAGAATTGTGCGAAGTGATGTGATCCAGGAAGAGGGATTGGAACCGGATTATGCCTGCGGTTTTGTGATCGAGGTGCCAAGGAAGAAAGTCACCTCTCAGAAAATGATCCTGAAATTCTGGAATGACCTGACTTCCAAGGAAAAAGTGATCGACATGAAGGAATTTGATTACGAAAATTCCGTGAGAGGAAGGGTCAAAAAAGTATTAAAAAGAGAGAACGGAGCAAGAAACCTTCAGGTCCTAAAGAGCAGAGGTGTGGGAGGCTTTGTGGATTTCGTAAAAGAGGAAATCTATACGGAGAGTGAGAAATATGCCTACTGGTGGAAGAAAAATCAGGCCACATCCAAGGAACTAAAAGAACAGGCGGCTTACCATTTCAGTTATGAGCCGAAGATCAGTATTGTAATTCCGCTGTTTAATACACCGGAGAAATATCTGAAAGCATTGGTGGATTCCATTCTGGCTCAGAGTTACGCCAACTGGGAGCTCTGCCTGGCTGATGGAAGCACCAGTTCCAGACCGGGAGAGTATCTGCTGAAACACTACGGAACGGAGAAGCGGATTTACTATCGGAAAATCAAGGAAAATCTGGGAATATCCGGCAACACGAATTATGCCATCGGGATGGGAACGGGAGAGTATGTGATGTTCTGTGACCATGATGATCTGGTGGCTCCCAACGCCTTGTTCGAGATGGTAAAGGCCATCAACAAAGATCCAAGAACGGACATTGTCTATACCGATGAAGATCTGATCAACAGTGAAGGAACTGTACACTCTTCTCCTCGCTTCAAGCCGGATTTTAATTTTGACTTTCTGAGAAGTATTAACTATATCTGTCATATTTTCCTGGTACGCAGAACATTGATCGACCGGGTGGGAATGCTGCGGTCTGAGTATGATGGAGCACAGGACTATGACTTCATTCTCCGCTGCTGTGAACAGACAGAGCACATTGCCCATGTGCCTAAAGTTCTATACCACTGGAGGGCGCACGATAATTCCACGGCTGGAAATCCAGAGAGTAAACAGTACGCCATCGATGCCGGGAAACGTGCCCTGGAAGACCACTACCGCCGGATGGGATACGATGCGGTGGTGGAGTACACGGGAATCTTTATTGTGTTCCGGACAATTATGAAAGTGAAAGGGAATCCGAAGGTTTCTGTGATTATTCTGAATAAGGACCACAGACAGGATCTGGAGAAATGTGTGGTTTCCATCGAAGAGAAAACCACTTATCCGAACTACGAAATCATTGTGGTGGAGAACAACAGCGAACTGCCGGAGACCTTTGCTTTTTACGAGGAATTGCAGAGAAAATATTCCAACGTAAAGGTGGTAACCTGGGAGGGGCCGTTCAATTATTCTGCAATCAACAATTACGGGGCAGAATACGCCACAGGAGAATACCTCCTTTTGCTCAACAACGATACCGAAGTCATCAGTCCGGACTGGATGTCCGAGATGCTGGGATACTGTCAGAGAGAAGATGTGGGGATCGTAGGAGCTAAGCTTTATTATTCGGATGATACCGTTCAGCATGCCGGTGTTGTAGTCGGTGTGGGTGGATTTGCCGGACATATCCTCACCCGGTTCCGCAGAGGCGAGACAGGGTATTTCGGAAGACTGGCGGCCATTCAGGATATCAGTGCGGTGACAGCGGCCTGCCTGATGATCAAGCGTTCCATTTATCAGCTGATCGGAGGATTTGACGAAGAATTTGTGGTGGCGCTGAATGATATTGATTTATGTCTGAAGGTGAGAGCGCTGGGGCAGCTGGTGGTGTTTCATCCCTATGCAGAGCTGTACCATTATGAGTCAAAATCCAGAGGATTTGAGGATACGCCGGAGAAGAAAGCAAGGTTTAAAAAGGAGATCCGCAGATTCCGTGAGAAATGGGCAGGAATTCTGGAACAGGGAGATCCTTATTACAATCCCAATCTGACTCTGGTGAGAGGAGACTGTTCGATCTGCAGTGCCTATGAGAAATTTGAGATTGTGGAAGAGATAGAAAAAGACAAGAAGAAAGGAATTGAGTGAGATGAATCAGCAGTTACTGGAAGTCAAAAGAGAACGGTTTCACCTGCTCAATCCGAATATCTATATTCTCCAGGGAACTTTTCCAAAAGAATATGAGGTGGAGGCCTATCTGGATTCCGTGCGGATCGAGGCGAGGATGGAAGACTGGGAGACCACAAGTGCCCTGGAGCGTTTCAAAGAATGGGAATTGTTGAACGGCAGGAAGGTGACGGTGTATGTGGACCTGCCGGATAATTTAAAAGAATTCTCGAAATTGAAGATTATGGCGGTGCTGGAAGGAGACCGTCAGACCTGGTTTACCATCAGTGTGAGAGAGCTTCTGGCACGTCAGGGAAAGCCCCAGTATTATATGGAAGAGGAGCGGGTAAATGTCAAAGAGAAGACGTGCCAGCTCAGAGGATGGGCTGTAGCCCAGCAGCGTGTGGCGGTTAAGGTTTTCGACGAGAACAAAACACCGGTTTCCTGCAGCATTCAGATGACAAACCGTGTGGATGTGACAGAGATGTACAAGGAATGCCAGGTGGAAGAGAAATGTGGATTTTTCATTCAGCTGGAGCAGATTCAGAGTAAAAAACTGTATCTGGTCTTCTGGACTCCGGAAGCGAAAGCGGTACATGTGGTCAGTCTGCAGCCGGCAGTGATATTGAAAAACAAGGTGGAGAAATACCGCAAAAAGGGAATGAGTTATCTGAAAACCCATGGGGCGAGAGCCTTGGCGGTGAAAGCATTTCACAAGCTGACAACGGTCAAAGAACGGCCTGTGGACTATCAGAAGTGGCTGCCGAAACATCTGCCTTCCAGTGCGGAGCTGGAGAGACAAAGGAAGACCAAATTTTCGCTCACGCCGAAGATCAGTATTGTTGTGCCCCTGTATAAGACGGATCGGGAGTATTTGAGACAGCTGATCGAGTCTGTTCAAGCCCAGACCTATTCCAATTGGGAACTGTGTCTGTCGGATGGAAGCGGAGCAAATTCTCCGCTGGAGCAGGTGCTGAAGGAATACCAGGAGAAAGATTCCAGGATCCGGGTGATCTCTTCTGAAAAGCCCCTTCAGATTTCCCAGAATACCAATGCAGCGATGGGGATTTCCACAGGAGATTTTGTGGCTTTCGCAGACCACGATGATGTTCTGACAGCCAATGCGCTGTTTGAGTATGTGAAGGCATATAATGAGAATCCGAAACTGGAAGTCTTTTATTCGGATGAGGATAAGATGACTATGGACGGCAACAAGTTTTTCCAGCCGCATTTTAAGCCGGATTTCAACCTGGATCTGCTGTGTTCCGTGAATTATATCTGTCATCTGTTCATGGCGAAGAAAAGTCTGATCGAGAAGGTTGGGATGTTAAGGCCGGAATACGATGGGGCGCAGGATTATGATTTTATCTTCCGCTGTGTGGAAGCGACGGATCAGATCTGCCATGTGCCGAAGATTCTCTACCATTGGAGGAGCCATGAGCAGTCCACTTCCGAGAACCCGGAGAGCAAACGTTATGCTTTTGACGCGGGACAAAGAGCAGTCCAGGCACATTATGACAGGATCGGCGTGAAGGCAGAGGTTCTTCAGGGAGAATATCTGGGACTGTACCGGACAAAATTTATAAGAGATTATGATCCATTGATCTCCATTATCATTCCGAATAAAGATCATATCGAAGATTTGAGACGGTGTATGAATTCCATAGAGGAGAAGTCCACCTATCAAAATTATGAGTATATTATTGTGGAAAACAACAGTACGCAGAAGGAGACCTTCGAATACTATCAGAAACTGGAAAAGGAAGATCCGAAGGCGCATGTGCTTTACTGGGATGGACCGTTTAACTATTCCGCCATCAATAATTTTGGCGCAAAGGAGGCAAAAGGCGAGTATCTGCTTTTGCTGAACAATGACACGGAGATCATTAATCCGGATTGTCTGGAAGAACTGCTGGGATACTGCATGAGAGATGATGTGGGAATTGTGGGAGCAAGGCTGTATTATGAGGATGATACGATTCAGCACGCCGGAGTTGTGCTGGGATTTGGAGGAATCGCGGGACATTGTTTTGTCCAGCAGCCGAGAACTTCCACCGGATACTGCCACAGAATCATCTGTGCACAGGATTACAGCGCAGTGACAGCGGCCTGTATGATGGTGAAAAAAGAGATTTTCGACGCAGTCGGAGGTTTGAGTGAGGATCTGCAGGTAGCGTTCAATGACATTGATTTCTGTATTAAAGTCAGGGATTATGGGAAACTGGTGGTATACAATCCTTATGCGGAGCTGTATCACTATGAGTCAAAGTCCAGAGGACTGGAGGATACACCGGAGAAAATTGCGCGTTTCAACAAAGAGATCGCGACGCTGGAACAGCATTGGCCGGATATCTTCCGCAAACCGGATCCCTACTATAATCCGAATTTGACTTTGGACAGCCAGGACTTTTCTCTGAAAAGACTTTGAGAAATGCGGAAAATATAAATCAGAGATAGAAGGAGACAAAACACAGGAGGTGTACAATGAAAGTATTGGTAACAGGTGCGAAAGGCCAGCTTGGATACGATGTGATGAATGAACTGGCCAAGAGAGGATATGAAGGGATTGGCGTGGATGTGCAGGAGATGGACATCACGGACGCCCAGGCGGTGGACCGTGTGATCACAGAATCCGGAGCGGACAAGGTGATTCACTGTGCGGCTTACACGGCGGTGGATGCGGCAGAGGATAACGTGGATCTGTGCAGGAAAGTCAATGCCCAGGGAACAGAAAACATTGCAAAAGTATGTAAAAAGCTGGATATTCCCATGCTGTATCTGAGCACAGACTATGTATTTGACGGGGAAGGAACCCGCCCCTGGGAGCCGGATGACAAGAGGGATCCCCTCAACGTGTACGGTCAGACGAAATACGAAGGAGAGCTGGCCATTGAAGAGAATCTGGATAAGTATTTTATTGTCCGTATTGCCTGGGTGTTCGGCGTCAATGGAAAGAACTTCATTAAGACCATGCTGAAGCTTGCCGAGAATCATGACACGATTACTGTGGTCAATGATCAGGTCGGATCTCCGACCTATACTTATGATCTGTCCAGGCTTCTGGTGGATATGATTGAGACAGATAAATACGGACGCTATCATGCCACGAACGAGGGGCTGTGCACCTGGTATGAGTTTGCTGTGGAGATTTTCCGTCAGGCAGGAATTTCTGTCAATGTGGTTCCGGTTACCAGTGAGGAATTTCAGGCTAAGGCAAAACGTCCTCACAACAGCCGCCTGAATAAAGATAAGCTGGATGAGATGGGATTTAAACGCCTGCCCAGCTGGCAGGACGCGCTGTCACGCTATCTGAAAATTATCCGCGGATAATTCCATGGAGATGAGAGTGGATGAAACGATTAGCAACAAAAGAACAAAAAACAAAATTTCTGCTGCTGGCGATGCTTCTCGCCAGCGGCTTGTGTATTTACTGGAGATATATTTTTGGCGGGGATCTGCCGGTATTTAACGATTCTGGAAATGACACCTGGCAGCAGTACACCATGCACTACCAGACCATCGTCAACCACATCCGCAGAGGCAGTTTTTCCTGGTGGGACTTCACAAACGGATTCGGAACCAATATGTTTAATCTGAATCTGTTTGACCCTTCTTTGATCCTTCTGTATCTTCTGGGAGTGATCACAGGGCCGGAATATATGGTGTATTATCTGGTCTGGATTCAGCTGGGAAGAATTCTGCTGGCGGGATTTGCCATGTATCATCTTCTGGGATACTATTCTTTTTCTGCGAAGGCAAAGCTTCTGGGGGCTTACATTTATGGCCTGAATGGTTTTCTCATTGTGTGGGGACAGCATTACCAATTCGGTATGATTACGGTATATGTGCCGGTTCTGCTGTTTTTGCTGGAGAGATCTCTTCAGAAAAAGAAAATTACCCCCTTGTTTCCGCTGATGGTCTGTGCCACCGCTGTCTACAGCACATACCTGGCCTATATGAGTATGATTCTGGTGGGCTTTTATCTCATCGCACGTCTCCTCATGATGGAACATGAGAAGACGAAGGCAAAGGTAAAACTGTTCTTTGCCTCCTGCGGAAGTATCCTTCTGGGAGTGGGAATGAGTCTGATGGTTCTTCTGCCCACGGCGGCGGTGATTTTCGGGGTATCTGCCCGGATGGAGAGTGACACCTCTTTGATATCCAGAATCTTAGATGGACTGACCCTCTATCCCAATGTCTATTATGAGACTTTGCTGGATCGTTTTTTCTCCAGCAACCTGCGGGGAATGGCCGTGGAAAATGTGTCTGGATATGCCGGCTACCTCAACTATTATGAGGATCCGGTGACGTTCACCTCCACGCTGTTTGTATTTCTGGGAGTTCAGTATCTGTTCCTTTTGTGGCGGACCAAGTATACCACGAGAAGAAAGGTTATCGGATACGCCATAGCGGCGATGATCGGCCTGGCGTTGGTACTCCCGCTGGGAGGAATTATTTTCAACGGATTTACGGAACCTTTCAGCCGTTATACTTTTATCTTCATTCCGATTTTTGTCATTGTGACTGCCTGGATGGTTGACTGGCTGATGGAGACGGGTAAAATCAGCTATGTAGGGCTCATCCTCACCACCCTCCTGATGATCAAGGTGTATCATGCAGGGTATGACCGGGCATTTTTCGTGGGGCACAAGACGAATGCCAGTATTCTTGCTATGACCGGTGAGATTATGGCGGGAGTGATTTTGTGTATGGGGCTGGTGAAGACTCAGACTTTCCGGAAAGGACTGTACACACTGCTTCTTCTGGCTGTCGTAGTCAACATGGTGTCTGAGGGAAATGCCTGTTTTGTGGAGAGAGTCGCTCTGAAGAAAGGAGACTCGTCTTATTTTGGAGAGTTATATAGCCGGGATATCAGGCAGGCATTGAATTATCTAAGAGCCACGGATCCGGAGTTCTACCGGGTGGAAAAGACTTATGTGGGGGCGACAGCCTGCATGGATTCTCTGGCACAGGAGTATCGGGGAATCAGTACCTATAATTCCACGATGAACGGAAATTTGAAAGATTTTGTTCAGACTTGTTATCCGGCATTGATGTATTCGGATACCAACCATTATCAGTTCGCAAAAGTGGCTCAGGATTCAGATTTTGCCGCATTTTGCGGAATCCGCTATGTGATATCCAGATCCGGGGACATGCAGCAGTACGGGTACCGTCTGATTACGCAGTTTGGGGATATCTATCTTTACCGGAATACAAAATCTGCCAGTGTGGCAAGTGTTCAGACCAATACAATTTCAGAGGAAAGCTTCCGGCAGATGTGCGCCAAGGGAGAAGAGGGCATAGAGATTTTGAGTAAGGCAGTGGTTCTGGAAGATGGAGAGAACTATTTTGACTCCGATGAGATTCCGGAAGATACCAATACCTCCCGGGTTTTCCTGAATGCTCCGGAAAAAGAGTCTGAGATCACCGGATGGGTGAACTCAGAGGAAGATGGGTATCTGGTCTTTAAGATTCCATTCGAAAATGGATGGAAGATTTATGTGGATGGCCAGGAACAGGAGATAGAAAAAGCAGACCTGGGATTCCAGGGAGTGAAGATATCCGCTGGAAGCCATAGCCTGCATTTGGAATTCACACCGCCCCTTTTGGCAGAAGGCCTGAAGGCGAGTGCGGTATTCTGGATTTTATTCCTTGTCTTTGTGGCGCAGTTTTATTATGATAAGCGCAAGACCAAGAAGAATTAAGAGACACAAAGCTCCTATGATGATCAAAGAGAGTGTGGAATCCTGAAAGAAGGGTTTCGGCTCATTTTGGTTGTCAGAAGGAGCTTCTTTCGTCTCGGGGGCAGGAGTAGGAGTGGGATCCGCTTCTTTTACGACGGCACTTCCTACCTGGACATTCTGCCATGTATAAGTCTGCACACGCAATTCGGCATCTGAGGGATCTTCTGTCTCAGAGATCTCGATCTGATTTTTGGTAACCGTTTTTGGAACTGTGGCATATCCCCCGGACTGTGTCAGATCCGGGTCAGATACTTCCAGATTCTGAAACTGGTCGAATCCGTAGTTCATCAGATTGATGGTGTCTGCCACAACCTGTCCATTGTCGGAACGCATAACCACACAGATTAAAGTTCTTTTCTCTCTTCTGGCGGCAGTGACCAGGGTATCCTTTGCCGCGGCTGTATTGCCTGTCTTTCCTGCGATAGTTCCCTCGTAATAGGAGGGATTTCCTTCCATCATCATAGCATGATGGTTGGAGAGATTCCGCGCAGAAGAAGTTTTGTTCGTGGGCGGAATGGTATAGGATTGTGTGGAGTCGATGGCGCAGAAGGTTTCATTCTGAATGGCCGCCTTCATAATCAGAGCCATATCGTATGCCGTGGTATAATGATTCTCGTCATGCAGTCCGTTGGGGTTCGTAAAGTGCGTATCTTTACATCCAAGTTCCTGTGCTTTTTCGTTCATCATTTCCACAAAATGTTCTTTGGTGCCGCCCACATATTCTGCCAGCTGGCTGGATACCTCGTTGGCCGAGGAAAGCAAAACGGCGTACAGGCATTGTTCCACAGTCAGTTCCTCGCCCAGCTGAGCCTGGATGTTGGCGCTGTCCGGACGGACTTCCTGGACACCTGTATCTGTGAAGGTGACCGTTGCCTGTAAGTCCGGGCAGTTCTCCAGAACTACCAGAGCTGTCATAACTTTGGTGATGCTGGCGGGATACATCCTTTGATTCATTCCCTTGTCATATAGAACTGTGTCCGTATCGGCATCCATCAGCACACCGGTCTCGTCCACGATTTCGGGACCCTGGGGCCATCCGGAGATGGCATTTGTGGAGATGGAAGCGCCCAGGACAGTCTGGCTGCCCAGGAGCAATGACACACAAAGGACAAGAAGCATTCCGGTTTTCATTCGTTCTCTTTTTTGCATAATTCCCATCCTTTATTTATGATTTTATAATTTTTCTCATCAGGTAACCCAGCAGTCCCAGAAGGATAATGCCGGCTCCGATAATCAGTACGAAAGGAAGCACGGAGAGAGGTTCCTCCTTGGCGTGCTCGGGCGTGATGTCAGCATCTTTTTCATCTGTGTCTGCATCCGATGAGAGGACAGCGGTTCCCACCAAAGCTCCATGGTATATGTACTGCTGGGTGGTCCCTTCCTCTGTGGTGCCCGTCTCTTCCACAGTGATATCTTCCACAGAAGCAGTGGATGGAATGACAGCCGTTCCTCCTGAGATAAGATTGGCATCGTCGGATACCGTCACAGTCTGGAAGTTGGAGAATCCATAGTCAAACAAGGTGACTGCCTCAGCGGAAATCTGCTGTTCCGTTCCTGAGAGAAGAATGCAGACCAAAGTAGTGCCATTGCGGGATGCGCCTGCGGCCAGAGTGCTTCCGGAAGCCTGGGTGTAACCGGATTTTCCGCCCAGAGTTCCCTCGTAATAGGAAGTACTGGTGGAGGCAAGGAGAGGAAAGCTGTTTGAGAGATTCCTCTGCGTACTGGTCATGTTGGTAGCGGGTATGGTATAAGACGGTGCCGCTGCGATGGTCCGGAAAGTTTCATTTTCAAGGGCTGCCTGCATGATCAGTGCCAGATCATGGGCAGTGGAAGTCTGATTTTCGTCCGGAAGGCCGGTGGGATTGGTGAATTTGGTGTTCGTACATCCAAGATCGGTGGCTTTCTGATTCATCATGGTGATAAAGTTTTCCACAGATCCTCCCACCTGCTCTGCCACCTGGGTGCTGATATCGTTGGCGGACCCAAGCATGATTCCGTAGAGGCACTGTTCCATGGTGAAAGTCTCTCCCACCTGAGAGTGCAGTGACACACTGTCGCCTGCGGAGGCAGCGGTTCCGGTCTCTGTCATGGTGACAGTGTCTGTGAGACTGCTGTTTTCCAGAGCCACCAGGGTAGTCATAATTTTCGTGATGCTAGCCGGATACATGGCAGTGTCCATATTCTTGGCATAGAGAATAGTACCTGTGGATTCTTCCATGACGATGGCAGCGCCGGAGGTAATCTCAGGTCCCTGGGGCCATCCTTCTGTTGCGTTGGTGGTGATTTCTGTTCCTGTGGCGGCTGCCGGCGCGGCGGGAACAGAAAAAGGATTCAACAAAGCGGCGGTCATACTTACTGCCAGAAGCCCCGTCAGTAATTTCGGATTTTTCATAAGTCTCCTCCAAATTATAGATCTTGTTCAGCATGGTTTTCCATGCGCAGATAAAGTAAGTATACCATAGTTTTATAGAGCAGAAAAGACCGTCCGCCTGACAAAATTCGAGTGTCAGAGGGTGGATGGGGAGGAAAATGCCATCCTTGCAAAAAAAGCCGCACAATGGTATTATGAGAAGCAGTGTTTGAAAGAATTTTTGCAGAAAGACTGAGGTTGAATCATGGGAGCGGACAAAAAAGCGGGAGGGAATATGGAGTGGGGGTGTATGCTGAAGAAATTATCCCCCTACACGATTCAAAAAGGGCTTCGCTATCTGAAGCATTACGGCCCGAAGGAATTCTGGGTGAGGCTTCATGAGCGTTTTGAGCCGGAGGAGATCCCCTATGGCCCCTGGTATGAGGCTTATATTCCCACGGAGGAGACGTTGAGAAAGCAGGCAAAGAAGAAATTTGCCTATGCGCCGCTGATCAGCATTGTGGTGCCGGCCTACCGGACACCGGAGACTTTTCTGCGGCAGATGATCGATTCTGTGAGAAGTCAGACCTATGGAAACTGGGAGTTATGTATCGCCAATGGGAGTCCGGAAGATGAGAAGATGGGGGAAATCCTTCGGGAGTATCACGAAAAGGATTCCAGAGTTTCCTTTAAAAATCTGAAAGAAAATCTGGGGATTGCCGAGAATACCAACGAGGCCTTCGCCATGGCCAAGGGAGAGTTTGTGGGGCTTTTGGATCATGATGATCTGCTGGCGCCGAATGCTCTTTATGAGATTATCAGCCGCCTTCAGGAAGAGACGGTGGATGCGGTCTACACAGATGAAGATAAAGTGACGACAGATTTGACGGAGCATTTTCAGCCCCATCTGAAGCCGGATTTTAATCTGGATCTGCTCAGATCCAATAACTATATCTGCCATTTTTTTGTGGTGAGAAGAGCAATTGTGGAGAAGGTAGGGGGCTTTCGCAGAGAATTTGACGGGGCCCAGGACTATGATTTCATTTTCCGGTGTGTGGAGACTTCCAGGGCGGTGGCTCATGTGCCGGAGATTCTCTATCACTGGAGGACGCACAAGGCATCCACCGCAGACAATCCGGCCAGCAAGATGTATGCCTTTGAGGCGGGAAGACGGGCAATCGAGGCACATCTGGAACGGACGCAGACGCCGGGGACGGTCAGCCACACGAAGGACTACGGTTTTTACCGGGTTCAGTATCCGGTAAAAAAGCAGGAGAAGATATCCATCCTGATTCCGAACAAAGATGAGAAAGAGTCCTTGAAATCCTGCCTGGAGTCCATCTGGCAGAAATCTACCTATAAGAATTATGAGATTATCATCATTGAAAATAACAGTACAACGGAGGAAATCTTTGAATATTACCGGGAACTGGAGTCAGCTCATGAGAATTTGAGGGTGGTGGCCTGGGAGAAGGAATTCAACTATTCTGCGATCAATAATTTCGGTGCCAGGTATGCCACAGGAGAGTATCTGCTGTTTCTGAACAATGATGTCACGGTGATCACTCAAGACTGGCTGGAGGAGATGCTGGGCGTCTGCCAGAGAAAAGAAGTGGGTGCTGTGGGCGTGAAGCTTTTCTATCCGGATGGCACCATACAGCATGCAGGCTGTGTGGTGGGTCTGGGCGGTGTGGCCGGGCATCTGTTCGTGGACATGCCGGGGGACAGAACCGGATATCTGCACAAAGCCTCGCTGCTGCAGGATTTATCAGCAGTCACGGCTGCCTGCATGATGATGAAAAAAGCAGTCTTTTGGGAGGCAGGCGGATTTACCGAGAAGCTTGCGGTGGCATTTAATGATGTGGATTTGTGTCTGAAAGTCCGTGAGAAAGGCTGGCTGATTGTGTACGATCCCTATGTACAGCTCTATCATATGGAATCTAAGACCCGTGGAGCGGAAGATGATAAGCAGAAGGTGAGAAGATTCCAGACGGAGATCGAGTATATGCGCAGCCATTGGCTGAAGATATTAAAAGGGGGAGATCCCTATTATAATAAAAATCTGTCTCTGACAAAGTGGAATTACTCTCTGAGGCCTCTTGGGACAGAGAAGCAGACGAGGAAACAATATGAAAAAAGTGACGGTAGTGATACCTAATTTCAACGGAATGAAATATTTGAAGGAGTGTCTGGAAAGTCTGAGAGCTCAAAAAGGCAGCTCTTTTGAGACTATTGTGGTGGACAATGGTTCTTCGGATGGAAGCTGTGTGTGGATTCGGGAGAATTTTCCAGAAGTGAGGCTTTTGGAACTTCCTGAAAATCTGGGATTTTGCAGAGCGGTGAACGAGGGAATTTGGGCTTCCCGGACACCTTATGTACTCCTGTTGAACAATGACATTCAGGCAGATCCTTTCTTTGTGGCAAAACTGACAGAAGCGATGGAACGGCATCCCAGAGCGTTTTCCTGCGGAGCGAAAATGCTGCAGTATTACCAAAGAGATTTGGTGGACGACGCGGGAAATTATTACAATGCCATGGGCTGGGCTTTTGCCAGGGGAAAGGACCGGCCGCAGGGAGAGTATGTGAGGGAAGAGAAGATTTTTGCCGCCTGTGCCGGGGCAGCGATTTACCGGAGAAAAATTTTTCAGAAAATCGGATATTTTGATGAGGAACATTTCGCCTATCTGGAAGACACGGATATCGGGTATCGGGCCAGACTTTATGGCTATGAGAACTGGTTCGTTCCGGAGGCGGTGGTTTACCACGTGGGAAGCGGCACCACCGGTTCCCGTTACAACGAGTTCAAAACCCGTTATTCTTCTCGAAATAATATATATATGCTGTACAAAAATATGCCGCTTTGGCAGATTGTCTTGAATTCTCCATTTTTGCTTGCAGGATTTACGGCGAAACTGTTGTTTTTCGGAATCAAAGGTCTGGGAAGAGAATACGCGGCGGGTATCAAGAACGGATTTCAGCTGTGTAAAAAGGAGAAAAAAGTTGAATTCACCCGGAAAATGTGCCCCAGAATCTGGAAAATTCAGGTGGAATTGTGGAAAAATATTCCTTCCGGATTTCTTCGAAAGTAAGTTCGTTTATAGAAATTTAACGGGAAAAGGCGAATATTTTGTTGCCTTTTGGGGGCAACTATTATATAGTAGTAATGTTAAAGAGTACTGGAAAAAGAACTATTAGGGGTGATAAGCATTGATAAAAGACAATCAGAAGCATTTCAACCGCCTTCATGTGGTGATTGATGCTTTTGTGATTGCGGCCTCTTATGTACTTGCCTGGGTCATCCGTTTTAATGACTTGCTGCTGGGGCAGCCGGACTCAGTGGGAACTTTGCCCATCCAGCATTACATGTCGGCTCTGGCATTGATTGTTCCCGGATTTCTGATTTTATACCATGCCTTCAATCTGTATTCTCCCAAGAGAGTACAGGGGCGGCGCCTGGAACTGGCCAATATTCTGAAGGCCAATGCGCTGGGTGTCCTCTTGATCATGTTCGTGTTGTATATGACGAAGGAGAATGACTTCTCCCGATTGATGATCTATATTTTTGTGTGCATCAATGTCGCCGCAGAGGCGGCTGTGCGCATGGGAATCCGTTATATCCTGCGGGATATGCGCAAGCGTGGGCTGAATCAGAAATATATGATTCTGGTGGGATACAGCCGCGCGGCGGAAGAGTATATTGACCGTGTGATTGCCAATCCCCAGTGGGGCTACATCATTCGGGGGATTCTGGATGACAATGTGCCGGCAGGCACCACATATAAGGGAATCAAGGTGCTGGGACGTATCGCGAATCTTATGGTGATTCTGCCGTACAGTACGCTGGATGAGATTGCGATTACTCTGGGCCTGAATGAATATTACCGGCTGGAAGAGATTGTGGCAATCTGTGAGAAGTCCGGTGTGCATACGAAGTTTATTCCTGATTATAATAACATCATACCGACCAAGCCTTACACGGAGGATATTCTGGGGCTTCCTGTGATTAACATTCGCTATGTGCCGCTGACGAATACCTTCAATGCGGCGGTGAAGCGTCTGATGGACATCGCGGGTGCTATCTTCGGCATCATTGTGGCATCTCCGGTTATGCTTGCAGCCTGTCTGGCAATCAAGCTCACTTCACCGGGGCCGCTGATTTATAAACAGGAACGTGTGGGGCTGCACAACAAGACATTTCAGATGTATAAATTCCGTTCCATGGAAGTACAGCCGGAACAGGAGGAAAAGAAGGCGTGGACGGTAAAGAACGATCCACGTGTGACTGGTGTGGGTAAATTTATGAGGCGGACGAGCATTGATGAGCTTCCGCAGCTGTTTAATATCCTCAAGGGCGATATGAGCCTGGTGGGACCCCGCCCGGAGCGGCCGTTCTTTGTAGAAAAATTCCGGGAAGAAATTCCCAGGTATATGGTAAAGCACCAGGTGAGACCAGGGCTTACCGGATGGGCACAGGTGAATGGATACCGTGGAGATACCTCCATACGGAAACGAATCGAATACGATTTATACTATATTGAGAACTGGACCGTTGGATTTGATATAAAAATTATGTTTTTGACCATATTCAAAGGGTTCGTCAATAAAAACGCGTATTAATAAGGGGAAAAATCATGGCGAGAGCGAGAAAAAAACGAAGTAAAGCAGGAAGAATTATATTTGTAATTGAGATTGTGGTTCTGGTGCTTCTGATTGGCGCGCTGGCAGCATACGGATTTGTGAACTCCAAGTTGAGTAAAATCGGAAGTGACGATCTGGATATGGACAAGGTTCAGATGAATAATGCGGTGGAGAGCAATGAAGTGCTGACCGGGTATACCAATCTTGCGCTGTTCGGACTGGACAGCCGAAGTGAGGGTTCTGCCTTTGCGGGAAATCAGAACAGTGATACCATTATCATTGCAAGTATCAACAATGACACAAAAGAAGTGAAACTGGTATCTCTGTACCGGGATACTCTTCTGGATGTGGGAGATGACAACTACCAGAAATGTAACTCCGCTTACGCGATAGGCGGACCGGAAGCGGCGATCTCCATGCTGAACACAAATCTGGATTTGAATATCACAGATTATGCCACCATAGATTTCAATGCTTTGGTTACGGTTGTGGATGCGCTGGGCGGACTGGATATACCGCTGACGTACAACGAAATCGAACATATGAATAATTACTGCGTGGAGACTTCAGAGGTCACAGGCAAGTCTTATACTCCTATTGAGAAACCGGCGGAGAAGCCGGAGGGAACCCTGGCGGACACAGAGATCGTGGGAACCTATCACTTGAACGGTGTGCAGGTTACCTCTTACTGCAGAATCCGTTATACGACAGGTCTGGACTTCAAGAGAACGGAGCGTCAGAGAATGGTGCTTCAGATGCTGGCAGACAAGGCAAAGAAATCCAGCCTGACCACACTTTCTTCTATCATGGATGAGGTGTTCCCGATGGTGCAGACTTCTCTCAGCCAGCAGAAGATTTTCAATATGGGTGCGGGAATGCTCTCATATAAGTTTGATGAGACCACAGGTTTTCCATTTAAACACACGGAGGTCAATCACACTTCGAAAGGGGATATCGTTGTTCCGACAACGCTGGCGGACAACGTGAAAGAGCTTCATAAATTCTTATTCGGTGAAGAGAATTACCAGGTATCCGATGAGGTGCAGAGAAAGAGCGATATGATTGATGGCATCATCAATGGAACGGTTACGGATCCAAGCAGTTCTACAACTCCGGCAGCGGATGACAGCAGTACAGAGTACACTGGCGGTACACAGGATTCCAGCGGATATGACAGCAGCTATGACAGCGGTTACACGGACTACAGTGATGATTACAGCGGTTACGATGACGGCAGTGATTATACCGGCGGAGGAGATTACAGCGGCGACAGCGGTTATACCGATGACGGAGACTATAGTGATGACGGCGGCTACACTGATGACGGAGATTACAGTGATGACGGCGGCTACACGGACGACGGCGGTTATACCGATGACGGCGGTTCCGATTACACCGATGGCGGCGGGGAATCCACCGACGGCGGAGACTCTGAGGAAGGTGTGTAGGACCGGAGCTTCCATTGTGAACGGCGAGACTGCAGTATGAGAAAACGGCGGACAACAAAAGAGCCGAATGACGCACGAATATGAAGATTCCGGGGAAAGTTTCTCCGGAATCTTTTGCCTTTATGGGAAGACATATTGATGACGGAAGAGGGGAAAGGAAATGGAACGACCTACAGTAGATGTGGTGATTCCCACATACAAACCAGGAAAAATATTTGAGGAGCTTTTGAGAAGGCTGAGCAGACAGACTTATCCGGTTACGAAGATAGTCATCATGAACACAGAAGAACAGTACTGGCAGAGACGGTGGGAGCAGGAATATCCGATTCTTCAGGTTCACCATCTTGACAAGGCGGCGTTTGACCACGGAGGAACCAGGGCGGAGGCGGCCAGACTCTGCAACAGTGAGTATATGATCTGCATGACCCAGGATGCCATGCCGGCGGACAGCAGGCTGGTGGAAAATCTGCTGAAACCTCTGATCAGCGGAGAGGCCCAGGCTTCCTATGCAAGACAGCTTCCGGCGAAAGATTGTCATCTGATTGAGCGGCTGACCAGAGAGTTTAATTATCCTGAGAAATCCGTAGTCAAGAGCAGTCTGGATTTGGAACAGATGGGGATCAAGACTTACTTTTTGTCCAATGTCTGTGCGGCGTATAACAAGGCCACATATGAGGCCCTTGGAGGTTTTACGGAGCAGGCGATTTTCAATGAAGATATGTACTATGCGGCGGAACTGATCGACAGCGGCTACCGGATTGCTTACCAGGCGGAGGCGAAAGTGATTCACTCTCACAATTATACCTGTATGCAGCAGTTTCACAGAAACTTTGATATGGGAGTTTCCCAGGCATGCCGGCCAGAGATCTTTCAGAATATTCCTTCGGAGGGGGAAGGGATAGCCCTTGTGAAAAAGACAGCTTCCTCTCTCATAAAAAAGAAGAAGTCGTGGATGATCGTGCTTCTTGTTATCCAAAGTGCCTCCAAATATCTTGGATATCTGATGGGAAAAGAATATCGGAAACTCCCCAGAGCAGTCATTCGGTTCTGTACGATGAACCCAGCGTACTGGGAGAGGCAGTGGAACCAGAAAAATTAGCCTAAAATGGTCACATATTTAACACAATTAATTGCTATACTGGACGATAGATGTTATACTTCAGTCATTGAGCGAAATGGAGGTAAAACCATGGGTGATGAATATCGCTGGAATGGGAAAGATGACGGGAATCAGAATGTGACAAATCAGGGACAGAATATAGATAATACCAAAGACAACGCCGGGGAAGACAGAGAAAATTACGGTTATTATCAGATTAACCAGACTTCTGATCCGGATGTGACGCAGCAGAATTCAAACCAGCAGGAGAGCCAGGATGTAACGTATCATTACAGTTACCGGAACAGTGCGGGAAGAAAAGAGAGCAGTGCCCGCAAGACAGATTTTCAGTATCATATGGGGGCGTCAGATGGAAAAAAATTCCAGACGCACAGCCGTACTTACAACAGTCAGTACGGGGATCAAAAAAATGAGAAGACGAACTTTGCCTCCGGACAGGAGGACCATCGCACAGGGTACAATGAATATCCTCGGTACCATACAAGTGCGAGTGGGCCTAAGATGCCGGAGAACAGGGACAGGAAAAATAAAACAGCAAGGAGATTCGGCAGCACAGTTGCGCTGGCAGTAGTCTTCGGCTTGGTGGCAGCAGTGGTGTTCCAGGGTGTGAATCGCATCTCGGACAGATTTTTCCCATCGGAAGATTCTTCCCAGCTGTCCCACACAGATATTGCTGAGAACTCCCAGGACGAAGAGGGTTCCCAAAGCGCTTCCTCTTCTGACGCCTACACGGTGGCAGATGTGGCGAGAAGCGCCATGCCGTCCGTGGTCGCTATCACAGCGGTCAGTGTCCAGGAGCTTCCGAACTTTTTCGGATTTGGCAGCCAGGAATATGATTCTGTCAGCAGCGGGTCGGGAATCATTGTCGGAGAGAATGACTCAGAGCTTTTGATTGCCACCAATAATCATGTGATTGAGGGGGCGAAGAACCTCAGCGTCTGTTTCATAGGAGATGAAGTGCCGAATCTGGACGAGACACAGCAGATGTCCAATGGCGGGCTGGATATGGAGAATGCGGTATCTGCCAAGACCAAGGGAACGGATGCAGGAAATGATCTGGCTGTGATATCTGTCAAGAAGAGTGATATTCCGTCGGATACCATGTCAGAGATCAAGATTGCTCAGCAGGGAGACGCAGAGAACCTGGTTGTGGGAGAGCAAGTCGTAGCGATCGGAAATGCCATGGGGTATGGTCAGTCTGTGACAAGCGGATGGATCAGCGCTCTGGACAGAACAATTGATGACAGTGAGTCGGCTTTAATCCAGACAGACGCGGCGATCAATCCTGGCAATAGCGGCGGTGCTCTGCTGAATATGAAAGGAGAGTTGATCGGCATCAATTCCGCAAAATTTGTGGACAGCAAGGTGGAAGGTATGGGATTTGCGATACCGATTTCCACGGCAGCTCCGATCCTGGAGAAACTGATGGCGCAGGAGACACGGGATGTGGTCGGTGCCGATGAGATGGGATATATGGGAATCCAGCCATTGGATATATCCAGTGAGATGATCCAGATGTACAATATGCCGGAGGGCGTCTTCGTATCTGCGGTTCTGGAAAACACAGGAGCTGAGAAAGCAGGCATGAAACAGGGAGACATTATCACTGAGATTGAGAATCAGAGTATTACAACCAAGGACCAGCTGATGGATAAGCTTCAGTATTACAAAGCCGGGGAGACCATTGAGGTTGTGATTCAGAGAAGTGACAGCGGAGAGTATCAGGAGAAGACGCTGAATGTAACTCTGGGTAAGAAACCCCAGGAATAAAAAGATCAGAAAAAAGAAGTCAGACTTTTCGGTCTGGCTTCTGTTATTCATAAAAAGTTTATTGGTAGTTCCTGTGGTAGTATGCTATAATGTAACATAATATTCGGAGAGAGTGAAAAGAGAGGAGTAGACATGTCTGACGAATTTGATAAGAATGATCAGTCAATGGAAGAAGCTTTGGAGGGAAATGTGGAGAACACAGAGGATACAAAAGACGAATATGAGAAGATTTGTTTTTTGTGCCGCAGACCCGAGAGTGTGGCAGGGCAGATGATTGATCTTCCTAATAATATACATATCTGTACAGAATGTATGCAGAAAAGCTTTGACACTATGAATCAGAGCAACATTAATTACCAGGATCTGATGAGCAATATGCCGAATATCGGCATGATTGATCTGAGCACACTGCAGAACCAGATCCCAAGCAGCCAGCGGATTAAGAAGAGATCTAAGAAGAAAGAGCCTAAGAAAGCCCTGGATCTGAGAAATATTCCTGCTCCGCATAAGATTAAGGCAACTTTGGATGAGTATGTGATTGGCCAGGAATACGCGAAGAAAGTGATCTCTGTGGCTGTCTATAACCATTACAAGCGTGTCGCTACGGATACGATGGACGAGATTGAGATTGAGAAGTCCAACATGCTTATGATCGGGCCTACCGGATGCGGAAAGACTTATCTGGTGAAGACCCTTGCGAGACTTCTGGATGTGCCGCTTGCCATCGCGGACGCCACTTCCCTGACGGAAGCAGGTTATATCGGCGATGATATTGAGAGTGTTGTATCCAAGCTTCTGGCTGCGGCAGACAACGATGTGGAGAGAGCAGAGCAGGGAATTATTTTCATTGATGAGATTGACAAACTGGCAAAGAAGAAAAACACCAATCAGAGAGATGTCAGCGGGGAGTCTGTGCAGCAGGGCTTGCTCAAACTGCTGGAGGGAAGCCAGGTGGAAGTTCCGGTGGGGGCTACCAGCAAGAATGCCATGGTTCCGCTGACCACAGTGGATACCCGCAACATTCTGTTCATCTGCGGAGGAGCTTTTCCTGAGCTGGAGAATGTGATCAAGGAGAGATTGAACAAGCAGGCTTCCATGGGATTCGGAGCAGATCTGAAGGACAAATATGACCGGGATGACAACATTCTTGAGAAGGTGACCGTGGAGGATCTGCGGAATTTTGGAATGATTCCGGAATTTATCGGCCGTCTTCCCATTGTCTTCACCCTGAGGGGCCTGACGGAGGATATGATGGTTCAGATTCTGAAAGAGCCGAAGAATGCCATTTTAAAACAGTACCAGAAGCTGCTGGCGCTGGATGAGGTGAGGCTGGAATTCGAGGAAGGTGCGTTGCGTGCGATCGCGAGAAAGGCGCTGGAGAAGCACACGGGCGCCAGAGCACTGCGTGCGATTCTCGAGGAGTATATGTTGGATATCATGTACGAGATACCCAAAGACGACAGTATCGGCCAGGTGATTATCACCAAAGAATATATAGAAGGCAACGGAGGACCGAGAATTCTTCTGAGAGGTCAGGAGATTCCGCAGCTGGAGGCACATTCATAGAAGAAGGAGGTCATGTGCTATGGGGACAGACAGAATTTTTGAGGAACTGGGGGACACAATCAGCAGAACTGCGAAGGCGATCAGCGAGAAGGCGGACGGTTTTCTGGAGATACAGAAGATGAACAGCAAAGTGAATGCGCAGAAGCGCCAGATCGGGAAGTCTCTGGAGAAGCTGGGAGCACTGGTGTATCAGCGCTATGTGGACGGAGAACAGATGGATCTTGAACTGAGCGGCATCTGTGACGAAGTGACGCAGCATAAGATGGCGAAGGCGGAATATGAGGAGGAACTTGCCCGGCTTCAGGGGAAGAAAGTCTGCCCGGCCTGTGGAAAAACACTGCATAAGGATGCGGCTTACTGCAGCTACTGCGGGGCACCCTGTGAGAAGGAAGCTGACGAAGAGGCGGAGGAGACAGAGGAAGTGTTCGAGGAAGTTTCGGCTCCGGAAGAAGAGGTTCAGGATATGTATGCTGAGAGTAAGGAAGAGTCCGAAACAGAAGAGTAGGAGAATGATATGAGATATTTGTTGATGATCCTGGGAATTTTTGGGACGGATTACGGTCTGAAAGAATATACCAACAGCTATCGCCTCCAGGGCGAGGAAACGCTTCTTCGGGGAAAGGTATTTCTCAGAAACTACCACAATCCGGGGGCGGCCCTGGGATTTTTGAAGGAATATCCGAAACTGAATAAGAGCCTTTCTGTCTTTGTGCTTTGCGGAGTGATCTGGGAATTTCTGAGGACATTGCCAAGACGTGGATATGCTGTGAGAAAGACAGGTCTGGCGCTGATCACGGGAGGCGGACTGAACAATTGTATGGAACGTCTGAAAAAAGGATATGTCACAGATTATATCGGTTTCAATGTGGACAACAAAAAAGTGAGAGATATTACCTTTAATATTTCAGATTTCAGTATTTTTACAGGGATGTTTTTGTATGCGCTGTCGAGTCTGGCTTCTGTTCTGGGAGGAGGTCTCCGGGAGAAGAAGATGAGACAAGAACCTTGAATTGATAAAAGGATAATCGGAAGGGGAATTTCCTCTGTCCGATTATCCTTTTTTAGCAGAAAAAAAGAATGCAGGAGATGGGACTTGAACCCACACGATCTTGCGACCACAGGCACCTGAAGCCTGCGCGTCTGCCAATTCCGCCACTCCTGCATTTCCTATAAACCAGTCATTCGCGACTGCTTGAATATAATAACTCAGATTTTGACAAAAGTCAATAGAAAATTTAAAAAATTTTGGATTTAATGAAAATTAAGAAAATCCCGTTTTCTGCAAAAAAAGAATGCAGGAGATGGGACTTGAACCCACACGATCTTGCGACCACAGGCACCTGAAGCCTGCGCGTCTGCCAATTCCGCCACTCCTGCATTTCCTATGAATCAGTCACTTGCGACTGCCTGACTATAATACCGCTGTTTTAGATAAAAGTCAATAGGAATTTTGAAAAAAATTTATTTTTTATCGGAAAGTCTGTTTTCCGAGTTCTTTAAGAAGATGAAAATGATCGTCTGCATGATCAGAGTACAGACAGTCAGGATTAACTGTGTATTCAATGGACGGAGCACAGACAGTATGGATACAATCAATGTGGCAGGCAAAAGAAGATATCCGGTGAGCTTCCAGAGCTGACTGATGAGAGGATACTCTGTCTTTTGGGATGCCAGTTTTTTACCCTGAATGATAATCAGAACGGGAATGATATAGTCCAGAATGAAAAGAAGAATCTGTACAATCATAAGGTACCTCCTGCGATTATTTGCTGACTAATAGCATAGCAGATTTTTATCAGGATTTCCACTTTTTCAGTTGAAAAATTATGCCTCTTGTGATACACTTTGTAAGATTATGGACAAGAACTGATTATTCACAGAGAAAGGAAGATTGTATGAAAGCATTCCTAATATTAGAGGACGGACATGTATTTTCAGGTACCAGTATCGGCTCGACTCGGGAAGTCATCAGTGAGATCGTATTCAATACTTCCATGACAGGGTATCTGGAAGTGATGACAGACCCTTCTTATGCAGGGCAGGCCGTCTGTATGACCTATCCGTTAATTGGAAACTATGGCATTTGTTACGAAGATCAAGAGTCAGACAGACCCTGGATCGATGGATATATTGTTCGGGAATTATCCAGAATTCCCAGTAATTTCCGTAGTGTGGACACAATTCAGCATTTCTTAGAGAAACATGACATTCCAGGTATCTGTGGAATTGACACCAGATCTCTCACAAAAATTCTGAGAGAAAAGGGTACCATGAACGGCATGATAACTGTCAATGAAAATTATAATTTAGACGAAATCATTCCCCGATTGAAAAAGTACAATACAGGAAAAGTTGTGGAGAAAGTGACCTGCCGAGAGAAAAAAGTATTTCCAGGCAAGGGACCGAAGGTGGCTCTCATGGATTTTGGCGCCAAGAGAAATATCGCAAGGTCGTTGAACCAGAGAGGATGCGAGGTGACCGTGTACCCTGCACTGACTTCCGCAGAAGAGATCCTGGCAGCGAAGCCGGATGGAATTATGCTTTCCAACGGCCCTGGGGATCCCAAGGAATGTACTTCTATCATCGAAGAGTTGAAGAAGCTGTATCAGTCGGATGTGCCGATTTTCGCGATCTGTCTGGGACATCAGCTGATGGCTCTGGCCACGGGTGCAGATACCCACAAGATGAAATATGGCCACAGGGGCGGAAATCACCCGGTGAAGGATCTGAGAACCGGAAGAGTCTATATCTCTTCCCAGAACCATGGTTATGTGGTGGACACTTCTACCCTGGATGAGAAGATCGCAAGGCCGGCTTTTGTCAATGTCAATGATCAGACCAATGAAGGACTTGAGTATATTGGTAAGAATATTTTCACAGTGCAGTTTCATCCGGAAGCCTGCCCGGGTCCGCAGGATTCCAGTTACCTGTTTGACCGGTTTATGGAAATGATGGGAGGGACAAAATAATGCCGAGAGACAACAGCATCAAGAAAGTTTTAGTGATCGGTTCCGGTCCTATTGTCATTGGCCAGGCCGCAGAGTTTGACTATGCGGGAACCCAGGCCTGCCGTTCTCTGAAAGAGGAAGGGATTGAGGTTGTACTTTTGAACTCCAATCCGGCAACCATCATGACAGACAAGGATATTGCAGACCGGGTATATATCGAACCTCTGACTGTGGAGGTTGTGGAACAGCTGATTTTAAAAGAGAAACCGGACAGTGTTCTTCCCACCCTGGGAGGCCAGGCTGGACTGAATCTGGCCATGGAGCTGGAGGAAGCCGGATTTCTGAGAGAACATCACGTACGTCTGATCGGAACCACTTCCGAGACGATCAAGAAGGCGGAAGACCGTCAGGAATTTAAGGATACGATGGAAAAGATCGGGGAGCCGGTGGCGGCATCCAAGGTGGTTACCACCGTGCAGGATGGTGTGGAATTCACCAATTCCATCGGTTATCCGGTAGTTCTGCGTCCGGCCTATACTCTGGGCGGAAGCGGCGGCGGAATTGCCCAGAATGAGTTTGAACTCAGAGAGATTCTGGAGAACGGATTGCGTCTGTCTCGTGTGGGAGAGGTTCTGGTAGAGCGCTGTATCGCCGGCTGGAAAGAGATTGAATACGAGGTAATGCGTGACAGTGCAGGCAACTGCATCACGGTATGTAATATGGAAAATATTGATCCGGTGGGAGTTCACACGGGAGACAGTATCGTGGTTGCGCCGTCTCAGACGCTGGGAGATAAAGAATATCAGATGCTGCGTACTTCTGCGCTGAATATTATCACGGAACTGGGCATCACCGGAGGATGTAATGTGCAGTATGCGTTGAATCCGGATAGTTTTGAGTACTGTGTCATCGAGGTGAACCCAAGGGTGAGCCGTTCTTCTGCTCTGGCCTCCAAGGCGACTGGATATCCCATCGCGAAGGTGGCAGCAAAGATTGCCCTGGGCTATACGCTGGACGAGATCAAGAATGCCATCACAGGGAAAACCTATGCCAGCTTTGAACCGATGCTGGACTACTGTGTAGTGAAGATTCCAAGACTTCCCTTCGACAAGTTTATCAGTGCCAAGAGGACATTGACAACTCAGATGAAAGCCACCGGAGAGGTTATGAGTATCTGCAATAATTTCGAAGGGGCTCTGATGAAGGCTATCCGTTCTCTGGAACAGCATGTGGACAGCCTGATGTCCTATGATTTCACAGCACTTTCCGAGGAAGAGCTGCTCAAACAGCTGGAAGTGGTGGATGACCGGAGAATCTGGGTGATTGCAGAGGCCGTGCGCAAAGGTATTCCGCAGGAGAAAATTCACGAGATCACCAAGATTGACCTGTGGTTTATCGATAAAATTGCGATTCTCACAGAGATGGAGAATGCTCTCCGGACACAGCCGCTGACCGTAGAACTCTTGAGAGAGGCTAAACGGATGGAATTCCCGGATTATCTGATTGCGAAATTGGCCGGCAAAACAGAGGAAGAAGTCAAACAGATGCGTCTGGATGCAGGCATCGTGGCTGCATATAAGATGGTAGATACCTGTGCGGCAGAGTTTGCCGCGGAGACGCCCTACTATTATTCTGTATACGGCGGGGAGAATGAGGCGTATGAGACCACCGGAAAGAAAAAAGTTCTGGTTCTGGGGTCCGGACCGATTCGAATCGGACAGGGAATTGAATTTGATTTTTGTTCGGTTCACTGTACCTGGGCTTTCAAAAAAGAAGGATATGAGACCATCATCATCAACAATAACCCGGAGACAGTGAGTACAGACTTTGATATTGCGGATAAATTGTATTTTGAGCCACTCACTCCGGAGGATGTGGAGAATGTGGTGAATATTGAGAAGCCGGACGGAGCAGTGGTCCAGTTCGGCGGACAGACAGCCATCAAGCTGACAGAGGCACTGATCAAAATGGGTGTGAAGATCCTTGGCACTTCTGCTGAGAATGTGGATGCTGCGGAAGACAGAGAGCTCTTTGATGAGATTCTGGAGAAATGCCAGATTCCTCGTCCGAAGGGACACACGGTGTTTACTGCAGAGGAAGCAAAGAAAGCTGCCAATGATCTGGGTTATCCGGTTCTGGTACGTCCTTCTTATGTTCTTGGCGGACAGGGAATGCAGATTGCCATCAATGATCAGGATGTGGAGGAATTTATCGGCATCATCAACCGGATTTCACAGGAGCATCCGATTCTGGTTGACAAATATCTCATGGGAAAAGAGATTGAGGTAGATGCGGTGTGCGATGGGGAAGAGATTCTGATTCCTGGTATCATGGAACACATTGAGAGAGCGGGAATCCATTCCGGTGACAGTATTTCCGTTTATCCGGCGCAGACCATCAGTGATACAGCGAAGAAGACCATTGAAGAGTATACCAGAAGGCTGGCGAAATCTCTGCATGTTATCGGTATGATCAACATACAGTTTATTGTGTGCAAAGAGGAAGTCTACGTGATCGAAGTGAACCCGCGTTCCAGCCGTACAGTACCTTACATCAGCAAGGTGACAGGAATTCCGATTGTTCCGCTGGCAACCAAGGTGATTTTGGGATATAAATTAAAAGATCTGGGATACCAGCCGGGACTTCAGCCGGAGGCAGATTACTTTGCCATCAAGATGCCGGTATTCTCCTTCGAAAAAATCCGCGGCGCAGACATCAGTCTGGGACCGGAGATGAAATCCACAGGAGAGTGTCTGGGAATTGCGTCCACCTTTAACGAAGCACTCTATAAAGCTTTCCTGGGCGCAGGTGTGCGGCTCCCCAAACATAAGAATATGATTATCACGGTGAAGGATGAGGACAAACCGGATGTGGTGGAGATTGCCAGAAGATTCGAAGCTCTGGGCTATAAGATTTTTGCTACCCGGAGTACCGCAAAAGTATTAAAGGAAAACGGTATTAAGGTGATCCGGACAAATAAGCTGGAGCAGCCTTCTCCGAACCTGATGGACCTGATTTTGGGACATAAGATCGATCTGATCATCGATACTCCTTCCCAGGGAATTGAACACTCCAAAGATGGTTTCCTGATTCGCCGCAACGCGATCGAGACAGGTGTGAATGTACTGACTTCCCTTGACACAGCGGAGGCACTGGTTACCAGTCTGGAGAATACCGACTTGCATAATCTGACTCTGATCGATATCGCAACCATCGACCAGAGATAAAAGATGGAGGAAGTATGAGTATTATTGAGTTTTTTAAAGTAGTCATCCTGGGAATTATTGAGGGGATCACCGAGTGGCTGCCCATCAGCAGCACGGGACATCTGATTCTGGCTGACGAGTTCATCAAGCTGAATGTGAGTAATGATTTTATGCAGATGTTCCTGGTGGTGATTCAGCTGGGAGCGATTCTGGCAGTGGTTGTACTGTATTTTAAGAAACTATGGCCGTTCTGCAGCTGGGAGGGAGATGGAGAGACTCTGAGCTGCAAAGATAAATGGATTTTGTGGGGCAAGATTGTCCTGGCCTGTCTTCCGGCCATTATGATTTCTCCGTTTAACGATTTTATCGAAGAAAAATTTAACAACTACGTGGTTGTGGCGATGATGCTGATTCTCTATGGAATTCTGTTTATCATCATCGAGAACTATAATAAAAAGAGAAAGCCTACCTGTACATCATTGAAAGACATGAGTGTGCTGACCGCACTGGCGATTGGTCTTTTCCAGGTTCTGGCGGTGGTACCCGGAACTTCCCGTTCCGGCTCCACCATTATCGGAGGAATTCTGATCGGTGTGTCCAGGACAGTGGCCGCGGAATTTACATTTTTTCTTGGCATTCCTGTGATGTTCGGTGCCAGTCTGTTGAAAGTCGTGAAATTTGGCTTTTCCTTCACGGGGACAGAGATCGCAATCCTGCTCCTTGGAATGGCGGTTGCCTTTGTGGTCTCCATTCTGGCAATCAAGTTTTTGGTCGGCTATATCAAGAAACATGATTTTAAAGCTTTCGGATGGTACCGAATCGTCTTGGGTGTTTTGGTTTTGGGGTATTTCATCGGTAAGAGTTATCTGTAGCCGGAAGCTGGGGAGGAACAAACGAAGATGGATAAAAGCTATGTAATGGCATTGGATCAGGGGACTACAAGCTCACGCTGTATTCTGTTTGACCGGAAGGGCCGGATCTGCAGCATGGCGCAGAGAGAATTTCCCCAATATTATCCAAAAGCCGGATGGGTGGAGCATGATCCCATGGAGATCTGGTCCAGTCAGATGAGTGTGGCGATAGAGGCAATGAGTAAAATCGGAGCAGATGCCACGGATATTGCGGCGATTGGAATTACAAATCAGAGAGAGACAACCATAGTCTGGGATAAGAAGACAGGAGAACCGGTGTATCCGGCGATTGTCTGGCAGTGCAGAAGAACGGCAGACAAAATAGACCAGATGATTCAGGAAGGATATGGAAGCGCGGTGCGGGAACGCACAGGTCTGATTCCAGACGCTTATTTTTCTGCCACAAAGATTCAGTGGATTTTGGAACATGTGTCCGGGGCAAAAGAGAGGGCCGAAAGAGGAGAGCTTCTCTTTGGGACTGTGGACACCTGGCTGATTTGGAATCTGACCAAAGGTGAAGTTCATGTGACAGATTACACCAATGCTTCCAGAACGATGCTGTTTGATATTCACCGAAAACAATGGGACCGGGAGTTGCTGGATTATCTGGGAATCCCTGCATCCATGATGCCCCAGGTAAAACCTTCCAGCTGTATCTATGGTTACACCAATGAAAAGCTTATGGGAGGGAGAATTCCCATCGCGGGCGCAGCGGGGGATCAGCAGTCAGCGTTGTTCGGACAGTGCTGTTTCCGGCCGGGAGATGTGAAAAACACTTATGGAACCGGCTGCTTTCTTCTGATGAACACAGGGGATGAGGCGGTCACTTCCGGGCATGGGCTTTTGACTACAATGGCTGTTCAGCCGGACGGAACCCCCGGGTATGCTCTGGAAGGAAGCGTGTTCGTGGCAGGTGCGGCGATCCAGTGGCTGAGAGATGAGATCCGGATTCTGGATAACGCTGCCCAGTCGGAAGAGTATTGCCGCCAAGTGGAAGATTCCAACGGGGTCTATGTGGTTCCGGCATTTACGGGACTGGGGGCGCCTTATTGGGATTCCTACGCACGAGGTGCGGTTCTGGGGTTGACCAGAGGAGCGTCCCGGGCACATCTGATCCGGGCGACAGTGGAATCGCTGGCTTATCAGGTCAGTGATGTGATACATGCCATGGAGCAGGACGCGGGAGTGCATTTGAATTCCCTCCGTGTGGACGGCGGTGCCAGTGCCAATAATTTTCTGATGCAGTTTCAGGCGGATATTCTGGATGCACAGGTGGTAAGGCCAAGCTGCATCGAGACGACGGCTTTAGGAGCGGCATACCTGGCAGGACTGGCCACAGGATTTTGGAATGATTTCCGGCAGATCGAGGAGAACTGGCAGATCGGAAGGGAATTTGTTCCAGGTATGGAGGATAAGAAAAGGACTGCTCTGCTTCGCGGATGGCACAAAGCAGTGGACTGTGTGCGGGGCTGGGCCAGAGAAGAAAAGGATTGTTGAATCAAGCAGAAAAAACAGGTACCGCTTTGCTGATGAATCAGCAGAGCGGTACCTGTTTTTTTAAAGGAGAAGACTCCCAGGCGAGTCTTGAAGATTATTGAATGATGGTTCCCGTCAGCCCCAGATATCCATCTTTGGCGTGCGGAATATCGGTGATGACAGCTTTCCGTCCTTTTCCTTTTTCCACGAAGGATACGCCGGCTTCAAACTTGGGCAGCATGGAGCCAGGAGCGAACTGATTGGCAGCCATATGTTCTTTTGCTTCTTCCACGGAGATGGTATCCAGGAATACTTCCTGCGGAGTGGAGAGATTCAGGCTGACTTTCTCCACACTGGTCAGGATCAGGAGCTGATCCGCGTCCAGTTTCTCAGCCAGAAGTCCGGCTGTGAGATCTTTTTCAATTACAGCGCTGGCTCCCTGGAGTTTTGCTCCCTGTTCCAGAACTGGAATTCCGCCGCCGCCTCCGGCAATGACGACCTGCCCTGCACTGGCCAGAGCACGAATGGCATCAATCTCCACGATGGACTGAGGTTTCGGCGCGGCAACGATTCTGCGGTATCCCTTGCCGGGAATCTTTGTGACAAAATTTCCTTTTTTCTCTTCTTCTTCCGCTTCTTCTTCGGTCAGATAGCGGCCGATGATTTTCTCCGGCTCTGCAAAGGCATCGTCGTAAGGATCGATGATGACCTGTGTCAGGATGGTGGACACAGTCTTGTAAATTCCGCGGCTGATCAGCTCTGAGCGTATGGAATTCTGAAGATCGTATCCGATGTATCCCTGACTCATGGCAGAGCAGACAGACATAGGAGCAAATGTATAGTCAGGATGAGCTTTGCCAAATTCGTTCATGGCTGTGTGGATCATCCCCACCTGCGGAGCATTGCTGTGTGTGATGACTACTTTGGCTCCCAGTTCTACCAGGTCGGCGATTGCTTTGGCTGACTTTATGACAGCCTGTTTCTGTTCCGGTAATGTGGTGCCGAGGGCTCTGTGTCCCAGGGCAACGACGACAATTTTATGACTCATATAAAAACCCTCTCTTATATTTTGTGATATCGTTCACCGGGCAGATTTTACGTCCGCCCAGTGATAAAATGGAATATCTATATTATAGGTGTTTTACCCTCTGTGTGCAAGCAAAGTTTTTTTGTGCCATAAAAGAAACAGCCCCCGCTTGCGCGAGGGCCGTCATCTTTTCTTTGAGGGGGGAGATAGAGAGTGGTTATTCATCTATCCGAGATTTATTATATCGAAGAAATGTGGCGAAAGTTTGTATGTTTTCTAAAAGAAAAAGAAAAAATCTTAACAAACTTTAAAAAAAGGAGAAAGAAAAGGAAAGAGTCTTGTTGTGAAAAAAACAAGATGATATAATAACTTCTGACAAAACCTGATCGATTACCTGAAATCAGGATGTCAATTCTTTTTTTCATATCATGACCGTCTCGGTCGAAAATTTCCAAAAGAACAATCATCGAGAGAGTGGGAGGGATGCCTATGTTTGTAGTCGGACTGTAACTTGTTGTGAACAAAAAAGAAAAGGTTAAGGGAAAATATTATGAAGAAACGTACGAAGAGAAAAATAGCAGCAGGTTGTCTGACTGCGGCCATGGCCTGGCAGGGCCTGATGGGGTCGGCAGCGGTCTGGGGAGAAGAACCTGCTGGACAAGTGACCCTGGAGAAAACAGCCCACTGGGTGGATGAGGAGAATTATAGAGCAGAGATTGATCTGACTGTGAAAGGAATCGAAGAATACACAGCCAGCCAGGAACCGGTTAACATTATTCCGGTTCTGGATGTGACTGCGTCTATGGATTACTGTGATACGCCGGGACACACTCAGAATATAATCGGCCATTCCATCTCTGTGATGGAGAATGCGCAGGAGGTGTGGGATCAGATTCTTCCCACGCTTCCGGATGTGGAGACTTACCGGCAGATGGGAGAGCAGGACCCCAATCAGCTTTTTTTGACTCTGCCGGAATCCATTGATCCTACAGGAAAATGCCGTCTGGTATGCAGAGACTATGCGCCCAATAACGATCAGCCCTTTGAAAAAATGGGAGGGTGGAGAATTGTCTATGTAACGGATGACCAGACTCTGCTTCCGGGAGTAAAAGAGGACGCCCAGGTGGGAAATTTCAGCCATACCATTGATTATGGAGGAATTTATCTTCCGGTAGGAGAGATGACAGTGTTGGAAAACCGTGTGGTCTGGTCCTATATGAGCGGCAAATCCCAGAGATATGGCTGTGAAGGCAGCAGAATGGATCACTTAAAAGAAGGATATACGCAGTTCCTGGACGCAGTATTCCAGGATATGCAGCCTCAGATCTGTCCCGTTGCCTTTATCGGCGGTTATTACATCAACGGCTGGACCCAGTCCAGAGAAGAGGCGGAGGATTTCATATTAAATGAGAATTATCTGAATCAGGAAGCTGTGATGCCGGCAAAGAACAACGGAACGAATCATGAGGCGGCTGTGCTGGGAGCGCTGGATGCAGTGGAACGTCTGGAGAACACGGAAAATACTTTTGTCATTGTGTTCACAGATGGAACAACGACAGCGGGATATTCTCATACAGAGGAAGGGCCGGATCCGGGACTTTTGGACAGCCACAGCTATGGGATGGATGAGGCAGACAGCTCCTGGTATGGACAGTTTTCCCAGTGGGCGCTGGAAGATGCAAAGACTCTGAAAGAGCAGGTTCCTGTGTATGCTGTGGGATACGGATCGGAGATCAAGGCGAATGCGGACAGCCAGGAATTTATTAAAAATTTAAGTTCCGGAGATGAATATTATATTGATACCCGGCGGGAAGACATGCAGGATATCGGCAGTATATTTAAGGCGATTTACTCGGACCTGTGCTGGAAGGCAGTGAAGGTTAAAGTTGTGGATTACATCTCTGAATATTGGGATGTAGTGGAAGAAGAGCTTCCGATGGGCTGCACGGTGGAAAAAGTTGACATTGTGAATCAGAAAGGTGAGGAAGATACCATCACGAAACTGACGTTCCCTGTGACGAGAGAGATGGGGGCAGACGACCAGGAAGCTTTTCAGATTCCAGTGGTATTAAGAGAGGCTTACCGGGATGTACAGCAGCCAACACTTTATGAGACGAATCAGGATGATCCTTTTGCAAAAGATGTGGAAGGAACCGGAGCTTTTGTCACTTATGAAGATAAAAATGGAGAAGAACAGAAAGTGAGTGTTCCCACACCGGAGCTGACAGTTTACCCGAATTTCGCAGACTACACCCTGGAAAAAGAGGCCCTGGAAGGACAGGTGAAGGCCGGTGAAAAAGCACTCTATGAGCTGACGCTGGTAAATACAGGCGGCAGGGATCTCAAGGATATTACACTGTCAGATCTGTTTGAGGAAGAACAGATACCTGTGACATTCCTGGAACAGGAAGGGCTTGAGGTCTCTGAAGATGGGGCCCAGGCTGTCCTTGACATACTGCCAAGAGGAGAGGAAGTGTCCGTGCAGGTACAGGCGCAGATTCCAGAAGATGCCCAGGGGACTCTGACAAATCAGGCATCGGCTGTGGCACCGGATCCTATGAATCCGGGGCAGAACATTCAAAGAGAAGACCAGGCGGAAATCCAGGTGGAACCTGCAAAGCTGGATTATACCGTGGAGAAGACCGCAGATAAAACCCAGGCAAAAGGCGGTGATACTATTCACTATGAGATTCAGATCGTGAATACGGGAGAGAGGACACTTCACTCTGTCGTGACGACGGATCAATTCACCACAGAAGGTGTTCAGGCAGTGTTTGAGGAGCAGGAAGGTGTCTCCTTAAATGAAGAGAAGAATCAGGCTTATGTGGAAGCTGTGAAGCCGGGCGAGGAGCTCACGCTCAAGGCAACGGTCACTTTGCCGGAAGATTTCGCAGACGAAGAGCTTGTGAATATGGCAATTGTGTCTGTGGACGGTATGGATCCGAAGGAAGACGAGGCGGCGGTCGCCATCGAAGAGCAGCCTGCCCCGACTCTCTCGCCGGAGCCTAACCCCACATCGAAGCCGACGGCCGCAGCCTCCTCATCTCCAAAAGGCAGTGCTGGTTCCACGGCCAAATCCGGAGGCTCCTCTTCGGAAAAAGGTTCTTCCGTCAAGACCGGAGATGAATCCATGACGGAGTTGTTCTGTCTGGCAGCCGGAGGTTCTCTTCTGGTGATCGGCGGGATCTTTTTGAGCAGAAGGAATCGGAAAGTTGAAAAGTAGAGGCAGGTGTGCTATTCTATAAAAGAATATCGTTAGCACAGGCTATTAGTAAAAATTGGAGGCATAGCTATGAAATTGACAACCTTACTTGAAAATTTAGAGTATACCTGTTGTCAGGGGAGCACAGATCTTGACATTGCGGATGTGGTGTACGATTCCAGAAAGGTGCAGCCGAAAGATTTGTTTGTATGTATTCGAGGTGCTGTTGTTGACGGTCATACGTTCGCCCGGGAAGTGGCAGACAAAGGCGCGGCAGCCCTTGTGGTGGAAGAGAATGTAGATGTGCCGGAGAACGTCACGGTGATTCAGGTACCGGACACCCGGTATGCTCTGGCGTGTATCTCCGCGGCTTATTTCGGACATCCGGCCAGACAGCTGAAGACCATCGGTGTGACCGGAACCAAAGGAAAAACGACGACCACTTATATGGTAAAATCGATTTTGGAAAATGCCGGATATCATGTGGGATTGATTGGAACCATCGAGGCGATTATCGGCGAGAAAACCATTCCGGCAGTCAATACCACACCGGAATCTTATGTGATTCAGAAATATTTCAGAGAGATGGTGGACGCAGGATGTGACTGTGTGGTCATGGAGGTTTCCTCCCAGGCGCTGATGCTTCACCGTACTTCCGGATTTGTTTTTGATTTTGGTATTTTTACCAATATAGAGCCGGATCACATCGGCCCCAATGAACACAGGGATTTCCAGCATTACCTGGAGTGCAAGGCAATGCTGTTAAAACAGTGCAAAGTGGGAATTGTGAATAGGGATGATAAGCATTTCGATCAGATTATCGCAGGTCACACCTGCCAGCTGGAGACTTTCGGATTTTCTCCCAAGGCAGATCTGCGCGCCGAGGACGCCAAGCTGGTATCCGGAAAAGGTATGCTGGGAATTGACTATCATGTAAAAGGACTGATGGATTTCCAGGTGGAGATTGACATACCGGGCAAATTCAGCATTTACAATTCTCTGACGGCTATTGCCATCTGCAGACATTTCAAAGTCAGTGAGGAGGACATTGTCAGTGCGCTCAAGGTGGCTAAAGTCAAAGGAAGAATCGAGATGATTAAAGTCTCAGATGAGTTTACACTGATGATCGACTATGCACACAATGCCATGGCTTTGGAGAGTCTGCTCACAACCCTGCGGGAGTACCATCCGCACCGTCTGGTGTGCCTGTTCGGATGCGGCGGCAATCGTTCCAAACTGCGCCGCTATGAGATGGGCGAGACTTCCGGCAAACTGGCAGACCTGACAATCATCACTTCGGATAACCCAAGATATGAGGAACCGCAGGCTATCATCGATGACATCAAAGTGGGAATGGCCAAGACCGATGGAAAGTATGTGGAGATTATTGACCGGAAAGAGGCGATCGCTTATGCGATTCACCACGGAGAGCCAGGTGATATCATTGTTCTGGCAGGAAAAGGACATGAAGATTATCAGGAGATCAAGGGCAAGAAATATCCGATGGATGAGAGAGTTCTGATTGCGGATATTCTGGCAGGCAGATAAGAAGGTTGAATATGAAGTATGCCGACATTATTGTAGACATTACCAGTGAAAGACTGGACCGTACATTTCAATACCGGATACCGGATTCATTGGAAGGAAAACTGCAGGTTGGCATGGTGGTTTCCGTTCCTTTTGGAAAAGGAAACCGTGAGATTGACGGCTATGTTATTGGGATAACGGATACACCTCAGTTTGATGAGAACAGACTGAAGTGTATCCATTCCATAAAAAGTGATGAGAAGACGACGGAATCCAGCCTGATTGTTCTGGCGGAGTGGATGAGAGAACGTTACGGTTCCACCATGATTCAGGCTCTGAAGACGGTATTTCCTGTGAAAGAAAAAGTGAGACAGTGTTCTCAGGATACTCTGGTCTTGAACATCACAAAAGAAGAGGCAAAGATACAGTTAAAAGAGCTGGAAGGCAAGAAGTATCATGCCCGGGCAAGACTTTTGCGGGAATTGATTGAGAGAGGCTGTCTGGATAAAACCCAGGCGGCGAAAGATCTGGGAGCTTCTGCCAGTGTGGTGAATGCCATGAGGCAGGCCGGCTGGATACAGGTTTTATCCAGGGAAGTGTACCGGGATCCTCTGCGGACAGACGGAAGCAGCAGTAGCAGTAGATCTTACGTCCTCACAGGGGAGCAGCAGGAAGTGCTTGCAGGCATTCTGGAAGAATGGAAGCAGGAGAATCCAAGACCGTGTCTGATCCAGGGAGTAACCGGAAGCGGTAAGACGGAAGTGTATATGGAACTGATTGCCCATGTGCTCAGTCAGGGGCGGCAGGCAATCGTCCTGATTCCGGAGATTGCGCTGACTTATCAGACAGTCATGCGCTTTTACGGCAGATTTAAAGATAAATTGTCTGTTCTTCATTCACGTCTCTCTGCGGGAGAGCGCTATGATCAGTTCTGCAGGGCAAAAAAAGGCGAGATACAGATTATGGTGGGGCCAAGATCCGCTTTGTTTACGCCTTTCCCGAATCTGGGGCTGATTGTGATAGATGAGGAACATGAAAATACGTATAAGAGTGAGATCACTCCCCGCTATCATGCGCGTGAGACTGCGGAAAAACGGGCGCAGATGGAGCACGCATATTTGGTACTGGGATCGGCCACTCCTTCTTTGGAGGCTTACAGCCGGGCAGAGGAAGGAAAGTACGCCAGATTTCGTCTGAGACAGAGATATGGCGGCCGTCCATTACCAGGGGTTACAATTATAGATTTGAGAAAAGAATTAAAGGAAGGAAACCGTTCAATTCTCAGCCGGCGCCTTCAGCAGGCAATGCAGGAGAGGCTGGAAAAGAGAGAACAGGTGATGCTGTTTTTGAACCGCAGAGGATATGCAGGTTTTCTCTCCTGCCGTTCCTGCGGCGAGGTGCTCCAGTGTCCCCACTGCGATGTCTCGCTGGCTGTTCACAAAGGAGGAAAACTGATCTGTCACTACTGTGGGTACGAAACCGAGGTGGTAAAAAAATGTCCTTCCTGCGGCTCCCCGTATATTGGCGCATTTAAGGCGGGGACGCAGCAGATTCAGGATATCGTGCAGAAATGCTTTCCAAAGAGCAGAATTCTGCGTATGGATTACGACACAACCAGAAAAAAAGAAAGCCATGCGCAGATTCTGGAGGCGTTTGCCAGACAAGAGGCAGACATTCTCATCGGAACACAGATGATTGTCAAGGGACACGATTTTCCCCATGTAACTCTGGTGGGTGTTCTGGCAGCGGATCTGTCTTTGCACAGCGGAGATTACCGCAGCGCGGAGAGAACTTTTCAGCTCCTCACCCAGGCAGTGGGAAGGGCGGGAAGAGGGAGCAGTCCAGGGGAAGCAGTGATTCAGACTTACCAGCCGGAGCACTACAGTATCCAGGCAGCCGCGAGACAGGATTACGACAGCTTTTATGAGGAAGAGATGGGATATCGCAGACTTTTGGGATATCCTCCGGCTTCCCATATGATGGCTGTGCTCGGTTCATGCCGGGAGGAGACGCTTCTGGCTCAGGGAATGGAATATCTGAAAAAATTTGTTCAGCGCGTTTATGGGAAGCCGGATCTTCATCTGATTGGTCCGGCTCCTCAGACTGTGGGAAAGGTAAAAGATCAGTATCGGAAGGTCCTGTATCTGAAGCATCCACGGGAAGAAGTATTGATTTATGTGAAAGACAAGCTGGAGCAATATATTGAGATTAATTCCGGGTTTCGTTCCATATTGATTCAGTTTGATATACAATAAAATGAAAGAGTGCAAAATATGGATGTGTGCCGGCTGTCAGGCTGGGCACACTAGGAAAAGGAGAAGAGAAAAATGGCATTGAGAAAAATCAGATTAGAAGGAGATCCAGTACTCACGAAGAAATGTCGTCCGGTGGAGGAGATGAATGACAGAACCCGCCAGCTGATCGAGGATATGCTGGATACCATGTACGATGCGATGGGAGTGGGACTGGCGGCTCCTCAGGTGGGAATTTTAAAGAGAATTGTCGTGATTGATGTGGGAGAAGGCCCGATTGTCATGGTGAATCCGAAGATTGTGGAGACATCCGGAGAGCAGACAGGAGATGAGGGATGCCTGAGCATACCGGGCATGGCAGGAGAAGTTACCCGTCCCAACTACGTAAAGGCAATTGCGTTTGATGAGAATATGGAAGAAATTCAGGTGGAAGGAACGGACTTGCTGGCAAGAGCTATCTGCCACGAGTGCGATCATCTGGACGGAGTGATGTACACGGCACATGTGAATGGGGAACTGCACCGTGTGGAGTATGACGAAGAGGATGAATAAAATGAAAGTTGTATTTATGGGAACACCGGACTTCTCAGTGGGAACATTGAGAGCGCTGGTAGAAGCAGGATATGATGTGGCTGGAGTGGTGACTCAGCCTGACAAGCCGAAGGGAAGAGGACACAGTCTTTCGTATACCCCGGTGAAGGAGGAGGCCCTCCGGCATGGGCTGACGGTCTATCAGCCATCCAGGGTGAGAGATCCGGAGTTCATAGAGACATTGAAGGCCCTCTGCCCGGATGTGATTGTGGTAGTGGCTTTTGGACAGATTATACCAAGAGAAATTCTGGATCTGGCACCCTATGGATGCATCAATGTGCATGCCTCTCTTCTGCCGAAATACAGAGGGGCAGCGCCGATTCAGTGGGCAGTCATTGACGGTGAGAAGGAATCGGGTGTGACAATTATGCGGATGGACGAGGGACTGGACACCGGAGATATGATGGCGAAAGCAGTTGTTGCCCTGGATCCTCAGGAGACCAGCGGAAGTCTTTTTGAGAAGCTCAGCCAGGTGGGAGCAGATCTTCTTGTACAGACTTTAAAATCCATGGAAGAGGGTAAGGTGGCCTGTGAAAAACAGCCTGCGGAAAGCCCCACACCTTATGCCAGAATGATACAAAAAGAGATGGGGAAAATTGACTGGAATTGTCCGGCAGAAAAAATAGAACGTCTGGTCCGCGGGTTATCACCCTGGCCCAGCGCCTACACTTATCTGAAAAAGAAAACATTGAAAATCTGGAAAGCGCACGTTGTTCAGGAACCGGCACAGGCAGAGCCGGGGAGTGTGGTCCGCACAGACAAGAAGGGAATCTATGTGGCCTGTGCAGACTATGTTTTGTGTCTGGATGAGGTGCAGCTGGAAGGGAAAAAGAGAATGGCCTGTGCAGATTTTTTGAGGGGATATCGAGTAGAAGAGAGTACGAGACTGACCATGAATAAGGAGTGAAAAATATGTACGGCGGATTTTACTATAGATTTGATCCTACCTATTTGCTGTTGGTGATTGGGATGCTGCTTTCTCTGGCGGCATCCTCAAGGCTGAAGAGAACGTTTGCCACGTATTCGAGAATACGCAGTTCTTCTGGAATGACCGGGGCCCAGGCGGCGAGAAGGATTCTCAATTCCAGGGGACTGTATGATGTGCAGGTTTTCCCCGTGTCCGGGAATCTGACGGATCACTATGATCCGAGAACACGGAGAGTATGTCTGTCTCAGGCCAGTTATAATCAGACTTCTCTTGCAGCAGTGGGAGTTGCGGCCCACGAGTGCGGACATGCGGTTCAGCATGCAGAGAATTATGGGCCTTTGAACCTGAGAAGTTCTCTGGTGCCTGTGGCAAATCTGGGATCTACCCTGGCATGGCCGCTGTTTTTGATTGGCCTGATTTTTTCTATGCGCCCTCTTTTGACGGCGGGTATTGTCCTGTTTAGCGCGGCTGTCTTGTTTCAGCTGGTCACGCTGCCCGTGGAGTATAATGCATCCGACCGGGCACTGCGTCTGCTCACAGAGACAGGAATTTTGGGATCCGATGAGGTGAGAGGCTCAAGAAAAGTCTTGTCTGCGGCGGCTCTGACTTATGTGGCTGCTCTTGCAGGTTCTGTTCTTCAGCTGCTTCGCCTGATTATTCTGGCAGGAGGAAGAAATCGTGATTAGTGGAGTAAATACCAGAGAACTGATTGTGGGAATACTTTTGGAGATTAACGAGGAAGGGCAGCCAAGTCATCAGGTGATTCGGAACGTCCTTACCAAATACCAGTTCCTTCCCAAGCAGGACCGGGCTTTCATCACGAGAGTCTGTGAGGGAACTTTGGAATATCAGATTACCATCGATTATATTCTGAACTGTTTTTCCAAAGTAAAGACAGACAAGATGAAGCCTGCCATCAGAGAAATATTGAGAAGCGGTATTTATCAGTTAAAATATATGGACAGTGTGCCGGATTCCGCAGTCTGCAATGAGGCGGTGAAGCTGGCGCAGAAAAGAGGATTTTATAATTTAAAGCCTTTTGTGAATGGTGTGCTGCGGACAGCGGCCAGACAGATGAATGAGATTGTCTATCCGGATGAGTCCAACCTGGTTCAGCATCTCTCAGTGAAATATTCCATGCCGGAGGTTCTGGTAAAGAGATGGCTGGATGAGTACGGGGAGGATACCACCAGGGTAATGTTGGAAGATTTTCTGACAGAGAGACCTATGACGGTCAGATGCCGTCAGTACCGGACGGATCAGGAGAGTGTTCTTGAGAGTATCCGCAGTCAGGGGATCCAGGTTGAGCCTGCCCCCTATCTGGATTATGCGTTTTATCTGTCAGGATTCAATCACATTCTGACTGTGCAGGCATTTCTGGAAGGAAAAATTTTTGTCCAGGATGTCAGCTCCATGCTTGTGGCGGAGGTTGCTGCTCCGAAAAAAGGTGACAGGATCCTGGATCTGTGTGCTGCGCCTGGAGGAAAGAGTCTTCATATGGCAGATAAGATGGGCGCCTACGGGATGGTGGACGCACGGGATCTCACAGAATATAAAGTGGAATTGATTCAGGAAAATATTGCCCGGGCAGATGCCATTAATATAGAAGCTCACTGTATGGACGCGACCATTCTGGATGAGGATTCTGTGAATACAGCGGATATTGTCCTGGCAGATGTCCCCTGTTCCGGATACGGAGTGATCGGGAAGAAACCGGATATCAAATACAGGATCTCCGAGTCCAAACAGGAGGATCTGGTTCTGCTGCAGAGAAAAATACTTGACAGAGCTTCTCAGTATGTGAAAGAAGGAGGAACTCTGGTCTACAGTACCTGTACCATTGCGCGGGAAGAAAATCAGGGAAATGTGGAATGGTTCCTTGAAAATTATCCCTTCGAGGCGGTAAGTCTGGATGGCTGCCTGCCGGAAGAACTTCAAAGCGAGACGACCAAAAAAGGATATCTGCAGCTTTTGCCGGGAGTACATAAGACGGATGGTTTTTTTATTGCAAAATTTAAGAGGAAGAGATAGATGACAGATATTAAATCGATGACGGTGTCACAGCTGCAGGATCTTATGGTCCACCTTGGGGACAAACCTTTTCGGGCAAAACAGATTTACGGCTGGATGCACGGAAAGCTGGCAGCTTCCTATGATGAGATGACAAATCTGCCAAAGAGCCTGAGGGAGAAGCTGAAGGAAGAGTATCCTCTGACGGTTCTGGAGCCGGTGGATGTCCAGGTGTCCAGACACGACGGAACCAGGAAATATCTATTCCGCTTGTATGATGGAAATGTGATCGAGAGTGTGTTGATGAAATACCGGCATGGGAATTCCGTCTGTATTTCCTCTCAGGTCGGGTGCAGAATGGGATGCCGTTTCTGTGCCTCCACAATTGGAGGACTTACCAGGAATCTGCTGCCTTCGGAGATGCTGGATCAGATCTACCGGATTCAGACATTGACAGGGGAGAGGGTCTCCAATGTGGTTGTCATGGGAACCGGGGAGCCCCTGGACAATTATGACAATCTTCTGAGATTTATTGAAATTTTGACCAGTGAGGAAGGCCTGAATATCAGTCAGAGAAATCTGACTGTCTCCACGTGCGGACTGGTGCCCATGATTGAGCGACTGGCGGAGGAGAAACTGCAGATTACGCTTGCCCTGTCTCTCCACGCGCCAAATGATAAAAAAAGGCAGGAACTGATGCCGATAGCCCGGAAATACTCCATGGAAGAGGTTCTCAATGCCTGTCGGGAGTATTTTCAGAAGACTGGACGGAGGATTACTTTTGAGTACAGTCTGGTAAGAGGCGTGAATGATTTTCCAGAGGATGCCAAGGAACTGGCCGGGCGAATCAAAGACATGAACTGCCATGTGAATCTGATTCCGGTCAATCCCATTAAGGAACGGGATTACCGCCAGGCCACTCACCAGGCGGTGGAGAATTTCAAAATAAAACTTGAAAAATGTGGAATTAATGTTACTATTAGAAGAGAAATGGGCAGCGATATCGATGGCGCCTGTGGACAATTAAGGAAGAGATTTATAGATAAAAGGGAATCAATTAAGACAGATAGAAAGTAGGAATTGGGAATGAACTTGTATTCGGTTACAGATGTCGGTCGGAAACGCAAGGTCAATCAGGATTATGTCTATGTGTCAGATCAGCCAGTGGGCAACCTGCCGAATCTGTTTGTGGTGGCAGATGGAATGGGAGGCCACAATGCAGGGGATTTTGCCTCTTCTTTTGCTGTTAAGATTGTTGTGGAGGCTGTGAAAACTGATGCGGACTACAATCCTGTGAAAATTATCCGCCATGCAATTGAGACTGCCAATGATGAACTGATTAATCAGGCGGAGAGATGTGCCTCGATGGCAGGTATGGGAACGACAATCGTTGTCACAACGATTGTGGGAAATTATGTGTATGTCGCAAATGTGGGAGACAGCCGGCTGTACCTGATGGACTCAAAACTCCGGCAGATTACAAAAGATCATTCTTTGGTGCAGGAGATGGTACGGCTTGGAGAGCTTCGGGAAGAAGAAGCCCGAAATCATCCGGACAAAAATATTATTACCAGAGCGTTGGGAGCCAAGAGAGGTGTGAACATCGATTTCTTTGATCTCAAGCTGGAACCGGGAAGTCAGATATTGATGTGTTCTGATGGCCTTAGCAATATGTTAACCGACCAGGAAATGGAGGAAATTCTGCGAGGTTCCGATTCACTGCAGAAAAAAGGCGAGAAACTGATTGAGTTAGCAAACGAAAATGGTGGCAGAGATAATATTGCTGTAATTTTGATAGAACCATTTACAAGCGAGGTAAAAGTATGTTGAAAACGGGAATGATCATCGGGGAGCGATATGAAATCGTAGGCAAGATCGGCAGCGGAGGCATGGCTGATGTCTACAAAGGAAAAGATCATAAATTAAATCGGTATGTGGCAATCAAAGTTTTAAAACCCGAATTTCGTGAGGACACGAAATTTATCAAGAAGTTTCAGACAGAGGCCCAGTCAGCGGCAGGTCTGACCCACCCGAATGTGGTCAATGTGTATGATGTGGGAAATGATGACGGTGTCTATTACATCGTTATGGAATTGATTGAAGGCATCACCTTGAAAGAGTATATCTCTAAGAAAGGGAAACTGAGCATCAAAGAGGCAACCAGCATTGCCATCCAGGTATCCATGGGGCTGGAGGCGGCGCACAGCCACGGAATTGTTCACAGAGATGTCAAGCCGCAGAACATTATTATTTCCACAGATGGAAAAGTGAAGGTGACAGATTTCGGAATTGCCAGGGCGGCATCTTCCAATACGATCAGCTCCAATGCAATGGGATCTGTTCACTACAGCTCGCCGGAACAGGTGAGAGGCGGTTACAGTGATGAGAAGAGTGATATTTATTCTCTTGGAATCACTCTCTATGAGATGGTGACAGGTGTGGTTCCTTTTGACGGGGATACGACCGTTGCCATTGCGATCAAGCACCTTCAGGAGGAGATGGTTCCACCTTCCACCTATACACCGGAACTGCCTTACAGCCTGGAACGGATTATTGAAAAATGTACACAGAAGAGTGTGGATCGAAGATACAGGAATATGGGGGAAGTGATTGCGGATCTGAAGCATTCACTGATTGACCCGGACGGAGATTTTGTCAAGCTTGCCTCTCTCACCAACGGCGCGCAGACTGTGATTATCTCTGACTCCGAGCTGAAGAAGATTAAGGACAACAATGTGGTGTCGGCGCCCGCATCGACTCCTGAGCCGGAATCCATACGCACGCGAAATGAATTTGAAGATGATCCTTATGACGAGAGTTATGATGACGGATACGACGATGATGAACGCCACGGAATTCACAGTGGACTGGAAAAGGCGATGAGTATCGGAGCCTGGATTCTGGGAGCCGTGATTTTGTGTCTGCTGATTCTTGTGATTGGCCGGGCTGCAGGTATTCTGAACTTCGGATCTTCCGGCAATTCTGACAGCAGGAATGAGCAGAGTGCGGATGATCAGGCAGAAGATCTGGTGGAAGTTCCGGATCTGGTCGGCATGACTGAGGAAGAGGCTGAGGATGCTTTGAGCCAGCTGGGACTTGGAAGAAAGAAATCCGGCGAGGAAGTTTCTGATCAGGAGAAGGGGCTGATTTCTTCTCAGGATCCGGAAGCCGGACAGAAAGTGGAAAAGAATACAACGATTTATTATAATGTCAGCAAAGGTGAGGAATCCCTTACAGTACCGGATGTGACGAACCGGACGCAGGAGGATGCGGAACAGATTCTGGCTGACATGGGATTTGTCGTGAATGTGGAGAAAGTCTACATTGATGATTATGATACGTATGTGGATGCCGGGTATGTGATCTCCACCGATCCGGAAGCCGGCACCAGCGCAAATTCAGGAGATCAGATTACAATTCTGGTGAGCCGCGGGGAAGACTGGGGTGACAGCATCTCCGTGCCGGATGTAGTCGGAATGACAGAATCCGATGCGAAGCTGGCTCTGGCAAAATTCAGCAATGTGACGGTTGTCTCTGAGCAGAACGCAAATGTGACACAAGGTGAGGTGTTCGAGCAGAGCCTGGAGGCATACAGCTATGTATCTCCGGATGAACCGATTACCATTAAGGTAAGCAGTGGAAACACAGCACCGACAGCGACACCTACGCCTGCAGTATCAGCTTCCGGAAGCTGGAAATGCACCCAGCAGCTTGCGAAACCGGATGGATATCAGAATGGAAAGATCCGTCTGGAATTGATGCAGACAGTGAACGGAGAACCTCAGGTGAGTGTGATTGTCGAAGGTCAGGTACTGGAGTTCCCGTATCAGCTGGATATCACAGGTGCGCCTGGAGTCACAGAGGGAACCATCTATCTCTACGAGGAAGTGGGAGAAGAGGATTACCAGCTGGAAGGACAGTATCCGGTGACCTTTGAGGAAGTAGAAGAGTAATTCATGCAGGGGAAAATTATTAAAGGAATTGCCGGATTCTATTATGTCTATGTGAACGGACATGGACTGTATGAGTGCAAGGCGAAGGGAATTTTTCGTAAGAATAAAATCAAACCTCTGGTTGGAGATGATGTGGAGATCGAAGTTCTGGATTCCAGTGAGAAAGAAGGCAACGTGGTACAGATCTTGCCGAGAAAGAACTCATTAATCCGGCCGGCAGTGGCGAATGTGGACCAGGCACTGGTAATTTTTGCCGCTGCCCAGCCGGACCCGAATTTTCTTCTGCTGGATCGCTTTCTGGTTATGATGGAACAACAGAAAATACCGGTCAGAATCTGTTTTAACAAAAAAGATCTGGTCTCCGAGGGAGAATGTGAGCGGGTCTGCCGGATTTATTCTGACTGTGGCTATGAAGTGGTCAGCACAAGCGCTCTTTTGGAGGAAGGAAGAAGAGAGATCTTTCAGATCCTGAGAGGGAAGACAACGGTAGTGGCGGGACCTTCCGGGGTGGGAAAATCATCCCTGACGAATCTGCTTCAGGATCAGATACAGATGGAGACGGGCGAGATCAGTCAGAAGCTGAAGCGGGGAAGACACACTACCAGGCATTCTCAGATGATACGGATCGAGGAAGATACGTATCTGGTGGACACACCGGGCTTTAGTTCTCTGTATCTGGAGAATATGGAGAAAGAAGAGCTGAGAAATTATTTTATTGAATTTCTGCCATATGAGGACACCTGCAAATTTCAGGGATGCCTTCATATCCGGGAACCTCAGTGCCAGGTAAAACAGGCAGTGGAGGACGGGAAGATCAGCAGACAGAGGTATGAAAATTATTTGACATTGTTTCAGGAGTTAAGCACGAAAAGGAGATATTAATATATGGGTTTAGATGATCATAGGTCAGGAAGTTATCAATTGTGTCCATCGATTTTGTCCGCTGATTTCAACCGCCTTGGGGAACAGATACAGACTCTGGAAAAGGCGGGCGTGAAATGGCTGCACATCGATGTGATGGACGGTGACTTTGTTCCCAGCATTTCTTTCGGAATGCCTGTGATCCGGTCGATCCGCCGGGAATCCAAGATGTTTTTTGATGTACATCTGATGGTTACGGAACCGGGAAGATACATACAGGATTTTGTAGACTGCGGTGCGGATTCCATCACGGTGCACGCGGAAGCCTGTGAAGATTTGGATCGTACTTTACAGATGATAAGAGACAGCGGAGTGAGGGTGGGAGTTTCCATCAAACCGGCCACTCCGGTTCACGATATCAGCCATGTCCTGGAGGATGTGGATATGGTTCTGATTATGACTGTGAATCCAGGTTTCGGAGGACAGAAATACATCGGGGAGATGACGGAGAAAATTTCCGAACTGAGAGAGATCATCGAAGAGGAGGATTTGTCTGTGGATATTCAGGTGGACGGCGGCATTAATCGTGAGACGCTGCCTGTAGTTCTGAAAGCCGGGGCAAATCTGATTGTGGCAGGTTCTTATGTATTTAACGGGGATATCCGCAGCAATGTGAGAGAAGCCACAGCGATTATGAGAAACTACACAGATCCTTTTGAATGAGAATGGAGAGTAAAATGGATAGTGTGATTATCAGCGGGGGCAATATCAATTCTGATTTTGCCCTTGATTTTTTGAAAAAAAAGAAAGAAAAAGTTTTATATATCGCAGCTGACCGGGGGTTGGAATTCTGCAGCCGAAATGGCTTGATTCCGGATTGGGCTGTGGGGGATTTTGATAGTGTCTCCCCCCAGGTGCTGAAAGAATTTGAACAGACAGAAGGCCTGAAATGGAAAAAACTAAGGCCGGAGAAGGATGACTCGGACACACAGTCGGCGGTGAATCTCGCCATGGAACTGGGGTGCGAGAGCATTGAGATTCTCGGGGCGACAGGAAACCGTGTAGACCATGTGATGGCAAATCTGGGACTTCTGGCCTATGGATGCCAGAAAGGGATTCCGATTACTCTGGTAGATGACCGCAATTGGATCTCCATTCTTCGCAGTCCGGGCACTGTGATAAAAAGAGAAGAACAATTTGGGAAATTTGTCTCTTTCTTTCCCTTTGGGGGAGATGTAAAAGACCTGACACTTCAGGGATTCAAGTATCCGCTGAATCGTTATCATCTGACCGTATTCGACAGTGGCCTTACGGTCAGCAATGAGATTGTGGAAGATGAGGCTGTGGTGGAGATGAGCAGCGGAATGATGCTTATGATTATGTCGAGAGACTGAGGCTTGAATGCTGAAATTAGGTGTGATAGAATAAAAATAGACAGAAAAAATCAAAGGATGAGAGGAAAAAATATTATGAAACTTGGTATTGTAGGCCTTCCTAATGTGGGTAAGAGCACACTTTTTAATTCTCTGACGAAAGCGGGAGCAGAGTCGGCTAACTATCCGTTTTGTACAATTGATCCAAATGTAGGAGTTGTGGCGGTGCCAGACGAGAGGCTGAAACTTTTAGGGGATTTTTACCAGTCCAAAAAAGTGACTCCTGCTGTGATAGAGTTTGTGGACATCGCGGGACTGGTGAAGGGAGCATCCAAAGGTGAGGGCTTGGGCAACCAGTTTCTTGCAAATATCCGTGAAGTAGACGCAATTGTCCATGTGGTTCGCTGTTTTGATGACACCAATGTAATCCATGTGGATGGTTCCGTAGACCCATTAAGAGATATTGAGACAATTAACCTGGAATTAATTTTCTCGGATTTGGAGATTCTCGAGAGAAGGATTGCCAAGACGACGAAAGTGGCGAGAAATGACAAAGAAGCGGCAAAAGAACTGGAATTCATGAAACGGGTCAAGGAACACCTGGAAGCCGGAAATATGGCAATTACCATGGATCTTGAGAATGAAGATGAGCAGGCATATATGAAAGAGTATAATCTTCTGACATACAAGCCGGTGATTTATGCGGCGAATGTATCGGAAGATGACCTGGCGGACGACGGAGAAGCCAGCCCTTATGTGCAGGCAGTAAGAAACTACGCGAAGGAACAGGGCAGTGAGGTGTTCGTGATCTGTGCTCAGATTGAGCAGGAGATCGCAGAGCTGGATGATGACGAGAAGAAAATGTTTCTGGAGGATCTGGGACTGGCAGAGTCTGGTCTGGAGAAGCTGATTAAAGCCAGCTATCGTCTGCTGGGTCTGATCAGTTTCCTCACATCCGGTGAGGATGAGACCAGAGCCTGGACAATCAAGGTGGGAACGAAGGCACCTCAGGCAGCGGGTAAAATACACACTGATTTTGAACGCGGATTTATCAAGGCAGAGGTGGTAAACTACCGGGATCTTCTGGACTGTGGTTCTTACGCAGGCGCCAGAGAGAAGGGACTGGTAAGAATGGAAGGAAAGGATTATGTTGTAAAGGATGGGGATGTCATTCTGTTTCGATTTAATGTATAAATAGCAGGAACAGGAGCACATATGAATGGATCAATTCAATTCCCGAATCTGGGAATTCATCTGGGACATGTGGGAAATTCGATCCATATTTTCGGCTTTGAGATCACGTATTACGGGATTTTGATCTGCGTGGGAATGCTGACCGGGATCTGGTTTGTGATATTAGAGGCGAAAAGACAGAATCAGGATCAAGACAAGTGCCTGAAAATGATTCTGTGCACCCTGTTGGGGGGAATTCTGGGAGCGAGACTATATTATGTGGTTTTCTCATGGAATTTGTATCAGGGGTCGTGGATGGAAATCCTGCGGTTTCACAGTGGAGGATTCGCTCTCTATGGTGGTATCTTAGGTGGTGCGCTGACTGCCAGGCTGTTTTGCAGAATTCAGAAGCTTCCGTTTGCGCAGATGGCAGATATTGTCTGTATGGGATTATTGGTTGGACAGATAATAGGAAGATGGGGAGATTTTTTTAACAGAGATTCTTTTGGAGAATATACAGATGGCCCCCTGGCCATGCTTCTTCCTCTGGCTGATGTGAATATCAGCCAGATAACCGGACAGATGTTAAACAATCAGCGGATCGTAGACGGAGAAGTTTGTATTCAGGTACAGCCGGTTTTTCTCTATGAGATTATTTGGAACCTTGCGCTGCTGCTCATAATACTGGGTATTCGGCGCAAAAAGAAATTTCATGGTGAAATCTCACTGATCTATCTGTGTGGATATGGACTTGGAAGATGCTGGATGGAAATCGTGCGGACAGATCAGCTTTTGATTCCAGGAACTCAAGTGGGGGTATCCTGGGTTCTGTCAGTGATCGCAGTGGTTGCGTGTGGTGCAATCCTGATATCAAAAGAAGTAAGAATCAGAAGGCAAGCTAAGATACAAACGAGTATTGGAGAGGTAGAAAATGCAGAATTTACAGAAGAATCAAATGGAGATACTTCGGGAGAGGATCGAGGAGAAGAGGAGTCAGCTGGACAGCAGTCTGGAGAACCGCAGGGACATTCCCAAGAGCCAGAAATTAAGTGAAGAATTGGATGAACTGATTATGGAATATCAGCTTTTGATGGCTGAACAGTGAGAAAAAGATTTGCCAGTGGGGAGGTTTCCCACTGGCGCTTTTTTTGCTGCGGATCTTCGTTTTTCTGCTTATTTTCAAGGGATTTCGGAGTCCTGAGAAGATGAGAGTGTTCATGAAAAATTTAGAAAAAACCAGGAATTGCCTCTTGTTTTTTTTAAATCAATAGTATAGAATAATACCATAAGTGGTAGAAAGTGGTGAAAAGTGGTGGCGAATGGAGAGTAGGTGGCAGTAAAGTCCATCGTCGCCCATGGAAGATATGCAAGGGGAGCAACGCATATCCTCATGAGGCAGGTGAGAATATATGTTCATGGGAGAGTATAATCATACAATAGATACGAAGGGGCGTCTGATTATTCCCTCAAAATTTCGGGCTCAATTGGGAGAAGAGTTCGTGATCACAAAGGGACTTGACGGATGTTTATCTATTTATCCCATGGACGAATGGATCACTTTTGAAGAGAAATTAAAAGCCTTACCACTTACAAATAAAAATGCAAGAACCTTCGCCCGTTTTTTTGTTTCCAGCGCTAACACATGTGAACTGGATAAGCAGGGGAGAATTCTCGTGCCTTCAACGCTGCGGGAATTTGCTGGTCTGGAGAAGGATGTGGTTCTGACGGGAAATCTGAACCGAATTGAGGTTTGGAGTAAGGAGAAATGGGCTGAGAACTCCAACTATGATGATATGGATTCGATTGCAGAAGGGATGCAGGAGATGGGAATCATCATCTAATCTCTGTAGGAGAGAGGGAGTCTCAATGATGCAATTCCGACAGGAGAATAATATGGAATTCAAACACAAATCTGTATTACTGGATGAGACCATCGAAGGCTTGGATATCAAGCCGGATGGGATCTACGTGGATGGCACTTTAGGAGGTGCAGGACATGCCGTAGAGGTATGTAAAAAACTTACTGCCAAGGGGAGATTTATAGGCATAGATCAAGACCAGGATGCAATAATTGCTGCGAGTGAACGCCTCAGCGAGTTTGGGGAGAAAGTAACCGTCATTCGCAGCAATTATTGTTACGCGGTGAAAAAACTGAGGGAGATGGGGATTGAACAGGTGGACGGCATTTTGCTGGATCTGGGAGTGTCCTCTTATCAGTTAGATAATCCGGACCGAGGTTTCACCTATCGGGTGGACGCTCCTCTTGACATGCGGATGGACCAGAGATCCACCCGTACAGCCAGTGATATTGTCAATGGCTATGAGGAGAGAGAACTGTACCGGATTATCCGCGACTACGGAGAAGATAAATTTGCGAAAAATATCGCGAAACACATTGTGAGAGCAAGAGCAGAGAAGCCAATTGAGACCACGGGAGAGCTCACGGCGATTATACGTCAGGCAATTCCCATGAAAATGCAGGTATCCGGCGGACATCCAGCGAAGAGGACGTTTCAGGCGATCCGTATAGAACTGAATCATGAATTGGAAGTTTTGAGAGATTCTCTTGATGAAATGGTTGATATTTTGTCAGATCGTGGTAGAATCTGTATTATAACTTTTCATTCGCTGGAGGACCGGATTGTAAAGAATGCTTTTCGAAAGAACGAAGATCCGTGTATCTGCCCGAAGAATTTTCCAGTCTGCGTCTGCGGTCGGAAATCCAAGGGCAAGGTGATTACCAGAAAACCGATTCTTCCCAGTGCGCAGGAGATGGAAGAAAATCCCCGTGCAAAGAGTGCGAAACTGAGAATTTTTCAGAGAATCCGTCAGGATGGAGAATAGGGACGGCGGATTCCGTGTCAGAACAGAGAATCAAGTTCCCTAATATAGATGAGGAAGTATTAAAATGGCTCAGACAGCGAGATATGCCAACAGAAGACAACAAAATGGAAATAGAACGACTGTGAGATCTCGTATGTATGTAGACGGCAATACGGTTAGAAAATATCAGGAACCTCCAAGAGGAAGGCAGCGCCAGCAGTCAGCTTCGCGGGGAAAACGGCCGGTCAGCAGGGCCGCTCAGAGAAACCGGGTCAAGGCAATGAATATGACAAGAAGCTTTGTGGTATTTCTGACGATTGTGCTGATTGCGATTTTATTCAGTTGTGTGAATTATCTTCATACGAAATCTCAAATCACAGCCCAGATGCAAAGTGTGGCGGATCTGGAATCCGAACTGAATCAGATCAAAGAGGAAAACGATGCATATTACAGCCAGGTGATGAGTTCCGTTGACTTGACAGCGATCAAAGAAAAGGCAGTCAATGAGCTGGGCATGAAGTATCCGTCGGAAGATCAGGTTATTACCTATCAGACCGAGAGAAGCAGTTACGTGAGACAGTATCAGGATGTACCGCAAGCGGAGTAGGTGAGTATTTGAGAAGAAGAAAAGAAGAAAGAAAACTAAATATACAAATGAGAAAAAAGCTAGTAATCCTGTTTGGTATGGTTTTACTAGCTTTAGTCGGTTTGATTTTAAAAATTACGGTTATTAATGCCACGGAGGGGGAACAGTACAGCAAGCAGGTGCTGATGCAGACACAGCAGCAGTATACGAGCAGAGAGATTCCCAGCAAACGTGGAGATATCTACGACAGAAACGGAAATATTCTTGCCAGCAGCAGTAAGGTTTACAATGTGATTCTGGATTGTAAAGTGATTAATTCAGAAGAAAAATATGTGGAGCCGACCGTCCGTGCTCTGGTTGATATTTTCGGAGCCGATGAGGAAGAGGTGCGTACTCTTTTGTCAGATGAAAAGACCAAAGACAGTCAGTATCAGATTCTGATGAAAGGGGTCTCAGTGGATGATAAGAAAGCCTTTGATGATTATACCACTGTGGAAGAGGATTCCGATCTGAGTGAAGAAGAGCAGGCGGACAGACAGAATGTACAGGGTGTCTGGTTCGAGGAGACTTACGAGAGAAATTATCCTTTCAAGAGCCTTGCCTGCGACACCATCGGTTTTACTTTTGACGCGGATACCGCTGACTGGGGACTGGAGGGATACTATAACAGTATCCTGACGGGCACGGATGGACGTCAGTATGGATATTTCAATGACAGTTCGGATGTGGAACAGACAATCATTGAGGCGACAGACGGGCAGAGCATTGTGTCCACCCTGGATGTGGGGGCACAGAGTATTGTGGAGAAATACGTCAACGCTTTCCAGGAGGCTATGGGCGCAGAGAATCTCGGTGTGATTGTGGAAGATCCCAGCACAGGAGAGATCATCGCCATGGATGGCGGGGACCGTTATGATCTGAATGAGCCAAGGGATATGTCCAGTATATACACCGATGCACAGGTGGAGGCCATGAGTGATGAAGAGGAAGTGGAAGCTCTGAACAGTATGTGGCGTAATTACTGTGTGACGGATGCCTATGAGCCGGGTTCTGTTGTGAAGCCCATTGTCATGGCGGCGGCTCTGGAAAAAGGAGCCATCTCGGAGGACGATACGTTTACTTGCGACGGATATCAGATGATCGGAGATACACAGATTAAATGTTCAGCGTACCCGGGGGCTCATGGAAATCAGACTTTGCAGGAGGTTATTGCCAATTCCTGTAATGACGCTATGATGCAGATTGCGGAGCGGATGGGCACCGAGGAATTTCTGGAGACTCAGACTTTATTTAATCTGGGAAGCAGGACGGGAATTGATCTTCCCAATGAGGGAACCGGTATCATGCACACAGCAGATACCATGGGCCCCACAGAGCTTGCATGTTCTGCTTTCGGCCAGGGCTTTACCTGTACGATGATACAGGAGATCAACGCAATCTGTTCGGTCATCAATGGCGGATATTATTATCAGCCTCATCTGGTGAGCCGGATTGAAGATTCCAATGGGACGGTAGTCAGAGAGATGGAACCTACTCTGTTGAAACAAACCGTATCCAGCAGCATCTCTGAGGATATCAGAAGCTACATGCAGTCCAGTGTGGAGTCAGGAACCAGCCACTATTCCAAGGTCAACGGATACAGTTCCGGCGGTAAGACCGGTACTGCGGAGAAATTCCCGAGAGGAAATGGAAAATATCTGGTATCCTTTGTTGGTTTTGCGCCGGTGGATGATCCGGCAGTGGTCATCTATGTGGTTGTGGATGAGCCCAATGCAGACCGCCAGGACAACAGTGCGTACCCACAGTATATTGCACAGGGAATTCTCTCAGAGTTACTTCCTTATCTGGATGTGGCTCCGGATGAGGCGGCAGACGGAGAGGTGCCGCAGACAGAACTGTGGGAAGGCTTCAATGGCCATCTGAAAGACAATGAGCTGACTGGTCTTGGTTCCATCGTCACCCGCTATGACGAGAACGGGATTGAGGATCCGGAGGGTGAGTATGACGAGGATGGAAACTATATCGGACCTGTGACGGACACGGACTCAGAGGATGAGGAAGAGAATACGGCAGGTGAAGAAGACACCGGAGAGGAAGAGCAAGGGGGAGATGAAGATTCCGACGGAACCAGTCAGGTGGATGTCTCAGATGACAGCACGGCAGACGGGATTTCGGATGAGAATGTTCCGGGTCCCCTGGAGGATGACAGCGATCCCATAGAAGGAAATAACGCCGAGAGTGACGGAGTCACCAATGAGGAGGCGGGACTGGAATAAAGACAGTGATAACCTCACAGAAGATCCCATAAAATGGTAGGGATAACTTCTGTGAGGTTTTTTCTGTGAAAAAAAATCAGACCTTTCACAAAAAGAAAATCTTTGTCATTTTTATATGCTGTACCATGGTTTTGACGGGATTGATCGGAAGGCTGGTATGGCTGATGGGATTTCGGTCAGACTATTATTATGAGAAAGCAGAAGATCTCCACGAGCGGGAGAGAGACATTAAAGCTGCGCGGGGTGAAATTATTGACGCCGCCGGAAATGTGCTGGCTTCCAACAAAACTGTGTGCACCATATCAGTCATTCACAGTCAGATTCAGGATTCCCAGAAGGTGATCTCCGTGTTGGCGGAGGAATTGGATATGGAGGAGGATAAGATACGGGAACGGGTGGAAAAGGTATCTTCTATAGAAAGAATTAAGACAAATGTGGACAAAGAGACGGGAGACAGGATCCGCAGCTATGAGCTGGCGGGGGTGAAGGTGGATGAAGATTACAAAAGATATTACCCTTACGGCAGTCTTGCCTCCAAAGTTCTGGGGTTCACAGGAGGGGATAATCAGGGAATTGTGGGATTGGAAGTACAGTACGATTCTTATCTGCAGGGAACGCCGGGGAAAATTCTGACCAAGACGGATGCCAGAGGAGTGGAACTGGACGAGGAGGGAGAGAGCCGGATTGAGCCGCAGGCGGGATACAACCTTTTGATCAGTCTTGACAGTAATATTCAGGCTTATGCTCAGCAAGCCGCCCTGAAGGTGATGGAGGAAAAACAGGCGGAGAGGGTATCCATTCTCCTGATGAATCCGCAGAACGGAGAGATCTATGCCATGGTCAATGTACCGGAATTTGATCTGAATGATCCTTTTACTCTGAACGAAGACGTGGATACCTCAGGTATGACTGTGGAAGAAAAGCAGGATCTTCTGAATCAGATGTGGAGAAATCCCTGTCTGAACGACACCTATGAGCCTGGCTCCACATTCAAAATCATCACCATGTCTGCAGGACTGGAGGAGGGAGTGGTATCCCTGGATGACCAGTTTTATTGCCGGGGATACACAGTCGTGGAGGACCGACGAATTCACTGCAGCAACCGGAACGGACATGGGGCGGAAAATTTTCTGGAAGGTGCGGAGAATTCCTGCAACCCCGTTTTCATCGATGTGGGCCTGCGTCTGGGAGTCGACCGATTCTATCAGTATTTTCAGCAGTTTGGCCTTTTAAACCTGACAGGGATTGATCTTCCTGGAGAGGCTGGAACAATTATGCACCAGAAGGAGGATATGGGGCAGGTGGAACTGGCCACCGTATCCTTTGGTCAGTCTTTTCAGATTACCCCAATTCAGCTGGCTACAACCGTGAGTTCTCTGATCAACGGCGGCCACCGGGTGACACCTCATCTTGCGAAGGCCATTCAGAGTGCTGACGGGGAATATATCAAAGAACTGGAATACGAGACACAGGACGGGATTATCTCTCAGGAGACTTCTGCCACAGTCCGCTATATTTTAGAGCATGTGGTATCTGAGGGCAGCGGGAAAAACGCCTATGTGGAGGGATACACAGTGGGAGGAAAGACGGCCACCTCACAGACTCTTCCAAGAAGCGCCAACCGGTATATCTCTTCGTTTCTCGGATTTGCTCCCGCGGAAGATCCGCAGATTTTGGGACTGTGCATTATCTATGATCCAAAAGGGGTATACTATGGCGGTACCGTGGCGGCACCAGTGATTCAGGATATTTTTGAAAACGTGCTTTCTTACCTGGATATTCCCAAAACAGGGACGGTGGAAAATGACCAGGAAGACACGAATAACAGTTGATAAATGCAGGGAAAAGCCGTATACTAAAGGTTAGTCCTGATACAGGATGAAAAAACAAAAGATTGAGAGAGGTGTCTTATGGATTTTCAGGTTGTTATCCCAGTGTTGATTTCTTTTGCAGTCAGTGTGATTCTGGGACCAATTATCATTCCGTTTTTACGAAAGCTGAAGATGGGACAGACCGAGCGAGTAGATGGCGTGCAGTCTCATCTGAAAAAAGCGGGAACTCCCACGATGGGCGGAATTATTTTTCTTGTAGCTACCGTGGTGACTTCCCTGTTCTATGTGAAAGATTATCCGAAGATCGTCCCGATTCTTTTTCTCACGCTGGGATTTGGAATTATCGGATTTTTGGATGACTATCTGAAAGTGGTGCTGAAGCGTTCGGATGGACTGCTGCCCTGGCAGAAGTTTCTGCTTCAGGTGGTGGTGACAGCTGTTTTTGTCTTCTATCTCTTGAATTATACGGATGTATCTTTGACTATGATGATCCCGTTCTGGAGCGAACATTATCTGAACATCGGCTGGCTGGCGGTGCCTCTTTTGTTTTTCGCGGTTATTGGAACTGTGAATGGTGTGAACTTCACCGATGGACTGGATGGACTGGCCTCCAGCGTGACCATTATGGTAGCAGTATTTTTTACCGTGGTATCTGTGGGTATGAACAGTGGAATTGAGCCGATCACCTGTGCGGTGGTGGGAAGCTTGATGGGATTTTTGCTGTTCAATGTTTATCCGGCGAGCGTCTTCATGGGCGATACGGGCTCCCTGGCGCTGGGCGGCTTCGTGGCCGGTACGGCATACATGCTTCAGATGCCGCTGTTTATTCTGATCGTGGGTCTGATCTATCTGATCGAGGTACTCTCTGTTATTATGCAGGTTTCCTATTTCAAGATCACTCACGGAAAACGTATTTTTAAGATGGCGCCAATACATCATCATTTTGAACTGTGTGGCTGGTCCGAGACCAGGGTTGTAGCTGTGTTCTCTGTTGTGACAGCACTTCTGTGCCTCATCGGACTTTTGGCTCTTTAGGAGGAAAAGATGGATTTAAAAGATAAAAAAGTACTGGTATTTGGATCTGGAATCAGTGGAATCGGCGCTGCCGATCTCCTGGGCAGCGCGGGAGCTCATCCCATTATCTTCGATGGAAATGAGAAACTCTCAAAAGAAGATATTTTACATAAAACAAGAGGAGACTATCCGGTAGAGATCTATGTGGGTGAATTGCCGGAATCTGTACAGAAAAGTCTGGATCTGGTGGTGTTAAGTCCAGGTGTTCCCACAGACATTCCCCAGGTGTTAAGTTTCTTCCGGCAGGGGATTCCCGTGTGGGGAGAGGTGGAGCTGGCTTACCAGATGGGAAAAGGAATGGTCATGGCCGTGACCGGAACCAACGGAAAGACCACCACGACGGCGCTCCTTGGAAAAATTATGTCAGATTACAAAGAGTCCGTCTTTGTTGTGGGGAATATCGGCAATGCCTATACCGGGGCGTCCCTGCAGATGCGGGATGACAGTGTGACTGTGGCGGAGATCAGCAGTTTCCAGCTGGAGACCATTGACCGGTTTGCTCCCCATGTGAGTGCAATTTTGAATATCACAGAGGATCATCTGAACCGCCATCACACCATGGAAGAGTATATCCGGGTGAAGGAACTGATCACCAAGAACCAGACCGGGGAAGACTATTGTATTCTGAACTATGAGGATGAGGTTCTGAGAAAATTCGGTGAGAACATAAGCCCAAGAGTCGTTTACTTCTCCAGCCTTCGGGAATTGGAAGAGGGAATCTTTCTCAGAGACGGACAGATCATCATGCGCATGGATGGGGAGGAGATTCCTTTTGTCAAAACACAGCAGCTTCAGATCCTGGGAAGACATAATCATGAGAATGCGATGGCAGCCATAGCCATGGCGTACTGTGCGGGAGTTCCTGCTGAGAGTATCTGTGAGAGTGTCTGTCAGTTCCGTGCGGTGGAGCACCGGATTGAGTTTGTAGAGGAAAAGAATGGTGTATTCTATTACAATGATTCCAAGGGAACCAATCCGGACGCGGCCATCAAGGGAATTCAGGCTATGACTCGTCCGACATTGCTGATCGGCGGAGGATTTGACAAGGGATCCGAGTATGACGAATGGATTCAGTCCTTTGATGGTAAGGTACGGTATCTGGTCTTGATCGGACAGACCAGAGAGAAGATCCAAAAGGCAGCCAACAGACTGGGATTTGAGAATTGCATTCTGGCGGATGACCTGAAAGAGGCCGTGGATATCTGTGCGCAAAAAGCACAGCCGGGAGACGCGGTGCTGCTCTCGCCGGCCTGCGCAAGCTGGGGACAGTTTGACAATTATGAGCAAAGAGGGAATATGTTCAAAGAGTACGTACATAATCTATAAAGGAACAGGTTATGTGGAAGTGAGCATGTGTCCGGGGAAAAGAAAAAAGAAAAATCGGATATTATACTGGTGATGCTTGTGCTGGCACTGGTCTTGTTCGGACTGTTGATGCTGCTGAGTACCAGTGCATATAATGGGCGGGTCAAGTTTCATGATTCCGCCTATTATTTTAAGAAACAATTGTTTGCCACAGCCTTGGGGCTGATGGCAATGTATCTGGTGTCCAGATTGGATTATCACCGGCTGGTCTTTTTTGCGCCGGCAATTTACGCTCTGGCTTTAATTCTGTCCACGGCGGTGCTGTTTATCGGCCAGGAGTATAACGGTTCCAAGAGATGGATTGCATTGGGACCTCTTTCCTTTCAGCCATCTGAGTTTGCGAAGATTGCGGTGATTTTATTTCTCGTCTGGGTGACAGAGAGGACCAGAAGGAGGACAGACAGCATCTGGTTTATGATAAAAATCATGGTGGCCCTTCTTCCGATTGTAGGACTGGTGGGAACCAATAATCTCAGCACGGCGGTTATTATTTTGGGAATCGGAGTGATTTTGATCTTTGTGGCCAATCCCAAATATCTTCAGTTTGTGGGGATTGGAATCGCGGGAGTGGGATTTCTCGCCGTATTTCTCGCGATGGAGAGCTACCGTCTGGAGAGGCTGGCGGTCTGGCGGGATCCTGAGAATTACGAAAAAGGATTTCAGACCATCCAGGGACTGTACGCCATCGGGAGCGGCGGGGTGTTCGGCACGGGGCTGGGAAGCAGTATGCAGAAACTGGGATTTGTGCCGGAAGCACAAAATGATATGATTTTCTCCATCATCTGCGAGGAGCTGGGTCTGGCAGGGGCAAGTCTTCTGATCGCTGTGTTTGGCCTTCTGATCTGGCGCCTGATGGTGATGGCCATCCATGCGCCGGATTTGGAAGGAGCATTGATCTGCACGGGCATTCTGGGTCATATGGCAATTCAGGTGATTTTGAATATTGCGGTTGTGACAAACACCATTCCCAACACAGGAATTACACTGCCATTTATCAGTTACGGAGGAACTTCTGTGCTGTTTCTGCTGGGAGAAATGGGGCTGGCTTTATCCGTGAGCCGTCACCAAAAACATCCTTTTGCATAAGATAGTAAGTGAGAAGGTATCTGGGAGTGCGAGGATTGGACGCGATACGTATTATCGGAGGGAGGCCGCTTCGGGGCAGTATAACCGTGCAGGGTTCAAAAAATGCCGCATTACCCATGATGGCGGCTGCACTTTTGCATGAGGGAGTCACGGTACTGCATAATTGTCCACGGATAGCAGACGTATTTTATATGGAAGAAATTTTGAGAGAGCTGGGAGCAGATACCTTCTGGAGCGGACATTCTCTTCATCTGGACTGCCGTCAGATCTGTCACGCCTGTGTGAAACAGGATTATACCAATAAGATGCGGTCTTCTGTGATTCTGCTGGGAGCTTTGCTGGGGAGAAAGAAGCAGGGGACGATAGGATATCCGGGAGGCTGCGTGATCGGACAAAGGCCGGTGGATCTGCATCTTCAGGTTTTGAGAGGGCTGGGGGCGAGGATTCAGGAGAGTGAGGAGAAGATCTGTGCAGATGCGAAACAGATGCATGGGGGCTGTTTTGTCTTCCCAAGAAAAAGTGTGGGGGCGACTGAACAGGGAATGCTTGCCGCTGTGGCCATACCGGAGGAGACACAATTGTTGAATTGTGCCTGTGAACCGGAGATTCTGTGGCTTGAGAGACTGTTAAATGCCATGGGAGCGGATGTCCGGGGGGCACGTGATGGGCGAATCCGCATACGGGGAGGCAGAAGACTGAGAGATTGTGAGTTCTGGGTGCCGCCGGATCGCATCGTGGCAGGAACCTACTTATGTGCCTCGGCGATTACAAGGGGAGTGATCACCTTGTGCAATCCGCCTGGGGAGGAAATGGACGCCTTTCTGGAGGTATATCAGAAAATGGGTGGACAATATAAGTTCATCGGTGGTAAACTAGTAGCGGACAGCCGGCGGGCGTTCAAACCAGTGAACTTTGTGGAGACGGCGGAGTATCCAGGATTTCCGACGGATCTGCAGTCGCCTTTGATGGCTGTTCTAACCGCAGCTCATGGGAAAAGTCATATCAGAGAGAATATTTTTGAAGACCGCTTTAAAGCGGCATATGAGCTGAGAAAGATGGGAGCAGGGATTGAACTCTCAGGCCGTGACGCCTGGATTCAGGGCGGAAGCCTGCGGGGAAATTCGGTGGAGGCACAGGAGCTTCGCGGAGGAGCAGCATTGGTGCTTGCAGGTCTTGCGGCAGAGGGAGAGACCATCGTGAGAGGCGCTTCCTATATAGAGCGGGGGTATGAGACAATTTGTGAAGACCTGGAAAGTCTTGGAGGAAGAATAGAAAGATACAGGTAGGAGTATATGAGAACATCCAATTATCGGAAAAAATTAGATAAGAAGGTTTGGAAAATCATCTGGGGTACCATCGGCGGATGTGTGCTGGCGGGAATGATCTTTTTCTTCGCCTATTTTAATGTGACTCATGTGGAGGTAGTGGAGAGTACCCACTATTCCAAAGACGAGATTCAGGATATGGTTCTGACGGGGCCTCTGGCCTCGAATTCCGTCTTGGCACCCCTGTTGTACAGCAAAGATAATGTGGAAGACATTCCTTTTGTGGAAAAATTTGAGGTGACACGGATCAATCACAATACCATCGCAGTGAGTGTCAAGGAAATGGAGGCGGTGGGATGTATTCCTTATCTGGATTGTTATATTTATTTTGACCGGGAAGGGATCATGATAGACAGTTCTGTGGAGAGAGACAAAGTCATTCCTTACTTTGACGGAATCCATGTGAACTATGTGGTAAAAGGACAAAAGCTTCCAATTGAGGGAGATACGGTCTTGAATACGGCAGTGAGTCTGGCACGTATCTTCGAAAAGAATGAGAGTATTCCCGACAATATCAGCTTTGACGATAATTATCAGATTACCCTTCAATATGGAGACATTCGCGTGGAATTGGGACAAGACCAGTATCTGGAAGACAAGATGGAGAAAGTGATCGCCATACTTCCCCTTCTGGATGGAAAAAAAGGAACGCTGCACCTGGAAAATGTAAGCGACAGTATGCAGAAAGTTACTTTTGAGGAGGATGTGGAAGAAGAGACCGACCAGGGAGAGGATGATTTAACGGAGGCAGACACTTCCACGGACGATACTGGAAACTACGATGACGGAAGTTATGATGACGGAAGCTACGACGATGGAAGTTATGATGACGGAAGTTACGGCGACGGAAGTTATGATGATGGAAGTTATGATGACGGGAGCTACGACGACGGAAGTTATGATGATGGGAGTTACGACGACGGAAGTTATGATGACGGGAGTTACGACGACGGAAGTTATGATGACGGAAGCTACGACGACGGAAGTTATGATGACGGAAGCTATGACGGCGAATATGATTATTAGCCTGTGGCATTCTTGAATAACAGAAGAAAATGGAGAGATTGTCCTTCTGGGGAAAATGGCGAAAATTAATGAAAATTTGTAAAAAACCCAAATTAGAGGTTGATAAATTTGAGAAAAAAATATATTATATAGCTATATGTAGCTTAAGAAAAAGACCTGAGGGGAATAAATAATAGGAACATAAAGGAGGAAGTACGTTGTTAGAGATTATGACGAATGAGGCTGAGTCTTCTGCGAAGATTATAGTAATCGGCGTGGGCGGCGCAGGTAATAACGCAGTAAATAGAATGGTAGAAGAAGCGATTGGTGGAGTTGAGTTTGTAGGTATCAATACAGATAAGCAGGCTCTGACTCTGTGCAAAGCTCCGACCGTACTTCAGATTGGCGAGAAAATTACCAAGGGTCTTGGCGCAGGCGCGCAGCCTGAAGTTGGACAGAAAGCAGCTGAGGAGAGTATTGAAGAAGTAAAACAATTGATGGAAGGCGCCGATATGGTGTTCGTAACCTGTGGTATGGGTGGAGGAACCGGAACCGGAGCCGCTCCTGTTGTCGCAGGCGCAGCGAAAGAGATGGGAATTCTGACCGTAGGCGTTGTGACGAAGCCTTTCCGTTTTGAAGCCAGGACTCGTATGAATAATGCTTTGACAGGCATCGAGAAATTAAAGGAAAATGTAGATACATTGATTGTGATCCCGAATGACAAACTTCTGGAGATCGTGGATCGCCGTACAACTATGCCGGAAGCTTTAAAGAAAGCCGATGAAGTACTGCAGCAGGCCGTTCAGGGAATCACAGACCTGATTAATCTGCCGGCTCTGATCAATCTGGACTTTGCGGATGTTCAGACGGTTATGATTGACAAGGGAATTGCTCATATTGGAATTGGTGAGGCGAAAGGTGATGACAAAGCTCTTGAGGCAGTACAGCAGGCTGTTTCCAGTCCGCTGCTTGAGACCACCATTGAGGGTGCAAGCCATGTGATCATCAATATTTCCGGTGATATTTCTCTGATGGATGCCAACGATGCGGCAAGCTATGTACAGGATCTCACAGGGGAGGATACCAATATTATCTTCGGTGCGATGTATGATGACACAGTTGCGGATTATGCAAGAATCACCGTCATTGCCACAGGGCTGGATGACACTGCAGCCAAGAACGCATACGCGAACAAAGGCGCTTCCAGCTTTGGAACCAGACAGACAGCGGGACAGCAGCAGAATAACCGTGCCGGCGCGAAGATGCCAAACGGTATGAATATCCCGAGCTTTAATCTTCCGAATGTGGGAGCCGGAACCTTCACTCCGAAGCAGCCGACCAGCACAGTACAGAAGAAAGACATCCAGATCCCGGATTTCTTGAAGAACCGCTAGAATCGGCGGCAGGAAAACTGCGAGGACAGATGTATAAAAGGCAGAGATATGGGAACTCTATCTGATGTACCACCTGAAACAGGTACAAGAAAGAAAGGAGGCCTGTATTATGCCAATGTTGAAATGTTCTGCGACAACCTGTCTTTACAATCAGGAGGAATATTGTTCCAAAGGTGATATTGTAGTCAGCGGAGAGCAGGCGCACCATGCAGATGAGACGAACTGTTCCAGTTTTGTGGAGAGATCAGAGTCTTCCATGACCAACAGTACAGGATGCGGATGTGAAAAAATTCATATTCAGTGTAAGGCTCATGACTGTGTATACAATGCCGGTGAGAAGTGTGAAGCTGCTCAGGTAAATATTGCCGGTGCCGGCGCATGTGTCTGCCAGGAGACTAAGTGCGGTACCTTTGAATGCAGAAAGTAATAAAATATTTCAAGAGAATGGAACCTCCAGTCGGGAAAAGGCTGGAGGTTTTTTGCAGGATTTTTTCTGAAAAAAAGACTTGACAGAAGGAAAGATACGTGGTATTTTATCTAAGTACGCAGAGAAAGCAGAGTATCCACTCTCACCACAGCGCAGAAGGCGACTGCTGGTCAATGATTGAATTACAGTGTTATATAGTCTGTATTTGAAGATGAAGTGTGGATAGTCTGTCTATTGACACTATTTTTTTGTGCTATGGAGAGATTGAAAAGGTATGGAGGTGCAAGACAATTAGCAATTTAAGTATTAATGAGCAGATCAGAGATAAGGAAGTACGTCTGATTGGCCCGGACGGAGCACAGTTGGGGATTATGTCTGCGAGAGAAGCAATGTCCAAAGCCCAGGAGGCTGGATTGGATTTGGTGAAGATTGCTCCACAGGCAAAACCGCCGGTATGTAAAATAATTGACTACGGTAAGTACAAATATGAGCTGGCTAGAAAAGAAAAAGAAGCCAAGAAAAAGCAGAAAACAATCGATGTCAAGGAAGTACGTCTTTCACCCAATATTGATACCAACGACTTGAAGACGAAAGTAAATGCGGCAAGAAAATTCCTGAGCAAGGGAGACCGTGTGAAGGTGACTCTGCGTTTCAGGGGAAGAGAGATGGCTCATATGCACAACAGCAAACACGTTCTGGATGATTTCGCAGAGCAGTTGAAGGACATTGCCGTTGTAGATAAGGCTCCGAAAGTGGAGGGGCGCAGTATGACCATGTTTTTAACTGAAAAACGTTAAAATAGAGAAAGAGCGATTAAGGAGGAAAATTCAAATGCCAAAAATTAAAACATGTAGAGCAGCAGCAAAACGCTTCAAAAAAACAGGTACAGGTAAATTAGTTAGAAATAAAGCATATAAAAGCCATATTTTGACCAAGAAATCTCAGAAGAGAAAGAGAAATCTGAGAAAATCTACTGTTACAGATTCTACAAATGTAAAGAACATGAAGAAAGCATTACCATATTTATAAGATAGATAAAAACAGGAGGAAATCGAAAAATGGCAAGAATTAAAGGCGGATTAAACGCAAAGAAAAAACATAATCGTACATTGAAACTGGCAAAAGGTTACAGAGGAGCCAGATCCAAACAGTATAGAGTAGCAAAACAGTCTGTTATGAGAGCTCTGACCAGCTCCTACGCAGGAAGAAAAGAGAGAAAACGTCAGTTCAGACAGCTCTGGATCGCTCGTATCAACGCAGCTGCAAGACTGAACGGTCTGTCATACAGCAAATTTATGTATGGACTGAAGCTTGCTGAGGTAAATATGAACAGAAAAATGCTGGCTGAGATGGCTGTCAACGATCCGGAAGGATTCAAGACTCTGGCTCAGGTTGCAAAAGAGAAACTGGCTTAATATCATCTGACAGACAGGGATGAGATTTCAGGCGTGGTATGGTTTTTGGATACTTCTCTCTTAGAGAGAAGCATCCGATAGCTGTGCGACGCTTTTTTTGACGGTGCACACGACATAGAAAAGAAGGATTGAGAGATATGGATTTATTTGAATACGCAAGAGAGAAGACTCTTGAACAGGAGTCGCCCCTGGCCTCCAGGCTGCGTCCGTCTACTCTGGAGGAGGTGGTGGGGCAGCAGCACATTGTGGGAAAGGATAAGCTGCTCTACCGTGCAATCAAGGCAGATAAACTGAGTTCCATTATTTTTTACGGTCCGCCAGGTACGGGAAAGACGACGCTGGCAAAGGTGATAGCCAATACCACCAGTGCCAATTTCACTCAGATCAATGCCACAGCGGCGGGGAAAAAAGATATGGAAGCTGTGGTGAAACAGGCACAGAATGATCGGGGAATGTACGGTAAGAAAACCATTTTGTTTATCGACGAGATTCATCGGTTCAACAAAGGACAGCAGGATTATCTTCTGCCTTTTGTGGAGGATGGGACTATTATCCTGATCGGGGCAACCACAGAGAATCCCTATTTCGAAGTGAATGGAGCGCTGCTGTCCAGATCTGTTATTTTTGAGTTGAGGCAGCTGGAAAAAGATGAGATTAAGACACTGATTCAGCGTGCTCTGACCGATCCGGTCAAAGGAATGGGAAATTATCAGGCAGTGATGGATGAGGATGCCATGGAATTTCTGGCAGATATGGCAGGGGGAGATGCGAGAGCTGCTCTCAATGCGGTAGAATTGGGAATTCTGACGACCAAAAGATCAGAGGATGGAAAGATACACATCACACTGGAAGTTGCCCAGGAATGCATACAGAAGCGCGTGATACGCTATGATAAAGGCGGCGACAATCATTATGATATTATCTCTGCCTTCATAAAGAGTATGCGGGGATCGGATCCTGACGCAGCGGTTTATTACCTTGCGAAAATGCTCTACGCCGGCGAAGATGTGAAATTCATTGCCAGAAGGATGATGATCTGTGCATCGGAGGATGTGGGAAATGCAGATCCGCATGCGATTATGGTGGCCACCTCAGCGGCACTGGCAGTGGAGCGTGTCGGAATGCCGGAGGCCCAGATTATTCTTGCGCAGGCAGCATCCTACATTGCCTGTGCGCCCAAGAGTAATGCTGCGGTGAACGCGATCAGCGCAGCCATGGAAAGCGTGAGAAAGGTGAAGACGACGGTGCCGTCCCACCTGCAGGACGCCCACTATGGCGGACACACGAATCTGAATCACGGAGTGGGATATCAGTATGCCCATGATTTTCCGAATCATTATGTGAAACAGCAGTATCTGCCCACAGAGATTCTGGGAGCTAAGTTCTACGAACCCGGAGATCTGGGGTACGAAAAAAATATAAAAGAATACCTGAAAAAGATCAAAGAATCCGACTAATTCAGCAGAGTATCCATGAGATATTCATAGACTTCCAGATGTTTTCGGGACCATTGGCGGCAGATTTCTTCTGCCGCTTCTTTTGTGGGCACAGTGACCGTGAAGTCCAGCATATCTGTTCCACGTTCTTTGAGACGGCAGCGTACACGGAAATCCTGACTGGATGACTGATAGTAATCCGCATTGGCAACGGTAGTCTCCTTCAATTCACAGCCTTTTTCCTGGAGAAAAGACTGGATTTCCCCTTTGATGGCATCAGAGATTTCGTTATTGAAGTAGGAGAGCGTTGTCTTTCCCAATTCCGTCAGATAGTAATAAGTCGAATTTCGGATCGTTCTCTCCTCCAGCAGATTGGAATCCACAAGTTCGGAGAAAGCCTGCTGAAGATGGAAATAGTTTGTGTACTCTTTTTCCAGGATAAACTCGGAAATCTGTGAGTTTGTGAGAGGAAAATCCACTTCGTTTAGCATATAGAGAATAATCAGTTTGTAGAGTGTGAACGGTTTAGCCATAAAAACTCCCCCTTCGTTGGCTCATACAGTGCGATGGTTCCAAAGACGGCCCTGCCAGGTGTTGCGCACCTTCATCTGATGATGAAGATGATTGAGGACTTCTCTTTTTCGGCTTGCCCAGAGCGGAGCGATGAGAAGCTCTTTGGGGCCATCGCCGGTCAGTCGGTGTATTACAATTTCAGGAGACAGATGTTCCAGACAGGAGATGAGGAGATTCAGATATTCTTCCTGCGTGTAGACAGAAAAAAGCCCTTTTTCATAATCTTCGGCGAGATCTGTGCCTCTCAGTACATGGAGCAGCTGAAGTTTGATTCCCTGGATATCCATGTGATTCAGATAGTCCATGGTCTGGAGAATCTGTTCCGGAGTCTCCTGCGGAAGTCCCAGAATGGTATGGACGATCACTTCAATTTGACGGCTTCGAAGATTTCGGACGGCCTCCTCGAAGCAGGCTAAAGGATAACCTCTGCGGATATAGCGGGCAGTGCGCTCATGGATCGTCTGAAGACCAAGCTCGATCCACACTGGTTTTTGCCGGTTCAGTTCATCCAGAAGTTCCAGGACTTCCTCTCCCAGACAGTCCGGGCGTGTCCCGATGGAAAGTGCCACGATATCCGGATGACGGATGGCCTCAGTAAAAATTGAGCGAAGATAGGCAGGGGCCCCATAAGTGTTGGTGTAGGCCTGAAAATACGCGATATATTTTTGAATGGGTCTTTTCCCTGTGAGCATGGTTTTCTGCTGTTCGATCTGGTCGGTGATGCTCAGCTCGCTGCTGGCAGCAAAGTCCCCGGATCCCCCGGAACTGCAGAAAATGCATCCCCGGTTTCCCAGAGTACTATCCCGGTTTGGACAGGTCATCCCTCCGTTTAAGGTCACTTTATATATTTTTTCATGAAAACGTTCCCGAAGCATATAGTCCAGGGAATGGTAAGGTTTTTCTCCCCATCGCATGGTATTCCACTCACTCCTGATTTTGATAGGTCTTTGTTTCTTCTATATAATAGCATTGGGAAAAAAGAAGTGCAAGAAGAAAGAAGCGCCCATGAAGGACGCTTCCCGGAATTTTTTATGCGGTTTTCGAAGAGACTGGTTTTGCGGCAGGGGCACAGAGATTTCGGATCTGATTCAGTGCCTTGGATACTGCCGGAATGGAGATGACAATGACGGTGAGCACTCCCTCCGCCAAAAGATAGGAATAATTGTAGACGATGGGGTAGACAGCGGTCAATGATTTCGGGAATGACTCCGGCATGTAGCTCATCCAGTAGAGATAGCCACCCAGGGCATGAAAGGCACCGCGCACAATCACAGCCAGGATGTATCCTTTTATCAGTCCATGCTTTTTGGCGTTTTTGAAGACTCCGGCGAGACCAAGAGCGGCAAATGCCAGGAAGTAGTCACAGCATACCTGGAAAAAGGAGAGTACATAGGGCTCCTGGAGAAACTGCAGGACACCGAAGACCAGGCCTGTGAGCAGCCCGATGCGGATGCCGTACCAGTATCCGATCAGTACGATGAATAACATGCTGAACAGAGTGACGGAACCGCCGAAAGGCAGCTTAAAAATCCGGATGTAAGAAGTCACATAGGCCAGAGCCAGTGCAATGGCACAGGTAACCAGCTGCTGCGTGGACATCTTAAAAGAACTGCTTTTCCTGCGAAGCAGAATAAAAATTAAGGCAATGAAAAGGACAACAGCTAAAACGGATACTACGTAACCGGCTGAGGTGAGTCCTCCTTCCGCGTTTACCAGAAACTGAAACATGGTAAATTCCTCCTTTGATGTAAAATTTCAGCGAACTTATCATATCACAAATTATAAAAATGTAAAGAGTACTTTTATTCTTTACTTTTCTGAACTTGTAAATTCAAAGAGCTGGAAGTATAATGGTCAGGGAGGAATGAGACAATGAAAAGTGTATTGGATCTGCATACGCATACAATAGCCAGCGGACATGCCTACTGCTCTCTGCGGGAGATGGCAAGAGCAGCGTCGGATAAAGGGCTTGAGATTCTTGGAATTACAGAACATGCGCCCATGATGCCGGGCAGTTGTCAGCGCTTTTATTTTCATAATCTGAAGGTGGTGCCCCGCAATCTGTATGGGGTTGAACTGCTTCTGGGAACCGAAGTCAATATCATGGATATTCAGGGAAACCTGGATCTGGCACAGAAGGATTTACAGGAATTGGATCTTGTGATTGCCAGTATGCACACCCCCTGCATGAAGCCAGGTACTTTAGAGGAAAATACCGGCGCCTATCAGAGGGTGCTGGCCAATCCTGCGGTGAATATCATCGGACATCCGGATGACGGGCGATTCCCTGTAGATTACCGGACACTGGTCCGGACGGCGGCAGACTATGGAAAAGTTCTGGAAGTTAACAACCATTCTCTGGACCCGGAGTGCGCACGCCAGAATGCCCGGGAACACGATCTGGAAATGCTTTGCTACTGCAAAGAATACCATGTGCCGATTGTCATGAGCAGTGACGCACATTTTGACACTCTGATCGGAGAGTTCCCTAACATTTATCCCCTGCTGAAGGAGGCGGATTTTCCGGAAGAGCTGGTTCTCAATTATTCGGCGGAGAGATTAAAACCCTATGTAAATCGTTTTAAATCCTAAAAATTTTATGAAAATTGCGAAAGCTTCTTGAATGTGCAATTTTAGTGTGATAAAATGAAAGTTAGAAGGTAGTTTCTATGCCAAAATGTCCGCGAAACACGTACAGCGGATATTGCAAGAACATGTCGAAGGAGAATAAGTAATGGGTAAAAAAATAAGGACAGAAGCGGTCGATCAGTTGTTTGAGGGGATTCTCAGTCTGAAGACAAAAGAAGAATGTTATCTGTTCTTCGAGGATGTGTGTACGATTAATGAACTGCTCTCTCTGTCTCAGAGATTTGAAGTGGCAAAGATGTTGATGGACAAGCGCACATATCTGGACATTTCAGAGAAGACTGGTGCATCGACTGCGACGATCAGCCGTGTGAATCGTTCTCTGAATTACGGGAATGATGGCTATGAGATGGTATTGAAACGGCTGGAAGAGAAAGACAAAGAAAGTGAATAAGCAATGAAGACAGGCGTACTGAAGACAGTACGCCTGTTTAATTTATCACATTTCCAGTTTCATATCCCCGAATTTGATCCATCCTTTTTTCCGCATCCACTCAGAGAAAAGCAGGCTAAGGGCTGCCGGAAGGATGAACTGAACTACAAGGATCTTGATCAGTACTATCGTGGGATCCTCATAGGCAGTCATAGTCTGCCAGGTCATGATCTGACCGACGAAACCGGCGGATCCCATTCCGGAACCTGTGGCATTGCACTGCATATTGACCAGCAGGGTGCCGACCGGACCCAATATGGCGCTGGAGAGAATGGCAGGGAGCCATATAATCGGTTTTCGAAGAATGTTTGGAACCTGAAGCATGGACGTTCCGATTCCCTGGGCCAGAAGGCCGCCGATTTTATTTTCCCGGTAGCTGGCAACTGCGAAGCCGACCATGTTGCAGCAGCATCCGATGACAGCAGCGCCGGCGGCGATGCCGGACAGGTTCAGGATCACGCCCAGTGCCGCGGAGCTGATGGGAAGAGTCAGGATCATTCCCATGAGGACGGATACGACAATTCCCATGAGCAGTGGCTGCTGTTCGGTTCCCCAGTTAATCAGGCTTCCAAGCCAGGCCATGAAAGAGGAGATGGGAGGTCCCACAATCAGTCCTACTGCGGAGCCGGAGAGGATAGAGACCAGTGGAGTGAGAAGAATATCCACTTTGGTTCTTCCGGAAATCAGATGACCGATTTCGATTCCGGCAAAAGCTGCCACGAAGGCACCCAGAGGTTCCCCGGGGCCGGACAGAAGGACAGCCCCCTCTTCTGTGAGTATGGAGCCGGACAGGATCTGGCTTGCGAAGCCGCCCACCATTCCGGCGGTGGCTGCAGACAGGACAACCAGGGAACTCTCCTGATAGCGGTGTGCTACACCCACTCCGATTCCTGCGCCTGTCAGTGCGGCGGCCATCTTTCCGAGAAGAAAGATCATATGTCCGATATCCCCTCCGACCAGGCTGCCGATCTGCTGAATAATGGTACCGATAATTAAAGTGGCAAACAGTCCCTGAGCCATACCGCTTAAACCATCGATAAAAATGTGGTTCAGTAGTTTTTTCATAAAAATCCCTTTCACTAATGTATTTACATGTGTCTTGTCACTTGCAAAAGTTTATCATGTTTTTATGAAAAAAGCAATACAGAGACCGTCTGCCACTTCTTAAAGTTTTTTACTCATCTGTTTAATCTTCGTATCCGTTTGGATTCTTTTTCTGCCAGTTCCAGGAATCTGCGCACATATCTTCAATATTGTACTGTGCTTCCCAGCCCAGTTCTTTCTTTGCCTTCTGAGGATCGCAGTAGCAGGTGGCAATGTCGCCGGCACGGCGAGGCTTGATCTGGTATTTGATAGGATGTCCGCAGGCTTTCTCGAAAGCATGTACAACCTGGAGTACACTGTATCCATTTCCAGTCCCGAGATTATAGACGCTTACGCCTTCCTTGTCTTTCAGTTTCTCGATGGCTTTTACATGGCCGACAGCCAGGTCTACCACATGGATGTAGTCACGGACGCCAGTGCCATCCGGGGTATCGTAATCATCACCGAAGACACCCAGACACTCCAGTTTGCCGATGGCAACCTGTGCCACGTACGGCAGAAGATTGTTGGGGATTCCTTTGGGATCTTCGCCGATCAGGCCGCTCTTGTGGGCACCGATGGGATTGAAGTAACGCAGCAGAATCACATTCCATTCCGGATCTGCAGTGTGCAGGTCCACCAGAATCTGTTCCAGCATCCATTTGGTCCAGCCATAAGGATTGGTGCAGGTTCCTTTCGGGCATTCCTCTGTGATCGGGATCTGAGCAGGATCGCCGTAAACAGTTGCTGAGGAACTGAAAATAATATTTTTTACGTTGTATTTTCTCATGGCAAAGCAGAGATTTACAGTGCCTGCGATGTTGTTCTCATAGTATTCAAGAGGTTTGGCCACAGATTCACCCACTGCCTTGAGGCCTGCGAAATGAATCACTGCATCCACATTTTCTTTTGCGAAGATGGCTTCCAGAGCTTCACGGTCACGGATGTCTGCCTCGTAGAAAGTGAGATCCTTTCCAGTGATCTCTTTGACACGGTCCAGTGCTTTTGGGCTTGCATTGTACAGGTTGTCAACAACCACAACGTCATAGCCAGCATTCAGTAACTCTACACAGGTGTGACTGCCGATGTATCCGGCGCCGCCAGTAACTAAGATTTTCATGTTCTACCTCCTAAAAGTTGAAAGATTAAAGAGTATTGACAAAACGCAGGAAAGCTTCACGCCCCTCGTTTGTGCACTTGTAAACACCGGCGTCTTCCAGAACCTTGACGAAGACAAGGCCGATTTCTTTCTGAAGGATTTCTTCGATATTTTCTTCCGTGATGGAATCATATTTAGGAAGAAATTCCTGTACCCACGCAGCATGTTTTGCGATTTTTTCATTCTGTGCAGGATCTTTATGATTTAATATGTAGTCTTTCAGCAGTTCCATCTCTTCTTTCAGACGGGATGGGAGTACGGCAAGCCCCATAACCTCGATCAGACCGATATTTTCTTTCTTGATGTGGTGGCAGTCCTGATGAGGGTGATAAACGCCCAGAGGATATTCCTCTGTGGTAAGATTGTTGCGCAAAGCCAGATCCAGTTCAAACATACCGTCCCGTTTTCTGGCGATCGGGGTGATGGTATTGTGAGGTTCGCCGTCTGTGTAAGCGTAAATATTTGCTGCCTCGTCTGTATAGTCTCTCCATTTCTCCAGAATATGGGAAGCAAGATCCACCAGACGTTTGTCGTCTGCGTGACGGATACGGATTACAGACAGCGGCCATTTTACGATACAGGCCTGTACGTCCTCATAACCTGGTATGGTGATCGCGATCTCAGACGGAGCCTTTTCCATGGCGAAGGTATAACGTCCCCCCTGGAAATGGTCGTGGCTTAAAATGGAACCGCCCACGATTGGCAGGTCTGCGTTGGATCCCAGGAAATAATGAGGAAACAGCTTCAGAAAATCAAACAGTTTGATAAAAGTTGCCCGCTCAATCTTCATTGGGATATGTGACTGGTTGAAGACAATACAGTGTTCATTGTAGTATACATAGGGGGAATACTGGAAGCCCCATGGACTGTCGTTGATTGTGATGGGAATGATACGGTGGTTCTCACGTGCAGGATGATTGGCACGGCCGGCATATCCCTCATTCTCCATACAGAGCTGACATTTGGGATAGCTGCTGGCTTTGGCATTTTTTGCGGCTGCAATGGCTTTTGGATCTTTTTCCGGTTTGGAGAGATTCACGGTGATGTCGATGGATCCATAAGGACTGTCGACTTTCCATTTCAGATCTCTGGCAATACGGTAACGGCGAATATAATCGCTGTCCTGGCTGAATTTATAGAAATAGTCAGTTGCAGTCTCAGGGGAAACCTGATATTTCTCCCAGAATTCTTTCTGTACCTGAGCAGGCCGTGGAACCAGGCAGTTCATCAGACGTGTGTCAAAAAGATCACGGTAGGTGACACTGTCCTCGATCAGGCCACGTTTCACAGCTTCGTCCAGAAGATTGGAAAGTATCTCCTCCAAAGGCATGGGGGATAAATTCTCTGTCTCCTGGTAGTCATCCTCCTGCATGACATCCAGCAGAAGATTCGTGGTGTAAATTTTCTCGCATTCTGGTGTAAGCCCGGTGTCAATACCGTACTGTACCAGTCTTTGAATCATTTCAGAAAGCATAAAGGTCTCCTTTCTCATATAGGCATAGGTGCCGGTTTTTCAAAATGTATTATGTCCCTCCCTTTGACTCTTCTATTATATCAAATTTTTGGAGTATTTTTACTTTTATTTTTTTTCTCTTTCTCTTTCCCGTGGGTGTGTTCAGGGGGAACCATCCCGTCGATAATCTTTTCAATCAGAAGTTTCTTACAGTAGACATCGAAGCTGAGAAGGCAGATAAATGAAAACTGCTGGAGAAATTTCTGATCTTCTGAAGGGGCATCCTGGAAAGTCTGATCTGCTATATTATAGCGTTTCAAAAGATCTTTCTTCAGATATTCAATCTGACTGTGTTCCATGCCAAAGACTTCCATATATATTGTTGTCAAATCAAAATCATTATCTGTCTGGAAATATTTCTCTGTGATTGGACTAAGCAGTGTCTGAATGTCATTGATGGAAAGAATGTTTTTAAAATAGTAGATAAAAATCAGAAGAAGCAGGTGCTCTTTGGAGTATTTCTTCTTCTCCGGTGAGGGGAGCAGGCCATTTTTGGCGTAATTATTGATCATGGTCTTGGTCAGAATTTTATCTTCTTCGTTACGTTTTGAGGATTTCAGCTTTGTCTCCATGAACGTGGTGACCTGATCCATATATAGAGGAATATCCGGCAAGTCTTCCGGCTTGATGTAATCGATCCGGGAGATACTTTCCAGGATACTGTTAATCATATTTTTTGTATCAATTGTCATTTTATCACCTCGCTTCTTTATTATATAGTTTGGAAAACTACTTGTAAAGCTGTTTGGAATTTATTTTACAAAATACGGGGAGTTATCCGAATTTTTCAGGGACAGTTGGATTGGAATCGGGAGTGTGGTATAATACACAGTCAGTACAGATTATAAGAATGAAACAGTAATAGGAGATACATATGAGTCTATTTGAAAATTTGAATCCTCAGCAAAAAGAGGCAGTCTGCCACACAGAAGGGCCTTTGTTGATTCTGGCAGGAGCGGGTTCCGGAAAAACCCGGGTTTTGACGCACAGAATTGCTTACCTGATTGAGGAGAAAGGGGTGAACCCCTGGAATATTATGGCGATCACCTTCACCAACAAAGCGGCGGAGGAGATGAGAGAGCGTGTGGACAAAATTGTGGGCTTTGGCTCGGAGAGCATCTGGGTGACCACATTTCACTCTACCTGTGTGAGGATTCTGCGGCGTTACATCGACCGCCTGGGATTCGACAATCGTTTTACTATATACGACACAGATGACCAGAAGACGGTCATCAAGGATATCTGCAAAAGGCTGAATATCGATACGAAAATTTATAAGGAACGCGCCCTGATGGCACAGATTTCCCATGCGAAGGATCAGATGGTCACTCCGGAAGAGTTTGAGCTGAATTACCGGGCAGATTATCAGAAACAGGCGGTGATCCAGGTCTACAAAGAATACCAGGCACAGCTTCGCAAGAACAATGCACTGGATTTTGATGATCTGATTATGAAGACAGTGGAACTGTTTCAGTGCAATCCGGATGTCCTGGACTCTTATCAGGAGAGATTCCGCTATATCATGGTGGACGAATATCAAGACACCAATCTGGCCCAGTTTCAGTTCGTGAGTCTTCTGGCATCCAAATATCAGAACCTCTGTGTGGTGGGAGATGATGATCAGTCCATCTACAAATTCCGAGGCGCGAATATCGAGAATATCCTGGGCTTTGAGAGAGTGTTCGCGGACACAAAGGTGATCCGTCTGGAGCAGAATTACCGTTCTACTAAGAATATTCTGAATGCGGCCAATGAGGTGATTCAGAATAATACGGAGCGTAAGGCAAAAACACTCTGGACAGAGAATGAAGAAGGTTCCAAGGTACATCTGCGGCAGTTCCTGAATGGCTTTGAGGAGGCAGAGTATGTGGTGGGAGATATTGCCAAGAAGCAGAGGGAGGGGCAGTGCAGGTACTGTGACTGTGCAATTTTGTACCGGACCAACGCCCAGTCACGTCTGTTCGAGGAAAAACTTCTGATGGCCAACATTCCTTACAAGCTGGTGGGAGGGATTAACTTCTACGCGAGAAAAGAGATCAAGGATCTGTTAAGTTATCTGAAGACGGTAGACAATGCCAGAGATGATCTGGCTGTGCGCAGGATTATTAACATTCCAAAGCGTGGGATTGGGGCAGCAACCCTGGCCAAAGTGCAGGACTATGCCAATGAAAATGAGATCAGTTTTTATGATGCTTTGAAAGAAGCAGACAAGATTCCGAAGATAGGACGGACAACGGCGAAGATTGAGTCCTTTGTCACCTTGATTCAGACCCTGCGCAGTGAGGTGCCAAGTTTTACCATTCAGGAACTGATGAATGACATTATTGAGCGGACGGGGTATGTGCAGGATCTGATTTTGGAGGATACCGATGAATCCAGAAGCAGGATTGAGAACATTGATGAATTGATTACCAAGATTGCCACTTACGAGGAAGAGCACACCCATCCGACTCTGAGCGGATTTCTGGAAGAGATTGCGCTGATCGCGGACATTGACACGGTGGAGCCGGGGCAGGATTATGTATTGCTGATGACGCTGCACAGCGCCAAGGGACTGGAGTTTCCTCAGGTGTATCTGACGGGAATGGAAGATGGGATTTTTCCAAGCTATATGACGGTCACTTCCGATGATCCGGGAGAACTGGAAGAAGAGCGCCGGCTTTGTTATGTGGGAATCACCAGGGCGATGAAAGATTTGACTTTAACTTGCGCTCAGCAGAGAATGATCCGTGGGCAGACACAGTATAATAAAGTATCCCGGTTTGTCAGAGAGATTCCCCGGGAAATCGTGGACATGGGGCATGAGCTTCCGAAGAAAACCACTGAGGACAATACGCCAAAGAATAATACTTATGCCCAGATGCGGGAGGCATTTCGCGCAAAAGCATTTCAGCCCAGACAGTTCACGGTGAAAAAAGCGGAGAAACTGGATTATCAGGTGGGAGATACCGTGCGTCACATGAAATTCGGTGTGGGCACAGTCAAGCAGATTGTGGAAGGCGGCAAAGACTACGAGGTTACGGTGGAGTTTGAACAGGTCGGTGTGAAAAAGATGTTTGCAAGTTTCGCGAAACTGAAGAAAATATAAAGTGGGTGAAATTCACATTCTTTTCAAATAACTTCTGGTAAAACATAGCGGAAAGTGGTATAATAAAAAAAGTTAAAGACCGCTGTCAAAGATGCATACTTATGAGAAAGTGGTAGATGATATAGTTATATCTGAACTGTCATGGAGGACTGTGTTCGGCAAGTATTGCATTCAGGTGTCGGAGATAATACGGCGGATCATATTAGGAAAGAAGGTGTTTGATGATGAACATGAATAAAATTGAGGACTTGTTGGCATCACTGAACAAAAAAGAGGAAGAAAAACAGAAAAATGCGATTCTGTGGGCATTAGCGATTATTGGAGCCGTTGCGGCTGTAGCAGGAATTGCTTATGCAGTGTACCGTTTCTTTGCACCGGATTATCTGGAAGACTTCGAAGAAGACTTTGACGATGACTTTGATGACTACTTTGAGGATGAGGACGACGAGAAAGAAGACAAATAAACAAAAGATGTTGTCAGTATTTTTGCCGGCGGCAGGGTTAGGTGAATGTGCAGGCAGGAGATGATTGTCTGCTGCGGTTATGAGAAATATAAAAAGGAGCGCTGCACAATTTTCGAGGATCTTTTGAATACCAGCGATTGGCTGTTCAAGTGAAAATCGATGATTGTGCGGTGCTCTTTTTATGTGATAAAACAGATGGGTACAGGAGATGGAGGTTATTTTGAAAAAAGGTACGGTTTGTGAAGGAATCATTGAGAAGGTCGAATTTCCCAATAAAGGATTGGTGTGGATTGACGGGGAGAAAGTCATTGTGAAAAACGGGATCCCAGGTCAGAAGATTCGTTTTGTGATTAATAAAAAGCGCGGAAAGCGTCTGGAAGGAAGACTTCTGGAAGTTCTGGAAAGGTCACCTCTGGAGAGCCGCCTGCCAGTCTGCCATAATTTCCCGGCCTGCGGAGGCTGCATGTATCAGACAATGGCTTATGAGGAACAACTGAAGATGAAGGAAAATCAGATCCGGGAACTCATGGATCAGGCAGTGACGGGGAATTATGAATTTCAGGGAATCCGCAGGAGCCCTCAGGAATTCCATTATCGGAACAAGATGGAATTTTCCTTTGGAGATGACCATAAGGATGGTCCTCTGACGCTTGGACTTCATAAGAAAGGAAGTACCTATGATGTACTCACAGCGGAGGACTGTCAGCTGGTTCATGAAGATATGAACCGGATTCTGACTTGTGTGTGGAAGTATTTCAAAGACAGAGGGGTCTCCTATTACAAAAAGATGCAGCACGTGGGCTATCTGCGCCATCTGCTTCTCCGAAGAGGGGTAACTACGGGAGAGATTCTGGTACACCTGGTTACCACCAGCCAGGAAGAACATGACCTGCAGCCTCTGAGAGATGCTCTTTTGGCTCTGCCTCTGGAAGGAAAGATTGTGGGAATTCTTCACATCATCAATGACTCTCTGTCTGATGTGGTGAAAAGCGATGAGACCAGAATCTTATATGGCCAGGATTATTTTTATGAGACTTTGCTGGGTCTGAAGTTTAAGATCAGTACTTTTTCCTTCTTCCAGCCCAACACTCTGGCGGCGGAGGTGCTCTATTCTATTGTGCGCAGTTATATTGGGGACACGAAAGATAAGGTAGTTTTTGATTTATACAGTGGAACCGGTACAATCTCCCAGATTCTGGCTGCAGTTTCGAGAGAAGTTGTGGGTGTGGAGATTGTGGAGGAGGCCGTTGACGCAGCCAGGGAGAATGCGAAGATGAACGGTCTGCCCAACTGCAAGTTTATCGCCGGAGATGTCCTGAAGGTTTTGGATGAGTTGGACGAGAAGCCGGATGTTATTGTTCTGGACCCGCCCAGGGATGGAATTCATCCCAAAGCTTTGCCCAAAATTCTGGATTATGGTGTGGACCGGATTGTCTATATTTCCTGCAAAGCCACCAGCCTGGCCAGAGACCTGGAAGTGATCCAGGCAAGCGGATATCAGGTGGAAAAATGCGTGTGCGTAGATCAATTTGTGCACACTGTTCATGTGGAAACCGTGTGCCTCTTGGGCAAACGAAAACCTGACACTACGGTAAAGATCGGTATAGATATGGAAGATTACCGCAGAATCAGGGATGAGGAAAAAGCAGAATAGAAGCCTATCTGCCATTGAAAATAGTATACGGAATCGAAGTTGAGAAGCTGTTGATGCGTTAGAGAAAAACGTGTCAGCAGCTTTTTTGCGTTGGGTGCGTGGTCGAAACTTCGAGGAGGTGGTGCTCTTGGGCAGAGAAAATTAAAAAATGGTGATAGAGACAAGTCTGTAATAATTCTAAGGTGTCTGATCAAATCTGAAAGGAGTCAATTCTATGGCAAAGAAGAGTGTAAGAAATATGAAGGTCTGTGGACAGAGTGGTTATCAGTATAAGACGATCCCGTCTATCATGCTGAAGGGACAGTGGCTGAAGGA
>DXIX01000036.1 GCA_019112635.1 Candidatus Blautia intestinigallinarum | reverse complement strand
GAGGATCTGCTCTGCCAATGGCGGCCTTCCTCCCATGGTAAAACGCAGGCAGTATTATGAGACTTTGGAGATAGCTGCATAGTCAGTGATATCCTTGAGAAAAATGTGTCAACTAATCTTGACAATATCATTGTTTATGGATCAGTTTTATATTTTAGACGATGAAAGAGTCCGGGAATTTCTCCTCATCGGTCAGGATGAGGCGCTGCTCATCGATACAGGATTTGAGGACAGCGAAGTTGCCTCTGCGGTGAGAAGTGTCACAGATCTTCCGGTGAAAGTGATCATGACCCACGGAGATATGGATCACACAGGTGGTTTGAGAGAATTCGGCAGCTGTTATCTCCATGAGGGGGACTGGCATCTGATTGGCGACGGAATTGAACTTCATCCTCTGCGGGAGGGAGATGTCTTCACCTGTGGAGGATATCGGCTGGAGGTTGTGGAGATTCCCGGGCATACCTACGGCAGTGTGGCTTTTGTGGATTGGGAAAAGAGATTGATGCTTCCGGGAGATTCCGTGCAGAAGAAGGGGCCGATCTATATGTTCGGCGATCATCGGAATCTGGATCTCTACATTGAGAGTCAGAAAAAACTGTGCGGGCTGGCGGACAAGATCGATACGATTCTCCCCTGCCACCACGAGTATCCGGTGAGTCCGGACTGGATTGAGAAGAATCTGAAAGACGCCATAGCTCTAAAAAATGGAGAACTGTCCGGAACCAGACATCCTTTCATGAATTGCTGTTCTTATCAGGGAAAATGGACCGAGTTTCTCTATGAGGTTTCCTGAGAAATTCCTGGGAAAACCGGGGCTGTCAAAGTTCGTAAATGGGATATATGGAATAAAGGAAGGTAAGAAAGATGAAGATTGAAGGAAATCAAAAAGAATTGGATGCTATGAAAGAATTTCACAAAGGAAACCGGGAAGAAGGACTGCGCCTGCAGGAAGAGTTCGCCGCGGCTTTCCGGGAGGAATATAAGGAGAAAGATCACTGTCCCTGCAAAAAAGCCTGCCGTTATCATGGCAACTGTAAGGAATGTGTGGCAATTCACAGAGCCCATCAGGAACATGTCCCCAATTGTATGAGACCGTTGATTAATCGGAAATTAAAACTGATGTCGGAACTGACAGAACATTCTCTGGCAAATGAGATCGAGCCGCCAAAGGAGGTTTTGCGCAAGGAATTCCGCGGCGAAGAATGAACGGTTTGGGAAAATACGGTTGTCAGGAGGAAGATGATGGCACAGCATGTAATCGTTGTCGACTATGACCCGCAATGGGAAGTGAAATTTCAAAAAGAGGCAGTTTGCATCCGGCAGATTTTGGGAGAAAACTGCAAGGAAATCCATCATATAGGCAGTACCTCAGTGCCGGGATTGGCCGCAAAACCTGTGATTGACATTATGCCGGTGGTCCATTCTCTGGAACGTGTGGATGCAGCGGCAGAAGAATTTGAGAAAATCGGGTATGAATATCTGGGAGAATTCGGTATTCCGGGCAGAAGGTATCTCCGCAAAGGCGGAGATGAGCGCACACACCAGATACATATTTTCCAGGAAACGGATCAGAAAAATATCCACAGACATCTGGCCGTTCGCGATTACCTGAGAGACCATGAGGAATCGCGCAGAGCTTACGCAAAACTAAAGAGAGAATTGGCTCGGAAATATCCCTATGACATAGAAGGGTATTGTGATGGCAAGGAGGAATTTGTCCGTGAGCTGGAGGAAATCGCATTGAAAGAAAGCAGAAAAAAGGATGGAAGATAGGGGGCAGGCAGAACTATTATGATTACCAGAGAACAGATTTTGAAGACAGCACAGGAACATGACAGTTTCTATCTATATGATGAGAGCATGATTTTAAAGCAGATTCAGACATTGAGAGAGCATTTTCGCGATGTGTCTTTTTTGTATTCTGTCAAATGCAATCCGAATCCGGAGATTCTTCAGACCATCGCAGGCCAGGGGCTGGGAGCGGACGCAGCCAGCGCACAGGAAGTACTTGCCAGCCTGAAAGCCGGGATAAAAAGTGAAGATATTTATTACTCTGCTCCGGGAAAGAGTTCCAGGGACATCGAACAGACCCTTGGAAAATGCATTCTGGTGGCGGACAGCGTGGGCGAGGTGGAGAGAATTCTGGAAGAAACCAGGAAGAAGAAAGAAACCGTGGGGATTGGAGTGCGGATTCATCCGAATTTTTCCTTTGACCAGGAAAATGCGGCTCCCTCCAAATTCGGCATCGACGAAGAGCAATTTTTCTCCCATTTGCCAAAATGGAAGGAGGATAAAATCCGGATCTGCGGCATTCATGTCCATCTGAGAAGCCAGGATCTGGATACAGACCGAATTGCCAGGTATCATCAAAATGTGTTAAAATTAGCAGAGAAGGTACAAAAAGAGCTGGGATATGAATTGGATTTCATCAATCTGGGAGCCGGAATTGGAATCCCCTATGGAATCGAGGACAGAGAAGTGGATATCCGAAAGCTGGCGGAACAGTTTGAACTCTTTAAGAAGAATGTTTCTGTCAAAAACGCTCGGATGCTGATCGAGACCGGACGTTATCTGGTGGGAAATGGCGGCTTCTATGGAATGAAAGTTCTGGATAAAAAGGTGAGCCGCACAAAGACTTATGTGATCTTATCCTCCACCTTGAACGGGTTTATGAGACCCTCCCTTGCCAGACTGGTGGAAAAATATGCGAAGGAGGAACATCCTGCCGGAACAGAGCCGCTTTTCACGAAGACGGATGCCTTTCAATTTACTGTATATACGCAGGAGGAGCAGGAAGAAGAGGAGCGTGTTGATCTGGTTGGAAATCTGTGTACGGCGGCGGATGTGATTGCCGAGGATATCCTTCTTCCGAGACTGCAGCCAGGAGATGTGGTGGTGGTCAATCACGCCGGAAGCTATGCGGCAACTTTAAGTCCTTTTGCCTTTGCTTCCCTTGGAAGACCGGCCGAGATTCTGATCCATGCCGGTACCATGTGAGAGTTACGCAAAGGGTAGTGTCAAATGAGTTATGAAAAAATGGAGCCTAAGAAATAGGCTCAAATTGAATCTTGAAAATCGCAGATATGATATTTGATGGCAGCTTACGCCACCCTTGACAGCACACAAAAGCAATGCT
>DXIX01000001.1 GCA_019112635.1 Candidatus Blautia intestinigallinarum | reverse complement strand
CCACCATGTTCCTGAAGCAGCATTCCGTGGTGGATGTCTGTCTGGGAATCACCATGGCAGTCGCAGGTTCCCTTCTCTTTTACCGGGAAAAAGATCCTGCGAAACAGCCGGCCAGATGGTATGTGCATTCGAGGATGTAACGAAAATGGATATGACAAAAGGCAGCAGAAAATGATGTTTCATTTTCTGTTGCCTTTTTAACTTCGCAACAAAGGAGGATTTTATGCAGAAACACACGTCAAAAACATCTGAAAATATCCGCTTCTGCGCTTTCATCTGAACCGTTTTGCCCTCTGTTCATCCTGTCTGCGCCCCGGCGCCCACTTCGGCATTCCGCCCATGATTCAATCTACCGTGAATGCCTGCGGAAGCCTGATTCTGCAAAATTTTATGAACAGATTCGGCACCCAGACGGTGGCTGCAATCACCACCGCATACCGGGTGGACACCATTGTCCCGCTTCTTTTATACCTGGCACGTTTTCTCTTCAGAAACGCAAGACAGAGAAAAAATGTTTAATTAAATCCATAGAATTTCTGGCAGATCTTGTAAGCCGCCACAGACATCTTACGTCCGCCTCTGCCTGGAAGATTGACTGCACGTCCAAGCAGTCCATAGCGCAGCTTCCGGTAGAGACGGCGGTCTGTGCTGCGGATGTAATCCCACAGTTCTTTTTTCTTCTTCATCGCCTCATCTGTGCCGGAGCGAATCAGCATCATGGAAGACACCGTCGTGATAATATCCAGATAACTGATCATATATTTATTCAGCTCTTTCTGCCTCAGATCATATTTTTCATAAGCGTCCACCATCAGTTTATTCACCCGGATCTGCTGATCGATCCTCTTAATCATCACAGCCTCATTCACCGACTGATCCTCACGGCCAATGAAATACCGGTAGAAATTCACGTCCAGATAATACATATTTTTCACAAAAGGAAGAGGCTCAAAGGCAAACAGATTATCCACATAAAAGGTATGTCTTGGAAGCTCCAGACCGCATTCTTTCAGAAGGCGTGTCCGGTAAATCATAGAGTGCATCAACAGATATTTGCCCTTTGGAAGATGATGAATCTGTTCCCATCCGAACATTTCTCCCACGGGGAAAATATGACGGTACTGCATCACTTTTTTCCTGGAAGCTCCCTGTTTTTCATAGACAAAATTGCTGATCAGCATATCCAGACTCTTATCGCCGCCCAGAAGATGTTCCAGCGTCTCCAAAACCTTCATGTACGCTTCCTTATTCACCCAGTCATCGCTGTCCACCACTTTGAAATAAAAACCTGTCGCATTCTGGATGCCCGTATTCACAGCCGCTCCATGTCCGCCGTTTTCCTGGTGAATTGCCTTGACAATGGAAGGATACGCTGCCGCGTACTCATCCGCGATCTGAGCGGTGTTGTCGCTGGATCCGTCATCCACAATCAGAATCTCCACAATTTCTCCTCCCTCCAGAAGGGAATCGATGCACTTTCTCATATAGTTCTCTGAATTATAACAGGGAACCGCGATAGACAACAGTTTCATGTTCTATTTTCCTCCTTTATATATTTCGCATAAAAATCAAATGCCGACGGAATGGCATACTGTCCGTCATTTTGACCAGGCTCCACAAAAATCAGATCTCCCAAAGAGCCCTCTTCCACAGACGCTACCCGGATCTGATATCCTTGCATCTGCCACTCCACATGGGAGAAAATATGCTTTGCCTCTCCCAACTGCAGAATCCGAAGAGGTGTCATCCCCCACTCTTTGACACAGGAGAGAATCTCCTCCTCTGATTTCCATCCATCCAAATTGGGCAGTTCATAAAGTCCGGCTAACAGACCTTTTCGCGGGCGTCTTCGGATAACCGTCTTGTGTCCATCCTGTATGACCAGAATGGTTTTCTTCTGGACAGCTCTGGGCTTCTTCGCTGCCTTCTTTGGGAATTCCATCTCCTGGCCACAGGCATGTGCCTGACACATAAAAGCAACCGGACACTGCTCACATTTTGCCTGCCCGTTGGGCACACAGACCACAGCTCCCAGCTCCATCAGTGCCTGGTTAAAATCACCAGGAGCTTCCCTGGGAATAATCTGACTTAAATCTTCCTCTATCTGCCTGCGGACCGACTGTTTCATAATATCCTGGTCGTTTCGTGTAATACGGGTGATCACCCGCAGCACATTTCCATCCACTGCCGGAACCGGAATCCCATAGGCAATCGAGGCAATCGCCCCGGCTGTGTAGTTACCTATTCCGCTCAGTTTTTTCAACGCCTCATAATCCGCCGGAAGTCTGCCGGAATATTCCTCCATCACTGTCTGGGCCGCCTTTTGCATATTGCGTACCCGGTTATAATATCCAAGTCCTTCCCATAGTTTTAACAGTTTATCTTCCGGACATTCCGCCAATGCCTGAATATCCGGCAGCTCCTGCATAAATCGCTGAAAATACGGCTTCACCGCCTCCACTCTCGTCTGCTGAAGCATGATCTCCGATACCCAGGTATAGTAGGCATTCTTCTGATCTCTCCAGGGCAGTTCTCTCTTGGCGGTGCGATACCAGCCGATCAGCGGTTCCACCATCTCTGACAGTCCCTTCATCTACTTCTCCCCTCTTGGATCATCACCGGGACGGGCTGATCCATCCAGATATAGTCCTCTCCCACCTGACAATCATAGGCCAGAATCCGCACTCCAGCCTCTTTTGCCTTCTTCAGCGTCCTGGCGAATTCCGGATGGGTGTCCCAGTTTGGCTCCAGATGCCGAACCCCTTTCATCTGAATGACAAAGATCAGGCACGCCTCATACCCATCCTCCATGCAGCGGATCAGCTCCTCCAGATGTTTTACCCCGCGCAGAGTGGGCGCATCTGGAAAACGTGCTGCATGCTCTTCTTCCAGAGTTACCCCTTTGATTTCTATATAGACTTTTCTGTCTCCATCCTCCACATAGAGATCAAATCTTGAGCTTTTGTAAGTTTTCTCCCGCCGGATCACCGCCTCCGAAGAGAACAGGCCGCTGCCTTTGATCCATTCTTCCACAACACGGTTCGGGATCTGGGAGTCAATATTCACCCACTGATCTTTCTTGCGGACTGCAATCAGATCAAATTTTGTCTTCCGGTCAAGGTTTGCGCTTCTCTGCACAGAAATCTCACTTCCCGGTATCAGAAGTTCTCTGCATCGTCCTGTATTTTTTACATGGCAGATTTCCTCCTGGCCGTCCAGCTTTATCCTGGCCACAAAACGGTTGGGGCGGCTTAAAAAAACTGCCCTTTGAACATTCTGGTATTGCATTTTTATCTCCTGGCATTTCTTTTCTTCTTCTGCTAAATCTCGTCTAATCATAGCATACGCCCTCGAAAAATTCAAACAAACCGTCGAACTTTGACATGCTTTCCATGCACTTTTTACAAAACAAAGGATTTGCATCTTTTCGTATTTGTAGTAAAATGAGGAAAAACAAAATCAAAGGAGTCAAGATCATGGATAGTATCATTTTTGATGTGGACGGCACTCTGTGGAATTCCACGGAAACCGTGGCCAGAGCCTGGTCGGTCGTGCTGTCACAGGAACCTGATATAAATGTGGAAATCACCCCTGAGCGTCTCTCCAAACTATTTGGAAAGATTCTCCCGGAAATCGCCGCCAATCTATTTCCCGATCAGCCAAAAGAGCGTCAGCTGGAGCTCATTGAAAAATGCTGCCAAAAAGAAGAAGAGTTTCTCTCCCAACAGGCTGCCCCGGTCTATGACCGTCTGGAGGACACACTGAAAATCCTTTCCAAAAAATATCCCCTTTATATCGTCAGCAACTGTCAGGCAGGTTATATTGAAGTCTTCCTGAAATCCACCGGCTACGGACACTATTTTCAGGATCATCTCTGTTCCGGAGATACCGGCCTGCAAAAAGGGGATAATATAAAGGAAATCATCCGCAGAAATCAGCTCAAATCCGCAATCTATGTGGGAGACACTCTGGGAGACTACACTGCCTCCAAAGAAGCAGGTATCCCCTTTGTCTACGCCGCCTATGGATTCGGAGAAGTGCCTTCTTGCGATTACAGCATCCAGTCTCCTTACGATCTGGTCAAACTGTTCGCAGATGAATCGTTGATGTGAAGATTGATACCCCTATCATAAAATTGTCCCGTGAAGTTCCGGATTTTTGATTCCGAAGCCCCACGGGACAATCTTTTTTCTTCATTTACGCATGAATGGACACCACGGAAAATCCAGCTTTTTCCACGGCACGTCTCAACACATCCTCCTGAATTTCCCGATCGTAGAAAACCTCCGCGCATCCTTTGGATAAATTCACCCGGGCACGCACGCCTTCGATCTGATTCAGACTTTCAGTCACGCTGTCCACACAATGCGCGCAGTGCATTCCTGAAATCTGTATCGTCTTCCTGCCGATGACCGGCGCTTCCAGCTTCTTTTCCGCCGTCTTTTTGCCAGCGGAACAACATCCACTTGCCGAACATCCGATGCATCGCGCTCCATTTTTCTTTGCTTTTATCATATAGCGGACCGCTCCTCCCACCAGGAGAAGCAGAATGATGATGATAATGACATTTGTCACACACACAACCTCCATTCTGACATCAGGAAGCGGACAAAGAATTTTCTTTGCCCACTTCTGATCTCTCTATTATTTTTATGACCGTACGGAATGCAGACTATATTCTGCAGCGAATTCTCCGTCTGACTTTTTCACTCTCCAGATAATCACTGCCGCGAACACAAGAACCGCAATCAATCCCGGAACAAAAGCAGTTCCCAGGGAACCGGTCGTAATCAACGTACCGATCTGGTAAATGAAGAAGGCCACCGTATAGCCAGTCGCAAGCTGGAGACAGATTCCTCCCAACAGCCATTTCCCACTCTTCATCTCCGAGTTCATCGCTCCCAGGGCCGCAAAGCAAGGCGGGGTGTAAAGGTTAAACATCAGATAAGCCAGAGCCGCTGCTTTGGTAAGTCCCATAATCGTAGCCACTTCATTTCCACTGCCTACCAGTGCCAATTCTTCTGTATCAATCAGGTTGGTCACACCATATACAACTGCAAGAGTACCAACCACATTCTCCTTCGCAATAAAGCCTGTGATCGCCGCTGCCGCCAGCTGCCAGACGCCAAATCCAAGGGGGATGAACAAAATGGCAAACGGGTGTGCGATAGAAGCAAGGATGGAGGTATTCTCTGCGCCTTCCTCCACCAACTGGAACTGCCAGTTAAAGGTCTGCATAATCTGAACAACTGTGTTACACACCAGAATGATGGTTCCTGCCTTCACAATGTATGCCTTGCCCCGCTCCAGCATTGCCATGCAGGCACGTTTCAGGCTTGGGATCTTATATTCTGGAAGCTCAATGATAAAGAAGGATTTTCTGTACTTCTGTCCGGTAATTCTCTTGACGAGCAAAGCTCCCAGCAAAAATAACACGATACCCATCAGATACATGGTTGCGGATACCCACCACGCGTCTGCGAAGAATGCTCCCGCAAACAAGGCAATGACAGGAATCTTCGCTCCGCAGGGCATAAACGGAGTCAGCATAGCTGTCGTCCGGCGTTCTCTCTCATTTCGAATGGTACGGCATGCCATAACGCCTGGAATCGCGCAGCCAGTGCCGATTACCATGGGAATCACAGATTTGCCGGAGAGTCCCACTCTTTTGAAAATGGGATCCAGCACAACTGTCGCACGGGCCATATATCCACAATCTTCCAAAAGCGCAATCAGGAAGTACATTACCATTACCAGCGGCAGGAAACCGACTACAGCGCCCACACCGCCGATGATGCCGTCAACGAGAAGCGCGTACAGAAGCGGGTTTGCATTCGCCATCAATCCGCCGACCCAGCCCTGGAACGTCTCAATCCAGCCCACAAGCCAGTCTGCAACCCAGGTTCCCACGGTCGTCTGTGATATGTAGAAGACAAGGAAAATGATCGCCGCGAAAATCGGAATTCCCACAATTTTATGTGTGATAACGCTGTCAATCTTATCCTGTGCGTTTTTATCCTTTGTGAAAACCTTTCTCTTCTCCACCTGCTTTACCAGATCATTGACAAAATCAAACCGTTTCCGGTCGGCAGCTTCCACTGCGGCTTTGTCCCGCAGGTCGATATCCGCCTGTACATAGGGTGCTTTCTGTCCCTTGCCGTACAGAGACGCCGCCGCACTCACGACCTCTTTTAATCCCTGATGGCCAGAAGAAGTGGAGATGGTCTTTATCACCGGACAGCCAAGTTTTTCCGCCAGAAGTTTCTCGTTAATCTTTGTCTGTTTTTTTTCTGTGATGTCACTCTTGTTCAAGGCCACAACCACCGGAACCCCCAGTTCCAAAAGCTGTGTGGTGAAAAACAGGCTTCGGCTTAAGTTCGTGGCGTCCACGATATTGACAATGACATCCGGATTTTCGTTCTTCACATAACTACTGGTGATACTCTCCTCAGATGTAAACGGGGACATGGAATAGGCACCCGGCAAGTCTACCGCCACCATTTCTTCCTTTCCGCCGCAATAATTCTTCTTAATCAGACTCTCTTTTTTCTCGACTGTAACGCCTGCCCAGTTTCCGACACGTTCACTTCTGCCCGTCAGTGCGTTGTACATGGTCGTCTTTCCGCTGTTTGGATTCCCCGCGAAAGCAATCCTCATCATGTAAACTCCTCCTTCATGTTCAAGTGCGGTGATTAGTTTAAACTAATCGATATTGCTTAAAAAAACGGTGATTCACACCACCATTTTTTTATATTGAAATAGCTTGCGCTAAATCATTATCCAGACTATACCGTCCGTCTTTGACGGAAACGACACATCCGCCTTTCCGGTGGGAAACTACCGTGATCGGCTCGCCGCTGTAACAGCCCAGAGAAAACAGAAATGCTGTCATCTCCTCATCGTCCGTTACAACATCTTTTACAATATATTCTTCTCCTTCTCTCGCATCCAGCAGATTCATATCGGTTTCTCCTCCTGATCTGATTCATTCTTTTGCTGTGCATAGTGTTAGTATATTCTAACTCTTCAAATCTGTCAAGATAATTTTCCCGTTTTTTCAAAAAAGTTTTATAAAACTAACTTTTCTATTCTTCCTGGCATTTGCTATATTTTTCAATCATACACTGATGTTCTTTTGTCTTCTTATCATAATTTATTCCAATCAACAGAATTTCTCCCACATATTTCTTAAGAGAAATCGGATATTTTCTCTCATGGATCTGTCTGATCGCTGAATCAGCACTTTTATTCCATTTCAGTTCAGTTAACAATGCCGGATATTCCTCTTTATACTCAGGTTTTGGAATAAATACAAAATCAGCAAAGCCTCGGCCTGTCGGCATTTCCCTGACAGGCTTAAAATAGTACTTCATTGCGCTGAGATACCCAATCGAAAGCACACTGCTGAGAGAATTTTCATCATTATACCTGATCGCTGAAGCGTATTCTGTGTGAATTTTCTCCAGCCCTTTTGCCACTGCTTTTTCATCCATATTCAGTGTCGCTTCCAGAAGTACTTCTGACTCTCGTTGGAATGCCGTCCATTCATTCCATCTATCTTCTTCTACAGTTTCAGCAAATTCGCTGCGAATCTCCTCATTCGGAATAAATGCAGTCTGTTCTCTCTGGTCATATCCCAGATATCCTAAATGGATCAGCAACGTCAGCACATCATCTTTATTGCGGAATGTTACCATATCATTCTGAAAAGTTCTTACCTTCACTCTCACACCATCACCGGACAGCATAGTCAGAATATCTGTTTTCAGTCCGTCAAAATCCATATTAATCAACGGACGTATCGATTCATAAGTTCCAGTGTCTGACCAATAACTCTGAAACTCGCCCCTGAGCATTACGCTTACTACCGCTTTCGGATTATAAACATGACTTCCCATAAGACGGTAACCATCGTACCAGATCTTAACTGAATCAAAATCTCTCTGATATCTTCTACAAAGTTCCCTGACTTCTTCCTCTGTAAAACCAATATAAGGTGAAAGAACGCTGGCATCAAGCATGGTAAATTCATCAAAATTATTTAAAGCGGACTGCGTTTTCACCTTTTTGATCGGGAGAATCCCCGTCAAATATGCAAGACTGATGTATTTTGTCGGTTCCGTCCCTTTAAATATTCCACGAAGGAAATTAATATATTCTTCCTGAACATTGAGATTTGCAGTCATATCCCGAATCAGCACGTCCCATTCATCCACAATAACGATAAACGTTTTCCCTGCAAAGGTATTAATGCGAGACATGGCATCTGCCAGTGAATTCACAGTATCATCAATTAACTCCGGATACTCTGCTCTAAGTTCACTTATCACACTCTTTTTTATATAAGAAACAACATTTTCCGGGCCTCCGGCAGGATCTATGCACCACTGCACATCAAAATGAATAACATCATATTGATTCAGATGTTTTTTAAAACCACTATCTCTGCCAATTTCCAGTCCTTCGAACATTTTTTTCGAATCGCATCCCCTGCTGTAATAAGCAGTCAACATATCTGCTGTCATCGATTTTCCAAATCGTCGCGGACGGCTGTTGCATATAAAAGCCTGTTTGGTATTGAGTACCTTGCTAGTATACTTGATTAACCCGGTTTTATCGACATATATTTCTGAATTAAGCGCAACCTGAAATGCTCGATTCCCAGGATTAACGAATCTTCCCATTTTTACACCCCTTCCATGTGAAATGGAAATTTTTGATTTTTTCTATTTATCTGCTTATTATAGATTTTATCCCATATACATGTATAAAAGCAACTATAACATGATCATTGTTATCCCTCCACCACAAAAAAGACCCGGGAGATTTTTGATCTCCACAGGTCTTCATTTTAATAGAACATCACAATGGGAACTCCCGTTTGAATGATGTTATACAGCTCTGCTGCCTTAGACGGCGGCAGGTTGATACATCCGTGGGAGCCGTTGGTGAGATAAATATCTCCGCCAAAAGAGCTTCTCCAGTTCGCGTCATGGAATCCCACACCACCGCAGAATGGCATCCAGTAAGTTACCGGTGTCTCATACTCATATCCGCCTCCTGGGAGAGCCTTGCCTCTGAGCACATCCGGGCTCTTCTTATAATACAGGCTGTATATTCCTGTCGGTGTGGCGCGGTCGGAATAACTCATATTTCCAGATACAAAATCAGAATCAAAGATCACGGATCCATCCTGATAATAATACATATGCTGTGCACTCAAATCTACCTCGATATAAGTACTTCCGATATCATTCGGAGGTCCGTAGGTGGCCGCTCTGGAAGAATACAGAGGTTCCCTGGACACGGTCTGTCCCGTGGTAATCTCATTGAAGAGCTGATTCACCTCTTCGCTCTGATTGATCTGCCAGCCATACTCTCCTCCGCTGACCGTTATGGTGTTCCCGGAGGTTGTGGTAAAGCTTCTGCTGCTCCCCAGTGTGTCATGGCGCTGTGCCAGCCCTGCCACCCACTCGGTTATTTTCTGCTTCAGAGCATCATCATTTTTTACAAACTGGCCATTCTCATCAAACTGCAGCCAGTCTTTGATGGTATTTCCATCCAACACTTCTGTCTGGTCACCAAAAGTATAAGTGATGCTGGCTTTCGTATAATTGTTGCATTCCGACAGAGTCGCCTGCAGCGTGGGGTCGTCTTTTGTCACTGCTGCTTTCTGATATACATCAAGCTTGGAGAAGTCAACCTCCGTCTTACTGTCAGACACCGCATCCTCCAATGCCTGCAGCGCCTTCGTCTCATCCAGCATACTGCCCTGTGTCTCCGGGACAATCACAAACTGACCGTCCTGAAAAGCCACATAGGCATTCTCAGGAGCTACCTGATTCTCCTCTTTCGCGCAGTTCAAAGACAGCATCTGTTCCTTCAGTTTATTCTCGTCAAAAGATATATTTTCCTCTGCGCTGTAAGTGCTCGGCTCGAAAAATCCTTTCACCCATTCATAAGGTTTCTGCTTATCCAAAAGCGTCTGGATTCCTCCGTCCGGCACATATTTATAATCAATGCTGCTGCCCTCAATGGACTGATCTCCCTGATCCGCTGTCTTCACATCAATGGAGTAATCTTCCACTTTCTGAGCGATCAGATCTTCCACCTGCGCCGCCGTCTTCATGGAACAATCCAGACCATTGATGCTGGTTCCCACAAAGAATTTGTTGGAAAAGTAATAAGTGCCTGCGCCGTACACACATCCTGCCGCAACCACGACCATGGCAGCTGCAACTCCAGCGATTTTCAGAGCTTTTCCGGATCTCTTCTTAGGCTTCTGAATCGTCACCTGCGAGCCAGCCCGAATTGCTCTTTGTGCTGCGCTGGGGCGGGGATAATTATAAGTAACCGGAGCTTTCTGCGCAGGTCTGGGCTGTGCCGGCTTTTGTACCGTCTTTTGCTCCTGCGCCGATGACGCAGATTCCGGCTTCTCCGTCTGAGCGGAAGAAGGCTCTCCCCTTCCTGAATCTCCGGTATCCTGACCTGCTGTGTCCGCCACAATTTTTTCCATTGCTTTTTCAATTTTATCTTCAAAGGCTTCCGCCGTTTCTTCCCCAGACGCTTCCTCCTGGACAGCCTCTGTCTCTAAAGGGGAATCCTCTTTTTCTTTCATATCCTTGTCGACTTCTTCTTCCAGTTTTTTCTGTATATCCGAAATATCCTGAGTAGAAAACAGTCTTTTCTCAGAGGACTCCCCTTCGCCTTCCTTGGGCTCTACCTTAATTTCCTCTTTGTCACTCATTCTTGCTCATTTCTCCTCAATGCAATACTCTACCTGATTTTTAACTTTTTCATTATAACATAAATCTCTCTATTTGCACTCTATTTTTAAAAAAACTTCACAAATTTGTCGTTTATGTTGAAAATCTTTTTTGAAATCTGCTTCCTTCTATCCAAATCGTATCAGTTTCTTTATCTATTAGACTGTGGATTTCGCTTTTGGGATGCAAAATCCAACAAATCCTCCAAGAAAAGCAGGTAAAATCCATGCAAGCCCCATCTCATAAAGAGGCAAAAAATGCAGGATTTCAAAAGAAATTCCGAAGGATTCCAACACCATACAGAAACTGATAAGCAGCGCTGCACAGGATGCGCCCTGGGGGATGTAAGTCTTTCTCATCTTTTCTCCGAAAAGCGCACATACAATCAGCGTAACCACCACCGGATACAGAAGGCTCAGAACCGGACTTGCAATGCTGATAATGGTGGATAATCCGAAATTGGCAATTGCGAAACTTCCCACGGTAATCACCGTCACAATCACCTTGTAGGGAACCCTGCCGCCCAGCAAATCTTCAAAATAGGCAGAAGATGAAGACACCAGACCAATCGCCGTCGTCAGGCAGGCAAGCCCCACCACCATTCCCAGAAGTATCATTCCTCCATCACCCAGGATCGCCCGGATAATCTGAATCAAAAGCTGCGCCTGTGTGATGTCTTCTCCGTACAAATCACAGACTGTCGCACCCAGATAACTCAGCCCACCATAGACGAGAGCAAGCAGCACCCCTGCCACTGCGCAGGAAGCGATCATCGCCCGGTTTTTCTCCTTCTTTCCCGTGTATCCCTTCTGTGCCGCACTGGAGATAATGATGATGGCAAATACCAATGCTGCCAGAGTGTCCATCGTCTGATAACCGGCCACAATTCCCTCCTGCGCCGCCTGAGCCAGATTCATTTTCTCCTGAATCTCTCCCAGCGGCGACAGAATTCCCCGGATAATCAGATACGCGAGAACCACAACCATCAGCGGCGTCAATATTTTTCCAACAATGTCCACCACCGCGGATTTGCGGACCGTCAGCAGAAAGACCACCAGAAAAAACAGTAGATAAAAGATGAACTCTCCACCGGAAAGCTCCGGAAACAGAGGGTTGACAGCCATCTCATAAGTCGTAGCCGCTGTTCTTGGAATCGCCAGAAACGGACCGATACAGACCACAATCACTGTGTTGATCAGGCTGCCCATCTTATGTCCGATCAGGCCTGTCACTGAAAAAATCGTTCCATCCCCCTTTGACATGGCAAACACTGCCACACAAGCCATTCCCACATCCACAATCACAAAAGCCAAAAATCCAACTTCCCAGACTTCTCCTGCTTTGAAGCCAAGATAAGGCGGAAAAATCAAATTTCCCGCCCCGAAAAACATAGCAAACAATGCCAGTCCTAACACAAGGATACTCCCTCTTTTTCTTTTTCCAGTCATTTTCAGACTTCCTCCTCTATTTTTATCATCCCCCAACTTTTGCAATCTTATAAATCGGCTGGAATTTTTTTATCTTTAAAATAGTATTCTCTGTCCCTTTCTCCGATCTCGCGGAGCACTCTGCAGGGATTTCCCACAGCCACAACGTTCGCCGGAATATCTCTGGTCACCACACTTCCCGCTCCGATGACCGTATTATCCCCGATGGTGACCCCTGGCATGATACAGGCCCCTGCACCGATCCAGCAATTCTCACCGATATGTACCGGAGCATTATACTGATATCCCTCACGGCGCAGTCTTGGCAGAATTGGATGCCCTGCCGTTGCCACGGTCACATTAGGACCGAACATCGTGTAATCTCCCACATAAATATGGGTATCATCCACCAGAGTCAGATTAAAATTACAGTAAATATTCTTTCCAAAATGTACGAATTTACCTCCAAAATTCGCATGGAGAGGCGGCTCAATATAACAATTCTCTCCAATCTGCGCAAACATCTCCTTCATCATCTGCTGCCTTTTTTCCTGCTCCAGAGGACGTGTCTGGTTGAATTCGTAAAGACGGTCCAGTCTCTGCAGCTGTTCTGTCATAATCTCCTCATCCCCGGGCAGATATAACTCCTGGGTATGCATTTTATCCTTCATACTCATTTTTTCAATTCCTCCGTCTAATTGTGAACCCTTTCTCTATTATATCTACCTTGGGCAAAAATGGAAGACGTTTTCTTCTTTTTTTCGTGAATTTTCCCCAAAAAGCAAAAGACTTTCTTCATGGACATTCCATCCTTACGATGCTATAATGAAATTGTTTTGCAAATACTCCGTAGAAAACTGGAGGTTCTCATGAAGAATATAATAACTCTTTATCACGGATCAAAATCTGGGCTTCACGGTGAGATCGCACCTCAAAGCCGTGACCGCTGTGATTTCGGGAAAGGGTTTTACATGGGCACAGATCGTATGCAGTCTCTCACTTTGATCTGTAATTACCCAAAAGCCAAACTTTATACTTTAACCCTTGATATTTCACAGCTTAGCCTTCTCAACGTCGAAGTTGGTTTGGAATGGGCTTTATTGGTCGCTTATAACCGGGGCAAAATGGATTCTGCAAAAGGCTCCCATCTCTATAAAAAGTACTCCACATTGACTTCCAATTTCGACATGATTGTTGGATATATTGCAAATGACCGTATGTTTGTCGTTTTGGATCGCTTTTTTAACGGAGAAATTACAGATCTTGCATTAATTCACAGTCTCTCTGCGTTAAAACTTGGCAGACAATACGTTGCTTTGAATGAAAAAGCCTGCCAAAAAATTAAAATTCTCAAAGAAGAATTTTTATCCGAAAATGACCGCATTGAATTAAAAAAAATAAGCGAAACAAATCGCTCCAAAGGAATCGCCTTGGCAGAAAAAATCTGCCGGGAATATCGCCGTGAAGGACGTTTTTTTGATGAAATTATAGAGGCAGGTGAATAGAAGATGTTGAATTTATCCTTAGATAAACGGCAGCTCTGCGACATTCAAGGCCGTTTATTTGAACTTGCTTTGAAAAATGATTACGATTGTCCTCAATTCATAGAGACTTTTATGAACAGTCAAGCTGCCGTTTCACTGGACGATACCTACGATCGGCTGCAATGGGCAGGGGAAGAGTATATTCTGGAAGAACTGGAAGATGAGGCCAAAGGCCTGAAAAAGGCCGGTACCATCTATGATCGGGAAGTCATGTACTGGGCTGGTTATGTATACCGTTACTGGCATTACTATACCAATGAGACCAGCCGGGAAATTTATCAAATCGCAGACGCTAAAACCATGAATGACTGCTGGCTTGGATTTCATACTCTGGATGTGGAGCTGGCCATCGAGGACTTAAAGGAGATCCACCGGCAGCGCAATGAAAAATAACCAGTAAATTACGGACAGAAGTCCTTCAAAGCTTTAAAGTACATGAAGCGTAAATTCTTAGCGCCATGGCGAAGAAGGCATCCGTCCAGCTCTCTTAAATTTGCGCGCAGCCAGGCAGCGCACTCCTGGGGATCTGTTCCCCGGCAGGAACGCTCATACTGTTTCAGAAAGCCCAGAACAAGGTCATCCAGGCGGGCACCGTCCGTCATCGTATGACCTTCGGTCAGGGGCAGATATCCCAGACAGATAAGGCCTTCATTCAAAACTCTTTGGTTCACGAAAGGATTCCCCAGCAGGATCAGATGGCGGATCACCGTCTTTCGGGGAATCTCTCCCAGAAGTTTCAGACTTCGTTCCAGCTCAGCCGCATAGTTCACACTGCTGATATGCCGGCGAATCATTTTCATCTCAAATTTTTTCCACACTTCCACACACCGGACTGCGTCCGTAAAATACAAATGTCTCAAATGTGTCCGAATTTCCCTGGGATTTAAATTCAGATCCATCATGCGGCTTGGAGGGATTTTACACAGATATTCCTGTATCAACTCCTCCATGAACGCAATTCTTCGTACATACATCTCTTCTTCTGACTCTTCCGGCCAAAATACCCGGTCGCACCGGTCCCAGTATCCCTGAAAGAGATAACTCATCTCTTCTTTCTCCAGCCCCAGAGCTTCTCCGAACCTGCGGCACTGCTCCCGGTTTGCAGGCAGATGCCTTCCTGTACGCCAGTAACGAATCTTCAGAAGGTCTGAGCTTTTTTCGGGATTCTTCCCATACATTCTCTGATAGAGAATCCTGTCGGCCTCTCCCTTTTTCACTGCTCCTTCACGTTCGCAGAAACGTTCGTACATTTTCTGCAGCCACAGAAGTTCCGGCCGCAGCTCTTTCTCTTTTTTCAGACACTGCTCTACCAGTGCATCCCAGTTCATGGTTTTTTCCATTCTCTTCCACCTTATTCTTCATTGATCTTATCTAAAATTCTCTGAATCCATTCCTTGCGATAAGGATGCTCTTTGGTCAGCCCTTCCAGAACTATTTCATATTCACGGGCAGCTTCGGCCTGCTTTCCCTGTGCCTGACAGATATCTGCAAGCTGTTCTCTGGCAATGAGCGCGTCCTTAAAATAATTTCCCCGGTACTTACAGGTCCTCTCCAGCACCTTTTTGCTGAACTCTTCAGCGCATTTATACCTGCCGTTTCGAAAAAGGATCTCCGCCCAGACGCCTTCGAATTCACAGATCCGGTAATCCATTTCGTAGACCCAGCTTCCCGTATCTGACTCATTATGGTCAAAAACACTCAGATCTATCTCTTGATAAGCCTTTGACGCCTCCTTAAATTCTCCCATGGCCAATAAAGTCTTGACCTTTTCCAGCTGGGAACCTCGTTTGCTGACGGCAGAATCCTCCTCATGATAAAAAGCCCGTCCGCCGGATTCCTGTTCGAATCTTACCTCGCTTTGATAGGCCTCTTCCTCATATTCCAGAGCTTTCAAATAATCTCCCTTCCAACGGCTCATCCTGCCCATCTTCTCACAGGCACGGGCAAAGATATGATAATAAGCCGTGTTGACGGGCACGCAATTTCGCAGAATTTCATATCCGCGTACATACCACTCCCAGGATGGCTCAAAGTTTAGGGAATTGTGATATACGGCCGCCACGCGAAGAGCCATCTCTCCTGTATTTTGGTGAGCAGGACCATACTCACGTTCCACACTTCTCATCAACTTATGAGCATATTTTTCGGCCTCCCAATAATACTCTTGAATCCACAGAAATGTGACCATCCCCTCCAAAGGCCTCATCATCCATCCCCGCGGTCTGGAAAAGTTCTCCAATATCGCTAATACATATTTCTCCATCTGCTGATTTTGAGAAAAAGGTTTCAGCCAGGCATCGTAAACACATTCGTAAATTCCCCACACTAACTTCCGGCAATTGACAATGCTGGGGCGAAATGTCTTCCTCGCAGCCTCCGCCACCACCGGAGAGAGAGACAGAATTCCATCCCTTAGATTGACCAGCAGATAGCTTTCCAGTTTATGAATTTCCGTCTCATCCGCCTTGGAAATCCGCAGATACAAATCCAGCGGAATTCCCGAAGCAGGCATCACCGATAATTCCCGAAGAATCTGTTTACCACTGTTTTTCAGCGGCAGACCTGAGAACAGATCTCCGGTAAAATCTTCCGATGATTTTCCGTAAGTTTTTCCCTTCGCCGCGTCACGGATTTTCAGAAAGATCCTCAAAGGATGCCCCTGCATCTGCGCTCCGTAATATAACAGTTCTTCTTGTGTCTTTGCAGAAAAAGAAAACTTCTTCTGACATGCTTCTATTAAACTCTTTTGCTCCCGGATCGAGAATCCTCTTACATAAATTTTCTGGCATTCCTCCCATGCCGGAGACTGGATCCGGGTGGTAATCAGAACATCACAGGGAAGTGTAAGCACTTCCTGAATTCTGGCGTCCTGCTGTACATTCAAATTATCCAGAATCAGGAGCAGATGAATTTTCCTGGAAATCTCTTCCAGTTTTTTTATTTTTTCCCGGTAATATCTTCGTTTTCCTCCATATTTCTCATAGGAATATCTGAGATTGGAAATTTTCACCTGCATGTCATCGCAGACAGCCTGCTGAATCCCTTTTTCACAGGAAAGACAGAGGATCTTGTCATAGGATCCCTGATTTCTGCGGGCAAACTCCCTGGCAATGGCACTTTTTCCGACGCCTCCGATTCCATATAAAACTACCGGGCCCTGCTTCATCGCCGCACCCAGCTCTTTCAGACAATTCTCCCGGCCAAAGAACCACTCTTCCTTCGGATGATAGGATTCAGCCAACCGGTAGACATGGCTGTTTTCATACTGCTGGATCTCCTGCGCAAGCTGTTTGGCCGCCGCTCTTTTTTGTTCTTCATCCAAAAAACCTGCAGGCGTATCTTTATATTTTTCCCGCAGTCCCATCAGATTCCTTTTCCAATCCAGGAGCATTTTCTCATAATCAAAATTTTCCATTCTCTCTTCGCACTTTTCCCGCCGCGGGCTCCTTTAGCTCTTTTGTATAATATAACATTTTTTCTGTCCCTTTTTGTAATTTTCTTTTTCTCCCGGAAAATGTTAATCTTTACATACTTGCGTGAACGGTTTTTCTGTATTATTATTTGAAAAAGTCGAAAAAAGGAGGACTCAAATTATGTTTTGCAGATATTGTGGAGCGCCTCTGCCCGATGGTGCGAAATTCTGCGGCAACTGCGGAAAACCTGTCTCTTCCCAGGCAGCGCGTCCGTCGGCTCCAAAACAGACACCCCAAAATTCACAGGTACCGCAAAAACCTGAACAAAATTCACCCTATCCGGACAGACCCATGCAGAATTCACCCTATCCGGACAGACCTATGCAGGATTCGCCTTACCCGGACAGACCTGTGCAGAATCCGCCCTACCCGGACAGACCCATGCAGAATTCACCCTATCCGGACAGACCCATGCAGGATTCGCCTTACCCAGACAGATCTGCGCAGAATTCTTCTCAGAAAAATCTCGGTGAAATCGTCACACCTGTCCTGAACTCTGCGGCTGGAAAAATACATAATCTGTTGGGCAGCCTGACTCAGAATCTTGGAAAATCACGGCCAAAAGCACAGCCCCAGACGCAAAAGGGGCCCCGTGTCAAGGTGAAGAAGACCTTCAATATCGGAAACTTTATCTGCTGGGCAGGATGTGCCCTGGCAGCTGTATCCTTGTTTCTGCCTTACGTCTCCGTATCCCTGTTTGGATTTTCGGAAGACCAGGCTTTGATTGACACAGACGATGGCACCATCTTTCTGGTTATCATTGTGATCACCGCTGTGGTAAACCTGCTGCGCCTTAACATCGGCACCATCATTCTCAGTGCTTTCCATTTTTACTTTGTCTATATGGAACATGACAATATTGCGTCTTCTTACGCGAGCGCTCTCTCCGATTTTGGAATGGGGCATACCCTGCAGTTTCTGGGAGCCATTCTCATGCTTGCCTCCTCTGTGGCAGGATTGATCCTGTGGATGAAACGAAAACGTTCCGCCAGGATATAATATGTAAATCCTTTCCTGAAAAGAGGACTGGCACGGTTTCTCTCATACACCGTGCCAGTCCTCTTTTCTTAATTCTGCGCCGGATCTTCCATCAGCGCTCTCATCTTATCGTACTTGCCATCCAGGTATTTCTTCCACGCCTGATCGTCCAGGAATGGATTGGGGGCATCCGGATGCTGCAGCATCTGTCTTCTCTTATTCAGCAAATCCACATCTGCCGTGTGATTGGGCATAAAAAGTTCTACCTTCTCATCTCTGACTTTTCTCAAAGAATTCAGATAGATTTTTCTCATCTCATAAGAGGTATCCCCGATCTCTTCCAGAAAGGATTTCTGAAGAGTATTGAAGCCAAATCCTCCATAGTAGCCCACTCGTTTCTTTTCTTTTCCATCCGTCACATCAAAAAAGCAGGCGATACAGCCCTCAGTGTGTCCCGGTACCAGATAAAACTGAATCCTGGTGTTCCCAAATTCCATCACATCCCCGTCATGGATCTCCACATCCGGTGTAAAGAGTTCATCCATGCAGTTCCCACTGATCTGAACCATGGACTGTTCCGGATGCTCCCGGAACATCCGGGAATCCGGCTCGCTTAAATAGATCTTCGTGCCGAACATTCTGCGGAAGAAATTCGCCGCTCCAAAGTGATCCATATGTCCATGGGAAAGGATAATCCACCGCACATCCTCCGGGTTCAGACCCATCTTCCAGATGGAATGAATCAGCACTGCAGAAGCCCCGCAGTTCCCGGCGTCAAACATCAAAAGTCCATCCCCCGTATCCACGATATGCACGCACACCCAGGAATCGCCCACATAATACAGATTGCCGTAGACCTGAAAAGGTTCCACATAACGGCTTTCCTGGTCCGCAAAGAATCTGGCATTGCTGCCTTCTTTCAGTTCTCTTTGTCTGTGCAGATAATCCGCGTATTCTGTTTTCATTGACATTCCAGTCACTCCTTTTTCAAAAAAGCGGACATGTTTTGAACCTTATCCAAAAACATGTCCGCTTTTACTATTTTTAGATCATTAGAAGAGTACCACGTTTGCCGCAATGGAAACCACAATAATCGAGATGATCAGCAGAGGTCCGCCAATCTTCACGTAATCCATAAATTTGTATCCAGCCGGCAGAATCTGAATGTTTACAGCCGTTCCATAAGAAGTAGCGATTGCGAAGTTGGATGTTGCCGCAATCAGGATTACCCACGGAACCGGGCTGATTCCCAGAGCGATTGCCATCGGAATACAGATCGGGCACAGCATAGCTGCGGTAGCGTTGTTCTGCATGAAGTTTGTCAGAATACTGCACAGCACTGCGATAACCACGGTCAATACAGGAACAGAAGCGTTCTCACCTCCGAAGAAGTTCAGTACGAAGTTGGCGATCATCTCACCGCCGCCGGTCACATCCAGACCAGTTCCCAGTGTACTTACGGTACCGATTACGATGAATACATCCCAAGGAAGATCTGCGTAAGCCTGTTTAGCTCCGATACATCCAGTTGCGATCACAATCACAGCACCGATCATACCGATCAGGCCGATGTTCAGGTAATTGCTGAACGGCTCAAATCCCTGAATGATGAACAGAAAGATACAAAGAATCATGGTTCCAAGTGCCACATTACCTTTCCACTTCGGAACATCTGCATATTTGTCCACTCCAGTATCTTTGAAAAGCTCCTCCGCATAGATATTTCCATCATTGAAATGCGGGCTGCCTGGTTTCAACACTTTTTTCAACAGCCAGTATCCGAGAGTGCCCCAGAAGATAATCTGTACAATACATACCGGAAGCATGATCTTTGTCATGTCAAACACGCCAAGTCCTGCCTCATAGCCTTTGTAACCCTGCAGTACAGAGTTTGCTGCCAGCTGAGAGGTGGAACCGATCAGAGTAGAACCTCCGCCGATGATTGCTCCGGTACCTGCTGCGAAGATGACCATCTTAGAATGGATCTTTCCAGCAGATCCTGCTGCTACTATGGCAATCAGAGGCATCCAGATTGCCACTGTACCATTGTTGCTCATAAATGCGGACATGATCGTACAGCAGGTTGCCGCTGCCACAACGAAACGCCGCTCGGATTTTCCCCACCAGGAATTTCCGATAATTTTTCCAATACGTTCTGCCACACCAGTCTCGAACAGAGCCGCACTAACCACACACATACCAACTACCATGATCCATCCAGAAGATGAGAATCCTTCATACACTGCGGACAATTCCACTTCTGGTACCAATATTGCCATTGCCACGGCGCCTGCCATGGAGACAACGCTCATAGGGAATTTTCCCCAGATAAAGAACGCAATCGTAATCACGATGATAATAATTGCAACTGTACTTGATGCCATTGTTTCCTATCCCTCCAAACAAAGATTTTTATTTTCTACACTTCAGCCCACTCAGCGTCTTTCCACTTCGGATGGTCATAGACTGCCTTGTCTGCCACATAAGGCCATTTCTTGCCTTCCACAATCGCCATGCAGCCATTGATACACATCTGAGCCATCTTGATCACTGCCTCACGGGTCTGAGCGGCAGAGTGAGGACTTGCCACCAGATTCGGGCAGTTCAGCAGAGGATCATCCGTTGCCGGAGGCTCATTGCAGTATACGTCGGTTCCTGCTCCGGCGATCACGCCCTCTTTGAGTGCTTCCACCAGATCTGCCTCGTTGACGATTCCGCCGCGGCTGCAGTTGATCAGCAGTGCAGTTTTCTTCATCATCTGAAGCTGCTCTTTTTTGATCATATCTTTGGTCTGTTCTGTGAGCGGCACATGGATAGTCACCACATCGCTGGCCTTCAGAAGTTCTTCATAGTTCTCGTAATATTCAGCTCCGTATCCCTCGATCTGTTCTTTGGACATAAAAGGATCGTAAGCAGCCACTTTCATACCGCATCCTTCGCAGATCTTGGCAACTTCTCTTCCGATCGCGCCAAGTCCCACAATACCTACGGTCTTTCCTTCCAGTTCAAAAGCTTTTTTCGCATCACGGATTTTCCAGTTTCCTTTGCACATTTCCATCTGTCCTTCCAACAGATTTTTGGACAGTGCAAACATCATAGCCACCGCATGTTCTGCCACACTGCGGTTATTTGCTCCCGGGGTGATTACGACAGGAATTCCGTGAGCGGTTGCTGTCTTCACATCCACAGAGTCATATCCCACACCGGTACGTCCGATTACTTTCAGATTCGGGCTGTTCTCGATGGCATGTCCGTCACATTTCGCGATACGTACGATCAGGGCATCCGCATCTTTCATCTCGTCAAGATAATTGTTGGGATCTCCGTTGTCTGCCACATAGATATCGGCTTTGCCTTCCAGCATTGCCAGACCTTCCGGGCACACAGCCTGTGTCATTACTACTTTCATGCTGATACTCTCCTTCTTGTGTGTTTTAGTTCATTCCTTTTGCTTTGTTCTCTTCCAGAACTTTCTTCAATGCCTCAACACCCTCATCACACAGATAGTTGAATGGGCTGCGGCACTCGCCAACCGGATAGCCAAGCATAGCAACTGCTTTCTTAACAACGGTATTCGGGTTGCCATATTTGAATACTGCACGGAAGCTTGCGATGGATTCCTGTGCTGCCTCGGCCTCTTCGATCTTTCCTGCTTTGAACAGATCATAGATAGAAGAAAGTACATGCGGATATACGTTAGAGCATCCTGCGATACCGCCGAATCCGCCTTCCTTCAGACTTGGAAGAATCAGAGAATCATTTCCAGACAGTACGTAGAAATCTTTGTCCAGATCTTTTGTCTGCTGAATATATGCTTTTAAGTTCTCCCAATCTCCACTGGAATCTTTCGCTCCTACGATCACATCCACATCTTTCGCCAGTTTTGCAACGGTCTCCGGAAGCAGTTTATTGCCGGTACGTGCAGGAATATTATACAGAACAATCGGAATGTCCACATGTTTCGCAACTTCTACATAGTGATCGTACAGCTCTTTCTGAGATGCCACAGCAAAGCTTGGGGTGATGATAGACAGTACATCTGCACCCAGTTCCTGAGCTTTTTTGCTCATGCGGATGGTATCTCTTGTGGAAATACATCCAGAACCAGCGTATACCGGAACACGGCCTTTTACATGGTCAATGGTAGCTTCCAGAACCTGGATTTTCTCATTCTCATCCAGAATGTAACCTTCTCCGTTGGTTCCAAAGCAGAAGATTCCATGTACACCGCCATCGATCAGACGGTCAATCTGTGTGCACAGCTCATCCAGATTTACGCTCTCATCCTCATTCATTGGAGTTAAAATTGGTGTGATAATTCCTTTCAGTTCCACGTTTTTCATGTCTACCTCTCCTTTTTACTCATAAGTTTTATTGTTATCTATTTACCGCCGCATTTTTTTGCGGACAATGTTCTTTGTCAGCGTATAATTTTCTCCGCGATTTTTTCCATGATATCTTCTGTTCCGAATCCGCCGGATTTGGAGATCACCTGCTGCCGACATCCGTTCCATTCCAGAATCGATACCGCAACTCCCGGCTCAATCTCACAGACCGGTTCCAACTGAGAACATCCGATGATCTTCATATATCCCATCAAGGTGTCACCGCCTGTCATCAGAACAGTCACATCCATTTTTCGATTCACAATCTCCTGGACAATTTTTCCATGGGCCTTCGCAATCAGAAAACGGACATCTTCCGGAGAAATCCCATGAGCTTTCATATAGATTTCTTTCTCATTTCCCTCATCAAAAGTATCCAGGATTACTTTCTTTTTCTCTCTGCAAAGTTCCAGAACCTCTTCCAGAAATTCTCTTCCTTCCGGCGTCTCATAGTAAGCGGGATCCAGTTTCTGCCGTGCGCTCAGATGTCTTCTGACGAACCCTGCTTTTTTCTCCGCGTAAATCACCTGTTTTTGTGTGATTCGATTCAGACTTCCACAGGCCACATAAAGGCTCTTGGTCTTCTCATAATTCTTTTTCTTCTGACAGTGAAATGGAATCTTTTCCACCAGACGGTCCGCCAGGGCCGCACAGCCAGCCAAGAGGCCTACTTTTTCTCTCTGAAGCAGTTCATCCAGACGTCTGTCAATATCCTCTGTGACAATCAGATCGCATACTACAATCTCTTTTTCTCCCTCTTTACAAGGAGGGATGGGTTCTTCGCAGGTTATACAAGTTACGGATGTATCACTTTGTTCTCCGATAATATCCGGAAGATAAGATTTTGTAACCGGTTCAAATGGATCCTGTCCGAAGACACTGTTCTCCAACAATTCCCCCGATATGTAATGAATTCCATTTCGGGTGATTCTCCCGATCTGGGGATATCCCGGGAAGAAGAAGAGCCGGTGGCTCTTCCCCGCATCCAGGACCGCCTGAAGTTCTGCGCCGATATTTCCACGAAGGGCTGAATCTGTTTTCTTGAAAATAATCTCCACACCGTGTCTGACTGCCCAACAGGCCAGGTCATATACCGCACGGTAGGCATCGTCTCGGGTCATAGGACGGGATTCCGTGTCAACGACCAGAACTTCCGTATCTTCCTTAATATCTTTCTCACACAGTTTCTGTTTTGTGAAAATCTGTGTGCTAATGCCTCTCTTTGCAAACTGGACTCCTGTATCTAACGCTCCGGTAAAATCGTCTGCGATCATCAACAGTTTTACCATTTCTCTTCCCCCTGCTTTTTATTTCTTATTCCGGGCAAAGCGAATTGCATAATCGATGGAATTTACCAGACTCAATTCGTCCGCCGTTCCCTGTCCGGCATGGCCGAATCCGGTTCCATGATCCACAGACACACGGATGATCGGAATTCCCAGAGTGATATTCACACCGGCTACCGCATCCCATTTCTTTAATTCTCTGTTATAGACAAATCCTTTGACTTTCAGCGGGATATGACCCTGGTCATGATACATGGCAACCACGATGTCATACCATCCGCCAAGTGCCTTGGAGAAAATGGTATCCGGAGGAGTCGGTTTCTTCTCCGGGATACAGATTCCTTCTGCCATCGCCTCATCGATTGCCGGCTGGATCTCCTCGATCTCTTCCGTTCCGAACATTCCGTTCTCTCCGCAATGTGGATTCAAACCGGCAACACCAATCTTAGGCTCCTCGATTCCCAAATCTTTGCATGCCTGGTTTGCGATACGGATCACATCCAGAACTCTGTCTTTTTTCACCAGATCACAAGCCTGACGCAGAGAAACATGTGTGGACACATGTACAACTCTCAGATCATTGTGCGCCAGCATCATTGTGTACTTGGAAGTGTGGGTGTAGTCTGCGTAAATCTCCGTGTGTCCAGAGTAGTGATGACCTGCCATATTGATAGCTTCTTTGTTCAGGGCATTGGTCACTGTGGCGTCGATCTCACCTTTCATGGCCAGATCAATCACCTTCACTACATACTGAAAAGCTGCTTCGCCGCACATTTTGGAAACTTTTCCGAAGACATGTTTCTCCATGTCCACCAGTCCCATATCGTACACATCAATGGTTCCGTATTCAAATATTGCATCCTTCACTTCATGTACCGGATGAATTTTAATCTGTCCTTCTTTTCCCACGATTCTGACTGCCTGCTCCATACAGTTGGCATCTCCGATGATGATCGGACGACACTGCTCATACACTTCTGGATTCGCCAGAGCCTTTACAGACAGTTCAGAGCCGTTTCCTGCCGGATCTCCCATGGTAATTCCGATAATTGGTCTATTGTTCATTTTTCTTCCCTTTCTTTTTTTCTGTCACATCAACTGTTGCCGTGTTTTATTTCAAAACTTTCAGATAGATGGTGCGAATATCCTCAAGGCTTAACTCTCTCATATTATTCACCAGAAGTCTGGTCTGTTTGCTTCCAGCGTCTACCAGGAAATCCAGGTCTTCCATCTTCACACCAAACTGGTTCAAATCTGTCGGAATGTCTGTCACTTTCACGATATCCGCAATCTGCTGAATCATGTAATCTGCTTTCTCATCCACACTGGATTTATTCTGCTCTGGGAACACTGCGTCACAAAGCTGTGCCAATCTGTCCTTGCATGCCTCTTTGTTGTATTCCATGACATGGGCAAACAAGATTGCATTGGATACACCGTGCGCGATGTGATATTTGCCGCCCAGAGGATAGGACAGTGCATGGACTGCTGTTGTTCCGCTTCCGGTAATTGCCACGCCGCCGTAGAACGCACCCAGCAACATACTGCTCTTTGCTTCCATGTTATCCGGATTATTGTAAGCTTCACGGATGTTGTGGAAGATCAGTTTCGCGCCTGCTGTAGCATAAGTATCAGAAAATGGAGTTGCTTTCTTAGAGGTATAACACTCAACCACATGAGCCAGGGCATCCACACCGGTGGCTGCCACAATGGATTTCGGCAGTTTGCGGATCATCTGGGAATCCAGAATTACGTAATCCGGAATCATACTGTCATTGACAATTCCCTGTTTGGACTCTTCCTCCGGAATTGCAACGATGGCATTGCAGGTTGCCTCAGAACCAGTACCGCAGGTGGTAGGAATCATAACCGTTTTGACCTGTTTTCTGGCCAGAGTCGGATCTTTCAGAAGATCTCTGACTGTGTAGTCAGCACCTTTCAACACGGAACACAGCTTTGCAGCATCCATAACACTTCCGCCGCCGATTCCGATGATCAGGTCACCGCTGTAGTCCTCAGCTTCCTTGATGACTCTCTCCACATCCTGGTATGCAGGTTCTGCTGTCAAATCATCAATCACTTTATATTCTGTTTTCGCCTCATCCAGTACTTTAGTCAGGATATCCAGAAGACCGGCACCACGAATTCCTTTATCTGTAAATACAATCAGTTTTTTTGCATTTTCTTTCTCAATGATATTTTTAATATTGTCAACGCATCCTTCTCCTCCGTATACACAAGACGGAATCTTAATTTGATAAGCCATGTTATCATCCTCCATTTCGTTTCATTTTGATACGTTATTTCTTTATTGTTCCTTTTTCTATACAATACTCCTTTTTTTCTACGGATACAATGTACTTATACGTCAATATTTGTTTTAATTTGAAACATTACGTTCTAAAAACGTTGCATTTTAAAACATTCCTTTTTATAATGAATTTAACAATAAATAAGGGAGGTTTTTTTTTGCAGAAAATTAAAATTCTTGCGGTCGCGCCATATGAGGGAATGGCCGATCTCATCACAGAAATTGGGGAAAAAAGAGAGGACATTGAGCTGACGGTTCAGATTGGTGACCTGAACATCGGACGGAAAATCGCCATTGACCTGGCCCACAAAAACTATGATGTAATTATCTCCCGAGGAGGAACTGCCGAGATGATCCGCTCCACCGTGGATCTTCCTGTCATCGATATCTCCATCTCCGGATATGATATTCTGCGCACCATCAAACTGGCAGAAAATTATTCCGGTAAATTCATCATCGCCGGATTCCCCGGTATCACAGACAGTGCCCGGGTGCTTTGTGATTTGCTCCAATACGATATCGACATCATTACTTTCACCAGCGAAGAAGACGCCATACCTGCTCTGCGCTCGGCCAAGAAAAAGGGCTGTACCCTGGTTCTGTGTGATATGACCGGCTCCAATGCAGCCAAAAAACTGAACCTGAACTCAATCCTGATCCCTTCAGGCGCGGAAAGTATCGAGGCAGCCTTTGACGCAGCCGCGAAGATGGTTCACTCTTCTCTCCACGTTCACAAACAAAAAGACCTTTTTCAGGCTCTGCTCACCAGCGAAGACCGGCAGTTTCTCATCTATGATCCGGCAGGCTCCCTGTGGTTTTCCAGTTTCGCCATGGAAGAGGTCCATCTGTCTTTGATGAATTTTGTGCAGACCTATCTTGCCGCGTTCCTGAAAGTTCCCAACCAGTGTGTGGAAAGGCAGATTCGTGATAAAATCTATACCCTTACCAATCGCCATCTGTACTACAGCGGACAAAAATATACTGCAATTACCATCAAACAGAAGAATGCGCTCTTTCAGGAGGAAGATGCCGGTATCACAATTTACAACCAATCGGACCACCCTTCCGACGATTTCTTTGATTTCTACAGCAGTTCCAACAATATCGGAAATATATCCTATATTGTGGAAGAGTACAGCAAAAGCAAGCTTCCGGTTCTCATCACCGGGGAAGCCGGAACAGGAAAAGATAAGATCGCCTCATTTCTCTACGAGAACGGTCCTTTCGGCGATTCTCCCTATTACATCATTGACTGCGAACAGATGAATGAGCGGAAATGGAATACGGTAGTCAGCAGCGATAATTCTCCGCTGAACACCACCCATTCCACCATCTATATCAAGAATCCGGGAGCTTTGTCTGAGAACCAGTGTGAGAAACTTTTTACCTATCTGGATCACACAAACCTTTCCAGAAGAAACCGCCTTCTATTCTCACTGATTCTAAATACCGACCAGTATCCCTGTACACAGAAGGCCAGAGATTATCTGGAGAACCGCCTGTCCTGCCTGACTTTGTACCTGCCTCCTCTGCGGGAGCGAAAAGAAGACTTAAAAAGCATCATTGCCTTATATCTCCACCGGCTGAATGTCTCGCTGGGCAAACAGATCATCGGTTTGGAGGCAGAGGCCATGGAACGGATGACTGCCTTCCCCTGGCCCAGGAATATGGCTCAGTTACAGCACGTGCTCAAAGAGCTGGCTGTTCTGACTAAGACCCCTTACATTACAGCCCAGGATACCTCCCAGATGCTGAATCAGGAATCTCCCACTTCTCTTTTCGCGCCCCACGTGGATCTGGACCTTAATCAGACTCTGGAGGACATTAATTATCAGATCATCCAACGGATTCTCGAAGAAGAACACGGGAACAAAGAAAAAACTTCCCGCAGGCTTGGCATCAGCCGGAGTACACTCTGGAGAATTCTGAAAAACAGACAGGCAGAGGAATAACCTCTGCCTGTATCAACTCTCTATATTCTTTGAATTCCCTGAAACGCCGTCAGAAACTCCAGCAAAAAGAACAGTAGAATCCAGCCTGTTGTAAGTGCGCTCAGACATTCCCGTCCGGCAGGACGGTTCTGTCTCCACCAATTCCGGATCTGCTCCTTTTTCTTCACAGCCGTCACAAGAGCGATGACAAAAAAGCTTCCCATCACAGCAAAGTTCACCAACGCCTGTGTTCCCTGGGAATATCTCCCAATCACCTTTCCCAGCAATTCACTGAATACCAGATTGTTCAGAATATGCATAAGGACGCACCACCCCATAGAATACTCGACTGCCACATATCCCAGAATGAAGCCAACTCCAATCGCAAAAAACCCTTGAATAAAATTTCCGTGCATGACGCCAAACAACACTGCTGACACCAGAATGGCCAGTCCCTTTCCAAGTGGCTGAAGACTGCGCAGCACAAATCCGCGGAAAACCATCTCTTCGGCAACCGGTCCCACGAAAGCTGTATAGAAAAACATTCCAAGGGTACTGCTCAGAGCGGAAGCACTCTCCACCTGGGCGCTCAAAGTATATCCCCAGTGATTCAAAATCCCCTCGGCGCCGACAGCACCAATCTGAAACAGCAGCTGACACGCCATAAACAAACTGAACAGCTGAAGGAAGCGTACACCGGTCATCTCCTGATTTCGCATCCTGATTTTTGGATAAAGCTGTTTCTTTTTACTTCTCCAGGTCAGGTAGAAAAGACCGGCGCACACGCCGATGATGCTGGCTGCGCCCGCTCCCAATATCTCTTCTCCCTGAATTTGACTGGCTGCATCCAGCTGTATCTGGCTGAGAGCTCTGTTCAGATTAAAAACCATAACTGCAGTCGCCACCGCTATCATAATCAGATTATAAAGAAATACATCTCTGGCTGTCTTTCCAACGGATTTTCTTAAATATTTTCTGTCCATTTTTTTCCTCCCCACATCTGCTAAATTCTTCCTCTTCATAATAAGGCAAAAGAAAAAGAGCTGTCGGCTCTATGTTGTGAGCGGTGCTCTTTTTGTTGTGAAAAGCAAGATATTTAAATGATAGACGGGTACTCCTTCTTCCTCCTCCACGAAAAACTCTACTTTGCCGTGGTATCTTTCGGCTGCCGCCCGCATATTTTCCATTCCGAACCCATGGTTCTTTTTGTCTCGTTTTGTAGTAAACCGTTTTTTGTCTTTTACTGCCTCTTCCACCGTCGGATTCTCAAAGGTAAGATTCAGCATATCATTCTGATGACGAATCTTAACACGAATCCATTTCCCGGCAATCTGATCTGTCTGTGCTTCCAAGGCATTGTCCAGGGCATTGGCAAAAAGGATACATAGATCTGTAGGACGTATGGAAAGATTTCCCGGAAGGATCCCATCCACCTGTAGCTTGACTCCTCTTTTCTGTGCCACAGCATGTTTCTCATTGATCACTGCGTCCACGATCTCATTGCCGCAGTGTAAAAGCGTATCGGTCTGACTCAGCTCCTGAGATAGTTCCGAGACATACTCACGGATCTTCTCTGTCCTGCCACGGTCCGCGAGCTCTTTAAGACACAGAAAATGATTGCGGATATCATGCCGGAATCTGCGAATATCCTGAATATTTTCCTGATATGTCCGAAAATGTTCCACTTCAGCCTTCAGATAATGCTCATTGAGCGCTGTCAGATACTGGTAATATACTTTCTTATTTCCCTGATACACCAGCGCAATTAAAGAAACCTCCAACAAAGCCGCTGAAAAGCTGCCCAGCCCGACAAACATTCTCGCCGCCCCTTCAGGTAATTCCAGCTCACTCACTGCGAGCATCAAGATTCCTGTAGTCAACAGAAAAAGTCCGGCTCCATGGAGGAAATTCCTCTCCCATCGCCCCATCTTCCGGTGTGAAATCTCCATGGCAAACCGTTCCCGGAAATTTTTCCCAAAGAAATAAAATAAGATGACTCCCAGCCAGAATAACCCATCCGTCCCAAAGGAGAGTACCTGGTTTCCAGTCAGATCAACCCCTGTCAGTGCATAAGGCACACAGTCAATCAGTGCCAGAGGAGCCACCAGCATGCCATATACCGGAAACACCAGAAAACAGCCTCTCAGACGATGACTTTTTCTGGTAAGCACCACATACAGGCAGAAACAAACAGACACAGACAATACGGCAGCATACTCAGAACCTCCCGCGGCAATCTGTATCAGCGCCCCTGCCGCCAAACACAAAAGCACATATCCCGTTCTAACCTTTTTGTTCTCAAGCACCGGCTCCAGATAGACATACCGGCCAATCAGTATCAGAGCCAGCAGAATCTCCGCCTCTGCCACTATGTAATAGACAAATTGAAAAATTTCACTCATAAAATTCTATCCATCAGCCATCTGCCAGTTCTCTGAGATAACGGGACATGGCCTCCTGAAAACTCTCCTTCTTTTTCCTGCTGACCGGAATTTTAGTTCCATCGGTCAGCCACACTTGTCTCCCGTCATAAGAACGAACCTGCCTCAAATTCACAAGATAGCTTCTGTGCACCTGAAAGAACACTCCTTCCGGAAGTTCTTCTGCCTGCTCTCTTAATTTTTTTCTCACCAAATAATATCGGGGGCTCTCCCCTCTCACCCAGATGGAAAGGTAGACATTCTCGCTCTTTATGTACAGAATCTCAGCGGCAGGAAGATAGATCTCACGGCCATCCTGCCATATGGCAATCCTCTGCCTTCTGACATGCCGGCACTCCACTGCCTTCAAAGCCCGATGAAGCGTCTCCCTCTCCAGCGGCTTCCCCAGAAAACGGAAAGCCTGAACCTCATAGCCTTGCATCGCACATTCCGTGTGGCTGGTCAGAAGAAGAACCGGTATCTGAGGATTCACCTTATGAATCTGCAATGCGGTCTGAAATCCGGATATCTGAGGCATCTCAATATCCAGAAAAATACACAGATAAGCAAAAGGCTGCGCCTCCACTGCCCGGATCAATTCCGTCCCGGAGGAAAAAGCCTCAATGCACATATCCAGACTTTTATAATACTGCTCCAGTTCCTCGCTCACCAGTTTTAAAAAAAACGGATCATCGTCACATACTGCAATCTTCATCTTTTTCTCCCATCTGTGATTCTGCAAAATTCGTCTTTATTCTATCACAGCTAGCCCGAAAACAGAATGATTTTATAATTTCTTTTCGATTTTTACAATTTCTTGATTTTCTCATCACACTTTCGTCACGTTTATTCAGTATATTAATACTCGTACAAAGGTTTCACCTTTTTCAAATATATTTTCTCCTTCCTGCCGGATCCCTCGATCCGGCTTATTTTATTTGAGGGGAAAGCCTCTAATGTATATGTAAGACACCTGTCAAACAGTTGTATGGCATATTTCTTTTTTCCTGGCGGCCGTGGCAAAAGCTCCCAAAGAGCAGCAAATCATCGCCACCGCCAACACTGCTAACAGATAGAAAGCATAGCTGCTGCCCCATCTGGTAGCCTGTGCCATATCTCCAGGCATGGCAGCCTGCGCCGAGGCAACGATTGAGGAGACCACGGAGGTTCCTATCGCTCCTGCCAGCTGCTGTAAAGTGTTAATCACTGCGTTTCCATCCGCATTTCTCTTCGCCGACAGATGGCTCAAACCATTTGTCATACTGTTTCCCACAGAAAATCCCTGTCCAAAGGCAAAAAACAGATAAAATACCACAAACAAAACCGTTGTAAGCTTTCCGGCAAAAATGCTGAAGCACCCAAGAGAGACAATGATGCACAAATTTCCCAGTAAAATGGGCTTCTTTGCTCCGAACCGATCCAAAATCCGGCCACTCACCGGTGAGAGAACCGCACCTGCCAGACATCCTGGAAGCAGCAGACACCCCGCCAGGAAGGCTTCCTGCCCGGACACAAGCTGAGCATAGTTGGGGATCAAAAACCCAAGCCCCAGGCAGATAAACTGAATCAGTATCAAAACCAATACACTGAAGGTGAACGGCAGGCAGTGAAATACCCGAAGATCTATCAAGGGCAGATCTGATTTCATACTGCGTCTGTAGAAAATCACAATCGCCAGTATCCCTGCCAAAAACAGAAGAAGTACCGGAATACTGGTCCACCCGGCCTCAGACGCTGTGCTTGTGGCAAAAATAAAGCAGGCGAATCCGATGATCAGAAACAAATAGTCCACCGCCTGAAAAGAAACCTTCTGTGTCTGTGTCACCTGACGAATGGAAAAAATTCCGAATAAAAATGAAAGAACCAACAGAGGGATCAAGGCTGCAAAAATCATTCTCCAGCCAAAATTGCTGACAATCATTCCACCCACAGACGGCCCCACCGCCGGCGCCATCGCTGTGATCAAGGAAGCGATTCCCATCATCAGACCCAGCTTTTCTTCCGGTACTTGCTCCAATACAATATTAAACATCAAGGGAAGAGCAATTCCCGTTCCCACTCCCTGAATCAGTCTTCCCGCCAGAAGAAGGGAAAACACCGGAGTGCACGCTGCCATGACTGTCCCGATAATAAACAGACAGATCGCTGTCACAAACAATGACTTTGTAGTAAAACGCTTCTTCAAATAAGAGGAAGCCGGTATAATGCTCGCCAGCACCAAAAGGTAGCCCGTAGTAATCCACTGTACCGTGGAGGTACCGATGCCAAATTCTTCCATTAATGTGGGAAAAGTCACGTTCATCGCCGTCTCCACTACCACACCGGAGAAGGACATGATACCCGCTGCTATAATAGAAAGTATTAATTTTAAGTCAATTTTCTTTTCTGTCTCGCTCATTGTAATCTCTCCTCCATTTTTTCTGTGGAGCGGTCTCGGAAACTCAATATAGCCCGTATTTCCGCCCTTTTTTCTTGTTCTTCTTTTCTGTTGTCCTCCATATTTCGGAAAACATTTTTACTAAATTTTCAAATAACTATTGACATTTTCTCTGAATTGTGCGGTGCATTTGATAACTGTTCCAGTCATCAAATGCACCCTTGTAATTAAGAAGTATTCCAACCCAACTTACTTACAAGGAGGTACCGCACTATGATCAAACACTGGCAATCCATGCAGG
>DXIX01000035.1 GCA_019112635.1 Candidatus Blautia intestinigallinarum | reverse complement strand
TAATAATCTGTCGGATTTGGTCTTTTGCTACTGCCATAAATAAACTCCTTTTCGATAAGAATTGTCATATCTGTAATTCTTACCAAAAAGGAGCTATTTTTTACCAAAGCCACAAAGTTTTTTACACTACCCTTTTTTGCAAATAAATTTCATGTTTTTCCTTAAAAGTTATGAGTTAAAACTCCAAGATTTCTTTGCAGACGTTTGTTGTTATAGTAATCCATATGATTTTTTATCATTTTTATAAATGTTTCTTTATCGGTGAATTGTTTCCCGTAGTAACATTCCTCTTTTTAAAATTTCCCAAAATCCCTCCATAGGACCGTTGACAATGCATTTTGACACTCTTGATACGCTTTGCATAATTTCAGCGGATTCAAGTTTATTATGGAATGCTCTGTTTGTATATTGAAATCCCCGGTCACTATGAAACAGTGGATGCATATCCGGATTCATTCGCAGTGCTTTATAAACCGTATCAAATACCAATGTATTGTTATTATTGTCACATATGACGTATGTAACAATTCGTCTGTCATATAAATCCAGAATTGCACTTAAATAGACCTCGTGTTTCTCAATCCCGATATAATAATGGAATTCTATTACATCTGTGAGCTATTTCTCATTCGGTGTGTCAGCTGTAAACTCCCGATTCACTATATTTATTTTCAGCGATATATTGAGGAGTTGCTACCTGTCTTATACATCCGTTATTAGAGTACTTGATAGTTGATTTAATATGAAGTTTACGGCAAATGAGTAATACACACTTATCATTAACGTCAATGTCATGAAAGCGTTCCAATTCATCTCGGATTCTTTGATAACCTTTGTCTGATGATTCCGTATGAATCTTTTCGATCTCGCTTGCAATTCGTTTGTTTTTTTGCTCGTTTTCAGGAATTCCCCTATGCGACTATTTATAGTAAGCATCTCTGGAAACCCTGCCGAATTTGCAAAAGTCAGTGACAGGATAATGATTCTCTTCGTGTTATCATTTGATTGCCTGATATATATATGTTTTTGATGGATCAGGCTTAGAGCCCCGTCGCCTCTCTATCTCTTCAAGTTTTTTAGAAAAGAAGCCTCCATTGAGAGCTCTAGATTTCTGATCATGATTTCCTCCTATTTACATACATCATAGAAGGATAAGTATAACACATTTGGGAGATTTTCATATGTGGTATACTAGGACATTATCATAAATGGCTTATAAAAAGGGTCTGGCTTAGATAAATTTTTCTTGACAAATGTTCATAAATGTAGTAAGGTTTCTAACAGAGTAAAACCGTTGAGAAAGAAGAGTAGTTTATCGAGCGAAATTTCAGAGAGTGGCAGGCGGTGGAATTGCCATATGGAGCTGATGAGTGAATGGCCTTTCGAGGGCAGCCTGAAATCTTCGGAGAGTAGGCGCTGACGGGAACCGTACCCGTTACCAAGGCGGAATGTATGTTAGTACATGAGAAAGAGGACATTTGTCAATTTGAGTGGTACCGCGATAATAAGAGATTATTACCGTCTCAAGCATAGCTTGAGGCGGTTTTTTTCACTTCATGGGAACTTCTTTCTGTGAAACAAAAATGCTCGGCACGGTATGCACAGGAACAAATCGGGACTCCTTTCTTTGACTGACACAATCCTTGGGCTGGCAAACGCCTGAGGAAATTCAAGCAAAGTGAAAAAAGAAGGAGAAAAGAAAATGAGAAGAAAAATCACAGCAGTAATTTTGGGAATGGCAATGACAGCATCTTTATTGGCGGGCTGCGGCTCAGGCAGTTCCTCTGACAGCGAAAACAGCGGGGAGGCTTCTTACACCATCGGCATTGAACAGTTCGCAGAACATGGGTCTTTGGATAACTGCCGGGAAGGTTTTTTGGAAGGTCTGGCTGAGGAAGGCATTGAGGAAGGAAAAAATCTGACTGTGGAGTATAAAAACGCAGCTTCCGATATGGGAACTGACGCACAGATTGCAGGAACTTTTGTGGCAGATAAAGTGGATCTGATCTGTGCCATCGCGACACCCAGCGCCCAGAGCGCTTTTAACGCGGCTATGGACAGCGACATTCCGGTGGTCTACACAGCGGTAAACGATCCCACCGGGGCAGAGCTGGCAGATGAAGAGGGAATGCCTACCGGAAATGCGACAGGAACCAGCGATAAACTTCCTGTGGAGGCACAGCTTCAGATGATTCGTGAGATTCTGCCGGATGCCAAGACTATCGGTATTTTGTATACGACCAGTGAGAAAAATTCCGAGGCGACCATTGCCCAGTATGAGGCGCTGGTGGAAGATTATGGATTTACCCTGGAGACAGCTGGTATTACGGCTACTGCAGATATCTCCCTGGCGACGGATGGACTTTTAGAGAAGGTGGACTGTCTGACTAATTTAACAGACAACACGGTGGTAAGCTCTCTGCCCACCATTCTTGAGAAAGCGAATGCAAAGAATATTCCGGTATTTGGCAGTGAGATTGAACAGGTGAAAAATGGCTGTCTGGCAGCAGAAGGTCTGGATTATGTGGAGCTTGGAAAGCAGACCGGAAAAATGGCGGCACAGATTTTAAAAGGTGAGGCCGAAGCTTCCGAGATGCCGTTTGAGACTATTGAGGGCAGCAACCGTTATCTGAATACGGCGGTAGCGGAGAATCTGGGAATTGAGATTCCAGACGGATTTGCGGATGAGGCGGAAGTGTTTGATTCGATTTCAGCGGAGTAATCCGCCGGAACTTCCGTTTTTTTCTCCAAGAAAAAATAAATGTAAAAGTAGGAAGGATGCGTCTGAGAAATGGACTTTATAGTATCAATTTTGGAACAGGGCCTGATCTACGGGATCCTGGGACTGGGTGTGTATATTACTTATAAGATATTGGATTTTCCGGATTTGACTACGGATGGAAGTTTTCCGCTGGGAGCGGCAGTCAGTGCGGCGATGATCACGCGGGATGTGAATCCTTATCTGACACTTTTGGTTTCTTTTCTGGTGGGAGCTATAGCAGGCTGCTGTACTGGATTGATACATGTGAAATGTAAGGTGAGGGATTTGCTGTCGGGAATTATTATGATGACAGCCCTTTGGACGATTAACCTGAGAATTGCCGGGACCTCCAATGTTCCGATTTTTTCCAAGAACAGTATTTTTGACAATGGGATTCTGGATAAGATCCCGGAGCCTTTGGCGTCCTACAAAACTTTGCTGGTGATTGTCATTTTGGTGGCAGTCACGAAGATTCTGCTGGACCTGTACATGAATACCCGTTCCGGATTTCTTCTTCGTGCTGTGGGAGACAATGACACTTTGGTGACTTCTCTGGCGAAAGACGAAGGAAATGTGAAAATCCTTGGACTGGCTCTGGCAAATGGACTGGTGGCACTGTCCGGATGTATTTTCTGTCAGGAGCAGAGAGTATTTGAGATTTCCATGGGAACTGGATCTATCGTGATCGGTCTTGCCAGCGTGATTATTGGAACCAGTATTTTCAAGAATTTTACTCTGATGAAAGCAACTACGGCTGTGATCATCGGATCCATTCTCTATAAAGCCTGTGTGGCCGTTGCTATTCGGAATTTTGAGCCTCAGGATATGAAGCTGATCACAGCAGTGTTGTTCTTGGTGGTTCTGATTTTGAGTATGGACAGGAAAAAGAAGAAGAAGGTGAAGAACAATGCTTAGACTCAGTGGGATTTATAAATATTATAATCCGGGGACTATAAATGAGATGTGTCTGTTTGACAATTTCAGTCTGGAGATCGAGACGGGGCAGTTTGTTTCTGTGGTGGGAAGCAATGGGTCTGGCAAGACTTCCCTGCTGAATATTATCTGCGGGAGTATTCCTGTGGAGGCAGGCAGCATTTCCATCGATGGAAAGGATATTACCAAGGAGAAGGAATTTCGCCGTAATGAGAAGATCGGCAGAGTTTATCAGAATCCGGCGGTGGGGACCTGTCCTAGTATGACCATTCTGGAGAACATGTGCCTGGCGGACAATAAAGGAAAATCTTTTGGGCTCCAAAGGGGAATCAACCGGAAGCGGATCGGGTTCTACCGGGATCAGTTAAGGCAGTTAAATCTGGGATTGGAAGATAAGATGGATGTGAAGGTGGGATCTCTCTCCGGAGGGCAGCGTCAGGCTATGGCGCTTTTGATGTCCACGATGACGCCGATTGAATTCTTGATTCTGGATGAACACACGGCAGCGCTTGATCCTAAGACTGCGGATTTGATTATGGAGCTGACGGAGCGGATTGTGAAAGAGAAAGATCTGACAACCATTATGGTCACTCACAATCTTCGCTATGCAGTGGAATACGGAGACCGCCTTCTGATGATGCATCAAGGGGAATGTGTGATCGACAAAGCCGGAGATGAGAAGGCGAATATGACGGTAGACGATATTCTGGATCGGTTTACCGAGATCAGTATTGAGTGTGGAAATTAAATATTTTTATAGGATAAAGAAGAGACCAATTCGTAAATTCAGGTTTTATCAGGCGGGGGAAACTCCCAAAAGCCATGGATTTTACGGAGGGGTCTCTTCTTCGTTTCGAAATGAATAACCTGTCTGGTTATTCTTCCGCGGATGGGGACATTTGCTTTTCAAATTTTGTGAAGAACTCAATGGAAATCAGCCCGATCAAACACACGATCAGGCCGCTGGGGATGAGTACCCAATAGGTACTGCCCGCGAACCGGTCGAACAAAGCCCCGTAGACGATCTGCCCAATCTATAATGGTCTCATAAATTAAGACACTTTTTCGGACAATTTTTAATGAATCTGATATACTAAAATCAATACGAAAGAGAGGATTCATTACTATGTCCAGACAAAGAAGAAGTTTCAGCGCCAAATTTAA
>DXIX01000034.1 GCA_019112635.1 Candidatus Blautia intestinigallinarum | reverse complement strand
AATTTTACCACAAATGGATGCTCTTTTTTCATTCACTTGATAGGTGAAAAGCAATATTCAGTTAAAATACAGTAACTATGTGGCTTTCAGCCACATTCGTGGCAAAGTCGTGAATAATTCAGGTTTATTATTTTCTGACTGTTTAAAACAAAAGAAAGGTGTGCCCGGTTTTTTAGGAAACGGAAGACTGCCGAAGAAATATTTCCAGTGTGAATACACAGGAATATTTTTTCGGCTTTTTCTTTTTTTGGCCGCACCTGCGAAAGGAGTTTACTATGTATGTAATGATTGATAATTACGATTCCTTTGTCCATAACCTGGCCGTCTATTTCCAGGAACTGGGACAGGAAATTCATCTGATCCGCAATGACCAGGTAGACATCTTGGCTCTCAAAGAGCTGCACCGCGAAGGTCAACTGGACGGCCTGCTTCTGTCTCCAGGTCCCAAAAGTCCCAAAGACTGCGGACAGTGTCTGAATGTTTTGGAAAAAATGGCGGGACTGGTTCCCATCCTGGGAGTCTGCCTGGGACACCAGATTATCGGACACGCCTGGAACGCAAAAATCCAGAAAGGTTCCCGCCCCATGCACGGCAAAGTAACCTTTCTGGAAAATAGCCAGACCGGCCTGTTCCACGGACTTCCCAGACATTTTCTTGTCACCCGGTATCACTCCCTGATCGTCAGCGAAGAGCATTTCCCCAGGCAGCTTCAGATTGACGCCCGCTCCGAAGATGGTGTTATCATGGCGCTCAGTCACAAAACCTTACCCATCTACGGTGTACAATTCCACCCGGAAGCTGTTCTGACAGAATATGGACACGAATTACTGGCAAATTTTATCAATTTATGCGAAGAATGGAGAATCACTCATGAGAACAACATTCCAAAAACTGCCTTTTTATAAAAAGGCCTCTGATCTGTTTTCCCTTTTCAAAGAGGAGCCCCAGGCAGTGTTTCTGGATTCCTCTCTGGAAAATACTTTGGGGCAGTATTCCATCATCTGCCTGAATCCTTATCTCACGATCTCTGAGGAGAACGGGACATGCTTTTGCAACCAGATTCCCCAACAGGAAAGTTTTGAAGAGTGCCTGTCCCGTTATTTAAGAGAACACGAGGAAGATAATCCCACCCATCTGCCTCTGATCGCCGGAGCTGTCGGATACCTGACCTATGATTATGGAAGAAAATTTGAAAACATTCCAAGCCGGCATCCGAAGAACATCCAGATGCCGGACGCTTTCTTTACATTTTATGATAATTTTATCATTGAGGACATAAAAGAAAAAAAACTATGGCTGACTGCCTGTGGAAAAACAGGTGATCCCAGAACTTCCATGTCCAAGATTCTCACCAAAATCCATAACTGCCCGCTATCTCCCCTTCCCCGCCGGCACGGACAGACTGCCCCTTTTCGTCCGAATTTTGAGAAAGAAGAGTACAAACAGGCCATTGACCGCATGATCTCTTACATTGTTCAGGGGGATATCTACATTGCCAACATGACACAACAGCTCCAGGTGGCAAGCAAAGTAGACCCCTATCTGGCATACTCTTATCTTCGGACTCACAATCCCGCTCCTTTTGGTGCTTATCTTAACTACGGAACTTTTCAGATTCTATGTGCTTCCCCGGAGCGTTTTCTCCAGGTCCAGGATGGCATTGTCCAGACACGTCCTATTAAAGGTACACGTAAAAGGGGAACTACTCCCAGAGAAGATGAGGCTTTGCGTCAGGAACTGGAGGGTTCTCAGAAAGACCGAAGTGAACTTCTGATGATTGTAGACTTGGAACGCAATGATCTAAATCACATCTGCCGGCCCGGCAGTGTCAAAGTAACCGAAAATTTTGCTGTCGAAGCTTACGCCACTGTCTTTCATCTGGTATCTACCATTGAGGGCAAGCTTAAGAAAGAATGTGATCTCACTGACCTGATCCGTGCAGCTTTTCCAGGAGGCTCTATCACCGGCGCGCCCAAAATACGTGCCATGGAGATCATTGATGAACTGGAACACGACCGCAGAGGACTCTACACAGGTTCCATTGGTTATCTGTCTTTGGACGGCTCCTGCGACCTGAACATCGTCATCCGCACTGCCGTACACCAAGACGGAATCTATACTCTCGGTGTCGGCGGAGGAATCACCTGTGAATCCGATCTGGAATTTGAATACGAAGAGACACTGCAGAAAGCCAAAGCTGTTCTGGAAGCGCTCTGGCAAAAGGAAGGAGAACCTTATGACAACACTGACCCCCGATGATGGTTTTTATTTCGGTCTTCTGGTTTTTGAGACTCTCGCCATCGAGCAAAAAACCTTGATCTTTCCCCAAGAACATATGGAACGACTGCACCATTCTCTTAGGCAGCTCCGGATCCGAAATCCTCAGCTTGACACCATTTTGACATTAGAACGCCTGAGAGAAGAAGCTTTCCGCTGTCCCTATCCCCGCGGCGTATTAAAAATCGCTGTCTCTCAGGACAATATTTTATTTTCCCTGCGCGAAAACACGTACACGCAAGATCAGTACCGAAAAGGATTCCACCTGCGGACCAGTACCATACGGCGCAATGAAACTTCACCTTTTACTTATCACAAAACCGGAAATTACGGAGAAAATATTCTGGAAAAACGCCATGCCCACACCTGTGGATTCGATGAACCCATCTTTCTGAATTCCAGAGAGCAGATTTGTGAGGGCGCCACCACCAATATTTTCTTTTTGAAAAACGGCAGGCTTTTTACGCCTGCCGCCAAATGCGGACTCCTGAAAGGAATTATCCGCGAATATTTAAATCAACGATATCCCGTCACAGAGTCTGTCATTTACCCTGCTCAGATTCCCGAGTTTGACGAGATCTTCCTGACCAACTCTCTTCTGGGAATTATGCCCGTTGCCTCCTGGGATGGGCATATCTTTCCTTCCCATGAAGAGACCTTTCAACTTCTTATGAATTACCAAAGAGAGATTCTGACTTACACATCAATGGACTGAATCTCTTCTTCCTCCTGCATCAGCCTTAAGAGATTCTCGATTTTATAATCTTTTGGAAAAGAAACCGCCAGTTTTATAAACAGATAATGGTCTTCCGCTCTTGCAATACGCACAGACACAATCTCAATCTTTTTGGAGTGGAAGACCCTCTCCATAAACTGCTCCAGATCCTGTTCACTGCTGACTTTCACAACAATCTCTTCCACTGAGGCAGATTTCGCAAACGGCACATTTCGATGTGAGAGAAGCTGCAGCAAAATAATCATGACTGCTGCTGTGATGCCAATCACATACATACCCGCTCCCACAGCCAGACCCACTCCCACAGTGGCCCAAAGCCCGGCAGCTGTGGTCAATCCTTTTACGTTCTGGTTTCTGGTAAAAATCACACCTGCCCCCAGAAAGCTTACCGCTGTGACTACAGCCGCTCCTACCCTGGATGGATCCAGATTCATTCCTAAACTCAGCACATCCCCAAAGCCATATTTGGAGATCACCATCATTAGCGCAGAGGCCAGTGCCACAATAGAATGAGTACGGATTCCCGCCATCTTCAGCTTGCTGTCCCGCTCATAGCCTATTATCATTCCGCAGAATGCTGCCACCAACAGGCGTAGAAGACAGACTCCCTGCATCATCCAAAACGCTTTCATATTCTCACCTTCTCAGCCCATCAGCTCTTCATCAGCAGTTGAATCAGACGGCTGGTTCCCAGACGGTCCGCGCCAAGCGCAAGGAATTTTTCCGCATCCTCCACAGAAGAAATCCCTCCTGCTGCTTTTACCTTCACATTTTCTCCCACATGTTCTCGAAGCAGACGCACGTCCTCAAAAGTGGCTCCTCCCTTCGCAAAGCCGGTAGAAGTCTTGATAAAATCTGCACCTGCCTTTGTCACCACTTGACAAAGTTTTATCTTTTCCTCCTGAGTAAGCAGACAGGTTTCAATAATCACTTTCAGAATTTTCCCCCGGCTGACTTCTCGAAGGCAGCAAATCTCCTCATATACGGATGAATAATCTCCTTCTTTTACCATACCTAGATTGATCACCATATCAATCTCATCTGCACCGTCTGCCAGTGCCTCCCTGGCTTCCTGTACTTTCGTCTGCGTCGTAGTATTTCCGTTTGGAAAACCGATCACTGTGCAGATCGGCAGCCGATCTCCCACATACTCCTTCGCCCTTTTCACATAACAGGGAGGTATACACACGGACGCTGTCTGATACTCCATCCCCTCTTCACAGATCTTCTGAATCTGTTCCCAGGTCGCAGTCTGCTTCAGCAACGTGTGATCCAGCTTTCTTAAAATTTCCTTTTTCTCCATATTTTCTTCTCCGGTAATCTATTTCATTGCCTCCACACGATTCGCAATGCTCTGCCTGAAATTCAACACCTCATGCTGATACTCTTCTTCCATATATTTCGAGGTGACCATGAAGTCTGCCGTAGCTTTATTATTCGCGATGGGAATATCGTACACCTGAGCAATACGCAGCAGAGCCTTCACGTCAGGATCATGCGGCTGGGCCTCCAAAGGATCTGAGAAGAAAATGACAAAATCAATTCCTCCTTCCACAATCTTCGCCCCAATCTGCTGGTCTCCTCCCAGAGGACCGCTGTTATATCCCTTCACCGGAAGACCAGTTCTCTCACTGATCAGCCTGGCCGTCGTTCCTGTTCCGCACAGAAAATGACGCTGCAGAATCTCCTTGTGTTCCTCACACCACTGAATCATCTCTTCTTTCTTGCCATCATGAGCAATCAAAGCAATTCTTTTTTGCTTTCCAATCGTAAAGGTAATGTATTTATTATCCAGATTCTCTTTCATACAGTTTCCTCCTCTCATTCTGCATCCGTCCGCAAAACAGGACATGCGGAATAAAAATTTCTCCGCTCTGTCGGAAAGATGCAATACAAATCCATAATCATATCAACTACCTATCCCTAGTTATACGGGATTCTTTGGACTTTTTCAAGAGATAGTATGTAAAAATTCTATGAATTATGACCGATATCTCAGGTACAGAAACCATTTTTTTCCAATCTTTATGAATTTTACCCTCTCAAAACAAGGTCTTCCCGCTTCTGTGAGGCAGAGAAGCTGCTTTCGCAGAATCCGGCAAAGATCCGCCTCGGTTAAAAAGCGCTTTCGAATATAAGCATAAGAAAAGAAGGCATGATGACGGTTACTGTTTAACACTTCCAAAAGATATGACCGATACTCCTTGGGAAATAATACAGACAGCTCAATCCACCCTTCTTTTCCATGTTCCTTCTCCCTTAGAATCATCTGAATAACTTCGGAAGGCAAAACCTGAAATTCTTCTTTCCTATTTTCTTCCATGACATTCTCCTCAAATCAGAAAACTCCCAGCAGACAGATCTCTTCTTGTCCGCCAGGAGCTTTTCTCATCACAGATTCAGTTGTCCGGTTACTTTTCTCACGGAAAAACGATACATCAAATACTGACATAAGGACACTGCCAAAATCACAACAAGCAACACCGGTATCATCTGAATTTCGCCTGATGTATATCTTCCGTCATTCATCCCCAACATCAGAACTTCAAAAGCCAGAATTCCCAAACTGCCTACCACCGTGGGAAGCACAAAAACTTTCTGAATCTGCTTTTTCAAAACCCGGCGGATATAGGTATGATTAGCCCCCAGTTTCTCCAGATCTTCAAATACCTGTCTCCCGGCAAGACCTACAGTCTGACTTCTCGCATAAGAAATAATCTCCACCGCTGCCAGACAGATCGCCGCCACATACAGGAATAAAAGCAGATAAACCGCGTAAGTCAACAGACCGTTTTCCTCCTCTAAAAGAACCAAGGTCGGCTTAAACTGCCAGTCACTCTCCTGAACAGGATTGTCCGGATTATAGACAGCTTTCATAGCATACATACTGTCTTCACCGCTGGTTTTCGCCAGGTAAGCATCATAATTGCTTCCTACCTTCATGGAATCAGACATTCTCTGGGCAAAGCTGCGGTACAGTTCCCTGCAAAAGTCTACTGCCGAAGTACCTCTGGAACTGTCAAAGAGTACCTGACGGACTTTCGGATATTCTCCGGTTCCCTGTTCAATACGCTCGTAATCCCTGTCACTGACCACATATCTGGCATTGATATCAAATCCCCAGTCTCCGTTAACCAAAGACTGATAAATCACAGTTCCAGCAAAATTTAACGGGAGAAATGTATCTTCCTGATCCAGATAGACCTTGTCCATATCATCGAACTTATTAAAAATATTTTCATAAGCATCCGGCGACTGAATCATATAATACGTTCCATCCTCCACAGAAATCTTCTCACCGGTCAGCGCTTCGTACTGGCTGGCACCGATGTACTCATACACCGCATGCTGTTCTTCATATTGTTCTATCAGATTTCCATTTTCATCCACAAGGTCACGGTTCACACCGCTTCCCACCGCCTGAACAAACTCGCCTTCCCGGTAATTAGAAATCTCCACACCGAAGTTCTTTGCCAGATCCAGGACATCTTCCTGTGTCAATTCATCTGCGTCTTCTGTGTAATACCAGGAATACAAAGCTTCATTTTTCTCTAGTCCTGTCTGGAAAGAGCTACTCTGTGTGGGAATGTAAAATGCCGCAAACAATCCACCAGCCAAAAGCAGTGTGATCACCAGCATGTTCCGCACAATGGATCTTCCCTGGAATTTTAACATTCCGTAACTCACCAGATTGCGGTAATATTTCTGGGGATTTTTTCCTCTTCGATGACAGGATATGGAATATACCATGATCTGATACAACCCAACCAAGGTCAGCAAATAAAACAGATTCGTCCAGCTGCCCAGCCAGTGATGAAACAAATTGACAACCACCGTAGGAAGAACAAAACCAACCAGAAGGCCAGTTACCGTCAATAGAAGACCGCTTGCCAGATATCTGGGAGAAACCATCTTTTTCACAGATTCCTGCTTTCTCTGTTCATTCAAAATGTCCATGATATTACTGCGTCTCATAAAACGTACCGCCTGCACAAGAATAATCAGGAAAATAACTACAGAAAACAAAACACCCAATCCAATTCCCGGCAAAGTAAATGCAAATTTAGAATCCGTCGCCTCTTTCGCTATCGCCTCAAATATTTTTCCAATGAGAAGCGCAAGAATTCCTCCGGTAAACAATCCCAGCAACGCAATTTTCAGCACTCCTTGTCCCATCTCCCAGATCAGTGCGCGGGACAATCTCCCTTTATCTGTTCCCAGCGCCAGAAAAACCCCGACTTCACGGCTCTTATACCGCAGAAACAGTCCCGTTGCATAGACAACAAATATGATGCATCCCACAGCGGCCACACAGAAAATCATGTAAACCTGTTTTCTGGAATCTCCGCCCACCGGCAATGTCTCACTCACCAGAGGACTGCATAACATCATTAAGTAAGAGCCAATCAACATCACCGCAAACCACACACAGAAATAAAACTGACGGTAATGTTCTTTATTTTTCTTTCTTAATTTCCCCCAAACTTTTGTCAGCCTCATAATCTCTCACCGCCATTCATTCTGCCCAATACTTCCAGAAGCTCTTCCATAAATTCTCTGGGCTGTCCCATTCTTGTCAATTCCTGGTAAACCTTCCCATCCTTCATCACAATCACACGGTCACAGTAACTGGCAGAAAAACTGTCATGTGTCACCATAAACGTGGTGGCATTCAATTTCTTCTTCGCTTCCACAAAAGCCTGAATCACAGCTTCACTGGAACGGCTGTCCAGATTTCCTGTAGGCTCATCGGCAAGAATCAGCAGAGGGTCATTCATCAGGGCTCTTGCCACTGCTGTACGCTGTTTCTGTCCGCCGGATATCTCTGCCGGATATTTATTCCGTATAGAAGCGATATCAAACATTTTCAAAAGTCCCTCCGCCTTTTCTTCCATCTTTTTGTAAGGTTCTTCTTTGATCACCTTCGGCAGACAGACATTTTCAAACACTGTCAACCCATCCAAAAGCATAAAGTCCTGAAAGACAAATCCAAGTTTCTGATTTCGAACCTTGGCAATCTGCTTTTCATTTAGCTTGGAAAGTTCCTCTCCTTTTAAGAGGATTTCTCCCCGATCATGAGGAATGAAACAGGAAATACAATTTAGCAGTGTCGTCTTTCCACTTCCGGAAGGCCCCATCACAGCTACAAATTCCCCTTCTTTTACCTGAAAATTCACATCTTTCAAAACCTCGTATGTATTGCCGCCGCTGCGGTAACTTTTATACAAATGATTTACTTTTAACATCTTTTTCTCCTCCTGTCCCTCTTGAACTGTCTTTATTGTATAAAACTTTCCTTCTCTTTCACATAGAACCAATTTGCAAGTTTAGCTATTTTTTTGACAAGTTTGGAATTCAAATTTTTGTATAATTATGATATGATAGTCAAGGAATTTTTTATATTGGAGGCAAAAATGTTAGAACTAATCCTGTGTGACGACGAACCGGTTTTCTGCCGGAACCTCCGGACAATTTTACAGACAGAATTAGATCTGTGCGGCATTTCCTGCCGTATCACCGAATACCACAGTGGCAAGTCCCTGATCCGGGATCTCAGTCCGGAAAAAGATCAGCAGATCTTTTTTCTTGACATTGAGATGGAAGGACTCAATGGAATGGACACTGCAAAAATTATCCGGAGCAAAAACGCTCATGCTGTGATCATTTTTATCACATCTCATCCTGATTTCGTCTTTCAGGGATATGAAGTCAGAGCTCTGAACTATATCCTAAAACCCTATAAAAAAGAAAAAATCCTGAGTCTGCTCCATACCGCATTGAATGAGTTAAATGCGGCTGCCGACACAGGGCTTCTCATAGAACAGCGGTCCGGAAACATCCGCCTGCCCTTCGGGAGCATCCGGTATTTTTTCAGTGAAAAACATTCTGTCTATGTGGTTACCCAATCCGATACCCTGTCTTTTTACGGGAAACTCAGCGATCTGGAAAACACACTGCCAAACTGTTTTGTCCGTATTCACAACCGCTATCTCATCAATCTGCGATATCTGAATGCGATTGAGAAAAGCACTGCGTATCTGGGAGAAGATTCTCTTCCCATCAGCCGCTCCTGCAAGCAGGACCTCTCCGTGGCTTATGCCAAATATATGTTAAATGAAAGGAACTGATCGAAATGTTCACATATGCTATCCAAATTGCAATTTTTTTTCTTATCATCTCTTATTCTGCATTTTTCTATCTCGCTCTACGCCAGATGCTCACATTCCGCAGTTCCATATGGAGCAAAATCCTAAGCTTTCTTATCCTGCTCTCTATATCAAACGCTATCGTTTATCCTGAAGAACTTATCGGCTGTCTGGTCTTTCTCGCCGGCATGTTCTTTTTGGTTTTCGTCTGCTGTACAGGAGATATCATGCCCCGAATTTGTGCTGTCCTGATCTTCTATCCCTTGATGATTGCAATTAACTTTATGACAGAAGACTTAGGATTTCTGATCTGGCTCCACATATTTCATCAAAATCTTCCGGCAGTTCAGGAGTCTCTTCTGGGATTGGCCAGCGGTATGCTCCGGATTCCCTTCTGGTATCTGGTTTACCGTTTTACAAAAAGTCATCTATCACAGATCACAGAAAACTTTACCTCTTACACCTGGATGATTCTCAGTGTTGTCTGCCTGGCCTCTTTCGTCAGCGTTATTACTGTGATCTATGAGAGCGAAATATTAACATCTTATTCCGCTTACCCCGCCTGTTTCGCCTGTATCATCACGAACCTGGGCATCTGCATCTTGGGTTCTTATCTCTCACGTATGATGCATGCGGAAATGGAATTACAGGCTTTTCACTATGAGAAAAACTACTATCAGGAACTGGAGGAAAATCAACAGCAGGTACGAAGATTGCGGCACGATATGAAAAATCACCTCAACATTCTCTCCTTGATGCTGCAGAATCATGAAGAGCACAACGCTGAGGAATATTTATCACAACTTTCCGAAGAATTTAACACAAACCTGCGGCCGTTTTGTCCAGATCCCATTCTCAACGCCGTACTGAATTCCAAGTACAGCCTTGCCCGCAAACATCAGATTTCCTGTGAATTTCAGATTGATATCGCTCAAGAAATTCCTCTGAATTCTGTCGCCTTATGCAGCCTGTTTGCCAACAGCCTGGACAATGCTATAGAGGCGAACCAGCAGATTTCAGATGTTTCTCTGAGAAGAATCCTGTTAAAAGCAAGACTCGCCAATGGCTTTCTAAGCTACGAGCTGAAAAATGCCAAACAAAATGAGATTATTCAAAAAGGCAATCACTTTGTCACCGGAAAACATAATCATCAAAATCATGGAATCGGAATTCCAAATATCAGAAATATGGTAAATCGCTGCGGCGGAACCATGGAAATTTCTTACACTGACACAGAATTCACTCTGATTGCTTTCATTCCCGTCAACAACAAATCTTGAATCTATGCTTATCTGCAAAAAAATTCTTTCATATTAAAAGTACTCCCGGACTCTCAGAAAACTCTGAAGAGCCGGGAGCAAAATACTCCCAATCGAGATTAGAATGTAATGACAATACTATAATATACTGATATAATATTGCTATTAAAAATCTAAACTATGGGAGGGATACTTATGGATCGTTTCAAAAAAATCTATCAACAAGGGACTATAGATATTATTGAAATTTGGATTGACACCGAAACGGGTGTAAACTATGTATTTCATAGAAATGGAAATGCCGCAGGCTTTACGCCGTTGCTTGATAAAGATGGAAAACCGATAGTAACACCTTAAGCCTTTAGAACGTGTGCTCTCCAGACATATTAAAAGAGCCGGAAATGGATATGATCTTATGTCAAACGAAGAATTATTACTAGCTATATCAAAATTATTAGATGAGAAATTAGATGAAAAGTTAAGTCCAATAGGACAGAATCTCAATCAAATTGATGAACAAATTAAGGACATAGCGTTATTACTTGAAAACATTGTGAAGTCAATCTAAGTCCATAAAAAGGTTGGTAAATCCGGCTATTTGCACCGCTTTACCAGCCTTTTTAGACTTAATGGAAGTTTTTTCGCAAATAAGACACTCCATCGGATTTCTGTCCTCCACTCTAATCAGATGATTATCCAAAACCTGTGTTCCTGTTACCTTCCATGTTACCTTTTTTCATTCACAAAAACAAAAGCCCCAGAAACCCACGTTCTACGCGGTTCCCAAGGCTTTTCCATAACAGGGGATGAGAGAATCGAACTCCCGCTAAGAGTTTTGGAGACTCCTGTCATACCATTTGACCAATCCCCTTTATTCTTTTATTTTTATTTCTTTTTTCTTTTCTCGTTGACGATCCTCCGGCAACACTCGGCAACACTCTATTTATACCATACCGGCATTCCTTTGTCAATCGTCTTTCAGTTTCTCTTCTTTACAAAAGAAAGTGGCTCCACCGCCACTCCCTCTTCTCCGTACCTTCAAAACTGCATACATTCAAATCCTTCTTGGAAATTCGGCTGCCGGTTCTTGAGTTTCTCTTTCTTCTTCTCTCTCCACTCTCACCGGCCCTTGGTCAAGCCCTCGACCGATTAGTAGCAGTCAGCTCCATACGTTACCGTACTTCC
>DXIX01000033.1 GCA_019112635.1 Candidatus Blautia intestinigallinarum | reverse complement strand
AATCTGTCGGATTTGGTCTTTTGCTACTGCCATAAATAAACTCCTTTTCGATAAGAATTGTCATATCTGTAATTCTTACCAAAAAGGAGCCATTTTTTACCAAAGCCACAAAGTTTTTTACACTACCTTTCCGCCTGGAATGTGAAAAGAAAATCCCTCCGTTACCATATCACCAATATCAGGACCCGAAGTAACGGCCGTCAGTACAAATGCAAGCACCATCAGAATAACTAAAACCTGATTAATGTTCTCAATAAGTTTATAACGGTTCATCATGACAACAATAAATGCCAGTGCGGACATAATCACCGACCATGTTAATGTCGAAATACTCGGAATAAAAAATTCCAAAGCCATGGCTGCACCTGTTAAATTACCTGCTTGAAAAGCAATACTTCCGACAAAAATTACAATCCAAAGAAATTTCGCCACGCCGGAACTCAAATGTTCCCGAACACCGACCATAACAGTTTCTTTACAGCCAATAGCAATACGCATAGCCGGTTCCTGAAAGAAATAAGCAATCAAACAGGCTGCCAAAATTACCCAAAGGGAAGTGTAACCATATAAGGCACCTTGCTGAGAAGCTGTGGTTACTGTTCCTGGTCCAATGATTGCCGCAGACATAATAGCTCCCGGTCCTAACGCCTTGGCGTAATCTTTCAGGCTTAATTTTTCATTTGTCATATTTCCCCGCCTCCTTAATCTTTATGTTGTGGAAAAATCCCATACTCTTTAATATTTTTAATGACTCACGTTTATTTTGTTTAAAATCCTAAACATCTTTTTTTTACAATACAATTTGCAAAAAATTGTATAAAATAAAGATATAGTTTTAGTAATGAATCCCCAATATATAACCTGCATAGCTTCTTAATAATGGATAACATCCATAGACAAAAAGATATTGCGATTGGGGTTGGATCGACAACGGCAATTGTAATCCTACTCCAAAATTAAATTGGTAATCATTGCTAATTCGATAATCTCTGGAGAGTGTAAGATAAAGTGTGCAGAAAACCCAAAACTTCAATCACTTCTTACACTCTTTTTTATTTTTCTATATCCCTCCCATCTTTTATTTATTCTTTATTAAGTCAACGTCTTATCCCTTACAAACTTTTTTCTCACTCCTCCCCTTGATTTTCATCTTACTAATTTTCTGTAATGCAAAACGTTGACTGTAATATGTTCATTTTTTGCTCTTTGTACATAACTTTTTAATTTAACCTTCCTAATGCTTCTTCCATCCGATCCATTCCTTCCTTGATCTTTTCCATGGAATTCGTATAAGCAATTCTCACCATATTAGGTGCCATAAAAGCGGCTCCTGGTACAATTGCCACTCTTGCTTCTTTCAAAATATAATCACAAAAATCAAAGGAATCCTGAATGATCCGTTTTCCATCTCCTTTTCCAAAATAAAAACTCACATCTGGCAAAAGATAAAAAGCACCTTCTACATTATTACATTTGACTCCCCTCATGGCAGTTAAACGCTCATATGTATAATCTCGTCTCTTTGAAAATTCTTTTACCATTTCTTGAATCGTTGCATCATTGTGATCCAACGCTTCGATTGCTGCCCACTGAACGAAAGTGGTACTATTCGATGTAGTATGTCCCTGAATTGCACTAATTCCCGCAGCTATTTCTGCTGGTGCCGCGGAATAACCAATTCTCCATCCGGTCATACAATATGCCTTAGACATTCCGTTGATAATAATAGAGTGATCGTATGCTTCCTTCGAAAAAGAAGCTACACATTCATGCTTGCTGTCTCCATAAATTAATTTTTCATAAACTTCATCTGATATAATATAGAAGTTATTTTTTACTGCCAGTTCAACCAGTTTCTCAAGAGATTTCCGATCATAAACTGCTCCTGTCGGATTATTTGGAGTATTAATAATAATAGCCGCCGTTTTTGAAGTAATTGCTTTTTCAATTGCATCTAAATCCAACTGGTAATCAGATTTACATTCTACACAGACTGGAACTGCACCTACTAGTTTTACAATCTCCACATAGCTTACCCAGCCTGGCATGGGAATAATCACTTCATCTCCTGGATTCGTCACTGCCAAGACTGCATTATTTAAAGCTTGTTTTGCTCCTGTAGATACACAAATCTGCGATGGCTGATATTCTACATGATTATCCCTTTTTAATTTTCTGCAGATTGCTTCCCTCAATTGGGCAATACCTGTAACGTTTACATATTTTGTCTTGCCTGCTTTCATCGCCTTTGTACATGCATCTACTATATTTGAAGGAGTAGCAAGGTCTGGCTCACCTGCATTTAACTCAATCACATCAATCCCTGCGTTTTCCATATCAGCTACAACACCCTCCAATTCGCATGTAGCTGACGGAGTAATATTTTTTACTATTTCACTTAACAAAGGGCTCCCTCCTAATATTTCATCTTATCTTTCACTTCAACTTTCAAATACTGAACTGCCCTGGACGCCAACACCAAAGTCGGATCCAAAGCCGGCTGACTGAACTTCCATTTCTTAAATGCTACAGGCAATTCTGTACATCCAAGAATTAAAATTTGTGCTCCCCGGCTCAAAAGATTATTCATGACCTGTTCAAACTTCCCTGTGTCCAACTCATCATTTCCTGCTTTCACTCCGTCATAAATCAATTCCATCACGGATTTTTGTTCTTCTTCCGTAGGAATTTCCAGTGGGATTTCCTGCTTATCAAATGCTTTTTTATATACTTCCGACTTCACAGTTCCATCGGTAGCAAGAAGTCCCGCTTTTTTTATTCCCATCCTGGCCGCCGCATCTGCAGTCTCTTCCAACATATTCAGAAAAGGAATCTTCACAAACGGAAGAATTTCTTTATAAAAATAATGTGCTGTATTGCAGGGCATTATTAACACATCTGCACCCATACTTTCCAGACGAACTGCACTCCGTACCATCTCGGGCAGAGGATCTTTTCCTCCATGCAAGATCGCCTCGGTTCTATCCGGAATCTCTGTATTTCCGTCAATACATACTCGGATATGTTCTTGGTCGCTATGAGCCTTTGTCACTTCAATGATTTTCTGATACAGATCACAGGTGGCAAGCGGCCCCATTCCTCCTATAATCCCGATAGTCTTTTTCATTCAGCCGGCTCCTCTCTAATCTTCAATATCAATGACGAAGTCCGGACAGGAAATCTCACATTTGTGACAGGCAATACAATCCTCTGCTCTTACCGCCTCCACATAGTTATAACCTTTCTTATTTACTTTGTGTGTGATCTCAAACACATTCTTTGGACAGGTATTAATGCAGATCTTGCAGCTTTTGCACAATTCCTGATCGATATATACCGCCATAACTTTCTTCCTTTCTTTCTGTTGCATAAGTTCAATTTTGCGAATTTCTCCGAAAGCTTAATCCAACAAAGCCCGAATTGTATCCACCATCTCTGTCGGATTCTTTACAACATGAACCCCTGCATCTTTCAAAGCTTCTATTTTTGTCTTTGCTGTTCCCACATTTCCGTTGACAATTGCACCTGCATGACCCAAGCTCTTTCCCTGCGGAGCATTTCGTCCCACAATTAGAGATACCACCGGTTTTGTCACATGAGTTTTAATATAGGCTGCAGCTTCTTCTTCTGAGCCACCTCCGATTTCACCCAATAATACAATCACTTTTGTATTCGGATCCTGATTGTACAAAGCAATGGCGTCTTTCTGCGTAAAACCCCACATAGGTCCTCCTCCAATGGCCACTACGCTGGACTGTCCAATATGATTATCTGTCAACGTTTTGCCAATCTCATAGGAAAGGGCTCCACTCTTTGAGACGACACCTACCTCACCTGGCATAAAGAACCGCACAGGATGGGCTCCCACTTTACAAACTCCCGGTGCAATGACTCCTGCACAGCCAGGACCCACTAATGTTGTCCCATGTGCCTTGGCATAAGCAATAATCTCCACCACATCCTGAAGAGGAATTTCTTCTGTAGTCAGAACCAATAATCGAATTCCCGCGTCAATTGCTTCAAAACAGGAATCTTTTGCACCGGCTGGGGGAACAAAACTGATCACAGTATCGAAATCATGCTCTTTCTTAGCTTCACAGACATAATCATAAACCGGTATACCATAAATATCCTGGCCACCTTTGCCTGGTGTAACTCCCGCAACAATCTGTGTTCCGGCTTCCAGCATCACTTTTGTCTGTAAGGATCCGGATTTTCCAGTGATGGCCTGCACCAGAACTTTGGTGTCTTTATTAATTAAAATTGCCATAACTTTTATCCCTCCTTTATCGCTTTCGCCAGATCTTTGACTGTCTGTGTCAGATTGTTATATGTATTCATTCCAGCTTCCTTCATAGTCTTCAGCCCGATTTCTTCCATCGTGCCACACATCCTGGTATAAATTGGAATTTTCACCTGATGTTCCCTTACATATTTAGTGATTCCAAGTGCCATATTATCCATCCGGTTAAATCCACCAATCAGAACAATCATCACTCCTTTTATTTCGGGATGTTCTGTCAAAGTCAGATCCATAGCGCGATACATAACTTCTTCTGAAGTCATACCTCCAAGCTCGCAAAAAGATGCAACATGGAGACCTTCATCATTCAAAAGATCCAGGGTCAGCATTCCTGTTCCTGCCCCATCGGAGATTAATCCCACATCTCCTTCAAGCGGCACATAAGTAATCGTAGTCTTTTCTTCCTCTGGCGGCTGATATGTGTACAATTTCTTTCGTTCTTCTTTTAGCTGCTCCATCACATCTTTCATAGATCTCGTGTGATCGTCCAGAGAAAATTTGGAATCCATTGCCATCAATTTTCCATCCACCAGACCAAGGGGATTGATTTCCACCAATTTTGCACCTGTGGTAAAAAAGGCATTCTCCACTTTCTCCACAAACTCATAAAAATCTGGCAAATCTACGATTTCCAACCTCTTAGCTAAATATTTCTTCTGATACGCTTTTAAACGGGTAAAGGGATCAATCTCTATTTTTACGATTTCATCTGGTGTCTCCCTGGACACCTGTTCAATATCCATCCCACCCATTCGGCTGGCAATCAGCGTTGGTTTTTGAACACCTTGGAGTGTAATCGATAAATATAATTCCTTTTCCGCCTTCACCATCTGTTCCGCAAGAAGTCCATGCACTTTATGTCCTTTGATCTGCATGTTGAAAATATTCTGTTTATGGTGTTCATAATCTTTTTCATTCTCACAGATTTTCACACCGCCTGCTTTTCCACGTCCTCCGGTCATCACCTGTGCTTTCAATACAAAAGGATATTCCATGGGCGCCTTCTCTGCCGGGGAGGATATCAGAAAACTTTGGGGAACAGGGATTTCAAACTGTCTCATGAGTTGTTTGCCTTCATATTCAAATAAATCCATGACAGATCTCCTTTCCGCGATTAATCTTCTGCATACAAATGATGTTCTTTCGCATAGGCAATTCCTGCATCCACTGCCTTGAAATTCAATTCTACAAATCTTTCTGCAACATTATCTTTTACAACTTCGAGCAGATCTTCTCTTTTGATAATCCCAAGAGCTTCGCTCAGGAAACCTAAGACTACCATATTGGCAGCCATCCGGTTTCCCAAATCCACTGCAATCTGAGTTGCAGGAAGCTCGAAGGTGTTTTTAATGGGACGGGTAATATTGGTCACCAGTTGGGGGTCGATGATCAGATACCCATCCTCATCCAAGGTATCTATATATTTTTCATAGGCTGTCTGAAACAATGCCACTAATAAATTTTTGGTCTCTGCAATCGGTGAGTTAATTGGTTCTTTATCAATAATCAGTTCAGCCTGACACTGTCCTCCTCTTGCCTCAGAACCGTAAGATTGTGTCTGAACTGCATAGAGATTTCCTTTTGTCACAGCCGTAGTTCCCAAGATTACTGCAGAGAGAATAATTCCCTGGCCTCCGAAACCACAAAGGCTGATTTTCTGCGGATAAGCTAACATCTTTTCTCCTCCTCACATCAGATTTGTCGTACCTGCATACACAGGTTTGTCCACACAGATATACTGGCCGCAGCGGAGCTTCCCTTCCAGTTCCTCCGGAGCCATCTTCTTGGCCTGAGCATCCGTATAGGTATAACCCTTAATCCATTCAACTACGGCGTTGGGGTCACCGGTCTTCAGGGCATATCTTCCAAAATGCGTAGGACACTGAGAAACGATCTCAATCAATGAGAAACCTTTATGGGTAAGCGCCCGCTCCATTGCCTTCTTGCACTGCACAGGCTGAGCGGTTGTCCATCTCTCTACATGGGTGGCGCCCGCAGCCTTTACTAACTCACAGACGTCAAATCTTGGTTCATCACTGCCGTAAGGCGTTGTCATTGTCTTGCTGTCTTCTGGAGTGGTGGGGGCTACCTGACCTCCTGTCATAGCAAAATTCAGGTTATTTACCATGACTACCGTCACGTCCAAATTTCTTCTAGCGGCATGAATCAGATGATTTCCTCCAATTGATGCCACGTCACCGTCTCCTGCAAAAATTACCACCGGTAAATCTGGCTGCATCATCTTAACTCCAGTGGCCCATCCCAAAGTTCTTCCATGTACCCCATGAAACATATCCGTCTTTAAATAAACGGGAATTCTCGCAGTACAGCCTACGCCTCCGATGTGAAGCATATATTCCGGATCCATTCCCAGTTCTTCCAGTGCCTGCGTATAATAATTCAATACCTGACCACAGCCACATCCTGAGCAAAAAAAGTGAGGAAGTTTCTCCGGCCTTAAATATTTTCTTCTGGGATTTATTTTCTGTTCACTCATGACTTACTTTACCCCCTTCTTAATAGCATCCAGGATCTCCAGGCCAGTATGTACCAGTCCTAAATTCTTTGTCACAGGAATAACTTCGCATTTTCCAGCTGCCGCTCTTTCAATCTCGCGTACATACTTACCCATATTCATCTCCACAGCAAAAATTTTGGAGACATTTCCAGCCACTTCACGAATTGCCTTATCCGGAACCGGCCAAACATTACACAATTTCAAAACACCGATTTTTATTCCCATCTCTCTTGCCAATTGTGCAGCTTCCATTGCTGGTCTGACTTCACTTCCATATGCAATCATGGCATATTCCGCATCATCCATCATGAAGCTCTCCGTTTTGCAGATCTTATCTCGATTCTCTGTAATCTTTCCACAGACTCTCTTATAAAGACGATCAAAAACTTCTGGATCCCACTCAATGTCGCCTCTCTCATCATGTGGGTTCAAGGAATAAATAGTATGATAGCCTTTGCCGAGAGGTGCCATCTCCGGGCATCCATTCTCTGGAGCTGCAAAAGGAAGATACTCATCCGGAGACTTCGTTGTATATTTCCGATTGTAAATCTGAATCTGATCAGCATCCGGAATATCCAAACGTTCTCTCATCAACGCAATTGTAGTCTCTGACATGACAATGACAGGATTTCTATATTCTTCTGCAAGATTAAAAGCCCAAATCGTATAATCATATAGTTCCTGGACAGATGACGGGCACACAACAATCGCTTCGTAATCTCCGCTGGCTCCATATCTCATCTGATAAACATCTGCCTGGCTGGCATAATTCTCTCCACGGCACCTCTGAACATCCGCTACAACGATGGGTGCCTCCACAGCATAACAATATCCAAGTCCCTCCTGCATATAGTTGTATCCGGCACTAGCCGTAGCTGTCATTACCTTTCCACCTGCAAGGGAAGCGCCCGCACAGGCGTAGATAGAACATAATTCATCTTCTCCTTGTACAAATTTTCCTCCCACTTGAGGAAGTCTCTGAGACATTCTCTCTGAAATCTCATTTGCCGGAGTAATGGGATATCCGCCAAAGAAATTGCAACCTGCTGTGATTGCGCCTTCTACCAATGCATAATTACCCAACATAAAATGTACTCCTGTCATCACACGATCTTTTGACGCAGTTGTAATCGGCATAATCTTTCTCCCTTCCTGATATTTTTCGTTTTGTTTTTCATACGTACATAGATTTCATTTTGCCTATTGTCTACAATATGTTTTACAGCATAACATTTTCGCAGGTATCTCTGCTCGTAGTTATTCGTTCTTTATCTATTGTTTATTGTCGACAATAAGTCTTTTAAAAAATATCATACGCTTTCGCCTATGATTCTTCTTTGGTATATTGCAATTATAAGTAAGTATCTTCAATCTGTCAATTATTATTACTTTATTTCTAGATTTTCGTTTATTTTACACAAAATTCTGAATTTATTTTCGTGAATCTTTATTTATCAATCTAAAGTGTTAAATCCTTCTATCTTCATAAGAAAAAAATGTGCGCAAAATTCCTCTTCCTGACGACTTTGCCCACATCTTCTTACTTTACTCTTCTATTTTTCTGATAAAATTCGGTCTTTGCTTTTTTGTATATGATCGTATACCGCATCATATACCATTTTTTTGTCCTTTTTTTTCAGTGCTTCCAATATTTTCAAATGCTCTTTTATTGATTCTGATTCAATATCTCCCCTTTGTCCGGGACAGGTATTCTCCACTGCCCAGCGCATCCTCAAAGAATGTGCTCTCATATTTTCAAGTGTATCTTTCAAAAAATGATTATCCAAATTTTGAAAAAGCATCTCATGCAATTCCAGATCAGAATTCATATATAATTCCAAGTCATCCGGATTTTCCTGTACCTTTTTCAAGTCTTTTTCAACTTTATTAATCTCTTCCTCAGAAATTAATGGCATGGATTTTACGGCCGCATATGGTTCCAAAATTCCCCGCATTTCCCAGATATAGTCTCTCTCTTCTTTTGTTGCCTCAGCTACAATCGCACCTTTTCTCGGTACAATAACTGTAAATCCATCTCGTTCCAACATATTGAAAGCCTCCCTTATCGGAGCCCTGCTGATATTCATCTCCTCTGAGAGATCCTCTTCCCGCAGTCTTGTTCCCGGTTTCAACTCTCCGCTGATAATTCGTTCCTTCAAATTATCATACACTAATTTTTTTAAAGATGGAATATTTCCAATCTCTGTTAAACTGCCCATTCATTTTTTCCCCTTTCCAAAATATATTTTTCTACTCTAACACCCTCTTAATTTCTGTAAATCCATTTTTGAGTCGATATATATAATATCATATCAAAACTAGCAATTGTCTACAATAGATTTTACGACACATGATTATAAAATCTTTCTATAAAAATTATAAATCCTGATATCTATTGTGATACTTCTGATTTTTACATCCAAATCAGCACATTAAAACTCATTACAAAAGGACCTTCCGCCTGCATAATTTTCAGCAAACGAAAAGTCCTTTTAGTAAAAATTTCTTTTAGAATAGAACTCTCTATTTCACACCCATCAGATCACAGAGAGACAATACATAGATCAGACCTGATTTCTCCACGTCTTCAATATCCACTGTCTCGTTGTAGGAGTGAATGCCAATGGTATTGGAAGGTCCAAACTGGATGGTCGGAATTCCTTTCTCACGGTATTCTCTGGCATCGCTGGATGCCCACTGATATGCCGGAAGTACTTCCTCTTTCCACAGATCCTCTGCGTGTTTCTTGATGGCCTCCACAATCGGAGCGTCGATTTCGGTATAGTTGGCCAGCATTGTACATCCAAGCTCATACTCCACGCCTTCGACGCCGCTCTTTGCGATCATTTCTTTGATCTTCTCTTCCACCTCTTCGATGGTTACACCGAGGGGGATTCGCAGATCCACGATAGCTTCACAGTAATCAGGAACCATATTCGGTCTGGTTCCTCCCTTGATTATTCCCACATTGGCGGTGACATGATCAATGACTTCTCCTGCGCCGGCACCGTTTTTCTGGTTGGCAATAATCTTGGAATTGATCAGTGCCTGTTTCTGATTTTCACCGTATCTTCCCTCAATCTCACCAAGCATCTGTACATTTTCCAAAACTTTTCCAAGCTTCAGAATCGCATTCTCTCCCCGGTGTCCGGCAAGACTTCCGTGGGCAGACTTTCCATAAGATTTTAAGATCAGATCAATCTTTCCTTTCTGACCGATCTCAATGGTGCTGTGAGTCGTAGGCTCTGCCACCAGACATGCGTCTGCATTCTCTGCATATCCGTTGTCACAAAGCCATGCACTTCCGTACTGTCCGCCGCTCTCCTCGTCAGAAACAATATGCAGACGGATATTTCCATTTAATTCTACTCCGGATTCCACCAGTGTCTTCATGGCAAAGAGTACACCGGCAACACCGGCCTTCATATCAGAAGTTCCCCGTCCCAGAATACATTTATCTGTGATTTCTCCGGAAAATGGGTCAAAATCCCACTGGTTCCGGTCCCCTGCCGGTACCACGTCCACGTGGCCGTTTAAGATAACACTGAATCCATCGTCTTTTCCGATTTTCGCCACCACACAAGGATAATCTGGATTGCAGCCCACTTCCTCACAGCTGATTCCCGCTGATGTGAGATAATTTTTTACGAAATCCACCACATCTCTCTGTGTTCCTATGGGATTTTCGCTGGGAATCTGAATCAGTTTTGAGGTAAGCTCAACCAGATCCCCTAATTTACTCTCTGCTAATTTCAGCACTTCATCTCTTGTTGTACAACTCATAACCTGTTTTCTCCTCGTATTATATAGTAGTAGTGTTTATAGACCCTCTCCAAGGTCTGTATGCTATACTGTTTGGAGATACTGTGGATTGGTTCATTCCTCCTACCACTTGATGGTTTTAGAGAGGCTCCAACCACAGTCTCTTTGTATCATTGTTAATCAGTTAGATACCGCATGACGGTTGATTTAGAACGAGGTTACAAGCACAGAGAGCTCTGTGGATCTAAACAGTATCTAAATCTATTACTAAGGAGTGTTCTTATGATCTACGTTGGAATTGATGTTGCTAAGGATAAGCATGACTGCTTTATCACTAACTCGGAGGGTGAAGTCCTCTTTCCCGTTTTTACCATTCAGAATAACCGCAATGGATTTGACGATCTTTTTTCCAAGATCCAATCCATTTCTTCAGATGCGTCCAATATAAAAGTAGGACTGGAAGCCACCGGACACTATTCTTACAACCTGCTCGGTTATCTCATTAACAAAGGTCTCCCCACCTTCGTTATCAATCCGCTCCACACAAATCTTTACAGAAAAAGTCTCAGCCTTAGAAAGACGAAAACGGATAAGGTCGATGCCCGAACCATTGCTATGATGCTCATGTCCGATGTAAACTTGAAGTCCTACTCAGACACATCTTACCACAACGAGGAGTTAAAGTCACTCACCCGTTACCGTTTTGATAAGGTTCAGGAACGTGCTCAGCTCAAACAGTCTGTCTCCAGGCTTGTCACCATCCTCTTCCCCGAATTGGAAAAACTTGTTTCATCATTGCACTTGGCTTCTGTGTACACCCTGCTTTCCGAACTTCCTTCTGCCAGAGAGATTGGCTCCTGCCATCTGACACACCTGACAAAGCTGTTGGAAAATGCCTCGAAAGGCCGTTACAGCAGGGAGAAAGCGATTGAAATACGGGAGGCTGCCAGAGTCTCCATTGGCTCTAACATGCCTGCCAAATCCCTGGAATTAAGGCACACACTCCGACTGATCGGTGAACTGGATTCTGAGATCACGGAAATCGAATCCGAGATCAAACGGATCATGGATCAAATCTCCTCCCCGATCCTGACCATTCCCGGAATAGGCTATCGCATGGGCGCCATGATCCTAGCTGAAATCGGGGATTTCTCCCGCTTTGATTCCCCGGATAAGATCCTTGCATACGCCGGAGCTTCTCCATCTACCTATCAATCCGGGCAATTGGAATCCTCTTATTCCCATATGGAAAAGCGTGGCTCACGCTATCTGCGGTATGCTTTGATCAATGCGGCCAAATATGTCTGCCACTGGGATGAAACATTCGGTGCATATCTTCAGAAAAAGCTTTCTGAAGGGAAACACTACAACGTTGCTATCACTCACGCTACAAAGAAACTTGTGCGATTGATCTATGCAATGGAAAAATCCGGCAAGCCTTACATAAAAGCGGCATAACTTTTTTCTGTTCTATAACACTCTCTTTGAGCACCGGTATACGATGCTCTGTTTGTCATACGATTTTCAAGGTACAAATATATCTGAAATGCGTTTCCGCAATTCATTCATAAAATCTTCATTTTAGACTTGACTTTTAATAGTTAGTCTCTCTATTACTTATCCTCATATAAAAAACATGCTACCTGATGTCCGTCTTCTGCCTCTTTCAGCTTCGGAATTTCCGTTTTACACCGTTCCATACAATTTGGGCAACGCTTTGCCAGAGGGCATCCAATCTGATCGCCAATGGGGCTTGGAATCTCACCACTTAAGACAATTCTCTCTTTTTTCTCGAAGGGTGATTCCGGCGGGATGGCGGACAGAAGCGCTTTGGTATATGGATGAAGCGGATTCTCATAGATAATGTCCGCATCACAGAGTTCCACGATTCTTCCTAAATACATAATCGCAATCCGGTCACTGATGTGTTTGATAACACTTAGATCGTGAGAGATAAATACATAGGTCAGATGGTACTGTCTCTGCAGCTGGTTAAACAGATTCAGAACCTGTGCCTGGATGGATACGTCCAGGGCAGAAACCGGCTCATCACACACAATCAGCTTCGGCGTAAGAGAAAGCGCTCTCGCAATATTGATTCGCTGTCTCTGTCCGCCGGAAAACTCATGGGGATAACGGTGAACATGCTGCACATTCAGTCCTACCGTCTGCAGAAGTTCCAGGGCACGTTTTTTCCTCTCTGCTTTGTCAGTCACAATTTTGTGGACAATCATAGGTTCTTCCACCAGCTGTCCGGCTGTCATACGGGGATCCAGAGATGAGAATGGATCCTGGAATACCATCTGAATATCCCTTTTCAGTTTCTTCAGGTCATTTCCTTTTAATTCAAAGATGTTGCGGCCTTCATATTCTACTGATCCGGCAGTGGCCTTGTGCAGCTGCACCAGACATTTTCCGAAAGTTGATTTTCCACAGCCAGACTCTCCAATCACACCCAGTGTCTCTCCTTCGTAGATGTCCACAGACACATCCGATAAGGCATGCAGAATCTGAGGTTTCTCTCCGATTTTTTTCCCTCGGATCTTAAATTCTTTGGTGAGATTTCTGACCTTAAACATTACTTTTTTATCACTCATCTTGGTTCACCTCTCCTCTCACCAGTTTCTTATCTTTTGTCTGTCTGTGACATGCCACCAGATGTCCCGGCTCCAGTTCCACCAAAGGAGGTACCTCTTTCTCACAGATCTCCTGCGCGTAAGGACAGCGATTGTAGAAATTACAGCACTTTCCTGTCAGACGCAGATCCGGCGGAACACCCGGAATCGTATTCAGCTCTCCTTTGACTTTATCACTCAATTTCGGCATGGAGTCCAGAAGTCCCCAGGTATATGGATGCATCGGAGTAGAGTACAGCGTTTTGGTGTCCGCATATTCCACAGTCTTTCCGGCATACATAACCATAACCGTATCACACATTTTCCACACCACACCCAGGTTGTGGGTAATCAACAGAATGGATGTGTCCATCTCATCCTGCAGCTCCTGCAAAAGCTCCAGCACCTGCGCCTGAACCGTCACGTCCAGTGCTGTCGTCGGCTCATCCGCGATAATCATCTTCGGTTTGCAGCACACTGCCATGGCAATGATAACTCGCTGACACATACCGCCGGACAACTCGTAGGGATAAGATTCCATTCTCTTCTCCGGCTGAGGGATCCCCACTTTTCTCAGTGCTTCCACAGCAACCTTTCTTGCCTCTTCCTTGGACACATCCTGATGGGCGCAGATCATCTCCACCATCTGGTTTCCAATCTTGAACACCGGGTCCAGAGAGGTCATGGGATCCTGGAAAATCACTGCAATATCTTTTCCACGGAAATTCAGCAAGTCTTTCTTATTCAGTTTGATAATATCCTTGCCTTCAAAATTGATCTCTCCGTCTACAATTCTTCCAGTCTTCGGGGGAAGAAGACGGATGATCGAGGAAGCTGTCACGCTCTTTCCGGATCCGGATTCTCCCACGATTCCCATGGTCTGTCCCTTTTCCAGATCAAAGCTGACACCGTCAACCGCTTTTGAGACTCCGCTTGCAGTGAAAAAATAAGTCTTCAGATCTTTTACTGTAAGTAAATGTTCACTCATATTTTCGTCCTCACTTTCCCTCTTATTTCTTCATTTTCGGATCCAGTACGTCGCGGACTCCATCACCAAAAAGGTTGAATCCCAGCACTGTCACAAGGATGAAAATACCTGATATTGTCGCGATATGGGGCGCCGTGTTCAGACAGTCTTTGCCGGCACGGAGGATATTTCCCCAGGAAGCCGTAGGCTGTGAGATACCAAGACCCAGGAAGCTCAGTGTCGCCTCTGAGATAATCGCGCCTGCCACATTCAAAGTTGCATATACAATAATCGGAGAAATTGTATTCGGAAGGATATGACGAAGAAGCATTCTCAAATTTGACACTCCAAGTACTCTTCCGGCATTACAATACTCTTCATTTTTTACAATATATACCTGACCGCGTACCACACGGGCAAAGCTTGGGACATTACCAATACCAATGGCCAGGATTACGTTCTGAAGTCCCTGCCCCAGAATTGTCATCAGAATGATTGCGAGAAGAACAAAAGGAAATGCCAGCATTCCATCCATCAGACGCATGATCACTGCATCTGCGGCTCCGCCCAGATAACCTGCAATCAATCCCAAAATGATGCCGATAATCGCTCCCACGAAAGTACCCCCAATGGCCGCTATCAGGGAGATTCTTGCTCCGTATACCACACGGGAGAACAAATCTCTTCCGAATTCATCAGTTCCGAAAATATGTCCATTCTCTCCGATTCCAAGATAGGTCTCAGAAGGTTTGATCATGTTCGGATCATGGGTTGCTATAAAAGGAGCAAAAATAGCAATGATAATCATGAAAGTTACAATTACAAGACCGATCATAGCAGTCTTGTTTCTTCGAAGTTTATTCCAGACATTGTTTGCTCGCCGTTCTCTCTTAATAAGCTGTGAGTGCGCGTCGGCCCCGAGAACTGCGGTATCTGTCATGTTCTTCTTTCCTGCCATTTAGTTCCCTCCTTTTCCGCCTTCGTAGCTTACTTTTGGATTTATGATCGTATAGACAATATCCACAATCAGATTAATTACCACAAATACAATCGCCGTGAACAGTACCACGCCCTGTATCAGAGCATAGTCTCGGTTGTCAATCGCACTTACGATCAAAGTTCCCATACCTGGCCAGGAGAAAATACTCTCTGTCAGAATTGCACCTGTAAATGCAGAGGCAAGCTGAAGACCGAGAACTGTCACAATTGGCGGAAGCGCGTTTTTCAGCGCATGTTTCCAGATGACAACGCCTTCTTTCAATCCTCTGGCACGCAGTGCCTTCACATAATCGCCATTTACAACTTCCAGCATACTGGAACGCGTGATTCGCGCGAAAGTAGCCATGGGAATCGTAGAAAGACAGAAGCATGGAAGAATCATGTGACTGATCACATCCCACAGGCCATTAGCCATACTTCCCATACCCATTGCCGGGAGCCAGCCCAGATTTACACTAAATACCAGAACCAGCATCAGCCCCAGCCAAAAGATCGGCATCGAGACACCAACCAGGGCCAGAACCATGAAAATATAGTCCAGGATTGAATATTGTCTGACTGCCGACACAATTCCGACAATCATACCAAGTACCAGCGCAATCAGCAAACTGGTCAGCGTAATCACCAGTGTGTTCGGAATTCTCTCTTTGATCAGTTCCACAACGCTCTGGTTATAGGCATAAGACTTTCCGAAATCTCCATGCAAAATCTGATTCAGATAAATGACGTACTGCTCTCCCTTGCTCTTGTTCAAGCCCAACTCTTCTTCCAGTTTTTCCACAGATTCCTTTGGTGCCTGAGGACCCAACATGGTAAGGGCCGGATTACCCGGAATCATACGTGTCAGAATAAAAGTGAAGGTAATAACAATCAACAAGGTAGGAATCGCCTGCAAAACTCTTTTTAATATAGTCTTTAACACGATTTTTCACCACCTTTTCTTAACATCCGAAACGGACGTAGCAATTCACTACGTCCGTCTCCATTGCCGAAATAATATTCAATATTTCATTTGGGAAATCATTTTTATTCCTGAACAACCCATACATTCTCTTCTTCTGTGAACAGCTTAATGGTTCCGTCGGAACGCTGATTGAAGTCCTGAACTCTCGGGTTGATTCCCAGAGATTCCAAAGGATTGCCATAGAAGATTCCAGGATTGTCGTCTGTGATCAGTTTCAGTGCCTGTTTGTACAGGTCTGCTCTCTCATCCTGATCTGTGATTACCAATGCATCTGCCAGAAGTTTGTCAACTTCTTCGTTGCTGTATCCCTGTCCATTTCCAAGAGTTCCAATTGCAGAGGATGCGAACATCTTGTCAAAGAAGAAGTATGGATCCGGATACCAGGACCATGCCATAGCAAATACATCTGCTTTTCCGGTAGAACAGGTCTCACTGAAGGTTCCCCACTCAACCGTATTGATATTCAGTGTTACACCGATCTGTGACCAGTAGGACTGAAGAATCGTAGCTGCTTTCTGACGGAATGTCTCATTGGTAATGTACATATCCAATTCAAATCCGTCGCCATATCCTGCATCTGCAAGGAGCTGTTTTGCGCCTTCCGGATCATAGGAAGGAACATCTGCCTCTACAGATTCATCGTAGCCCCAGGATGTCTTCGGAAGCGGCAGGCAGGCTGCTTCACCTTCACCGTACTGGAATACGCCAGCTGCAAGTTCGTTGTAATCCACTGCCTTGATCAGAGCCTCACGTACTGCAGGATCTGCAGTCGGGCCGTCCTGCATATTGAAATATGCATAAGCAATCTGGATACCCGGTTTCTGCAGAAGGTTTACATTCTCATCTTCTGCTACCAGCTGAACGGTCTCACCGGTCAGCTGTGTTGCGATATCCACATCACCGGTTCTCAGAGCATTTACTTCCTGGTTCGGGTCTGTGATTACCTTGAAGATAACTTTGTCAAGGTTCGGCTCACCCAGGAAATATTTGTCGTTCTTTACAAGAGTTGTCTGCTGATCCAGCTCAAAGCTCTCCATTGCGTAAGGGCCGGTTCCAACCAGATGGTTTCCGAACTCATCGCCCCATCCCTCAACTTCTTCCTTCGGTACAACTGCGTTACCTGCGTTTGTCAGAGAAGTAAGGAATACAGCACTCGGTGCTTTCAAAGTAGCAACTACATGAGTATCATCTGTTGCCTCAGCGTGATCCAGCATATCCAGACGGTTCATAGCAGACTCTGCTGCGGAACGGTTCATGCTGTAAGCCACATCCTCTGCGGTCATCAGTCTTCCGTCCTGATACTCGCCTGGCTGGAAGTATACATCATCACGGATTGTGAAGGTATACTGCATACCATCGTCACTCACGGTCCACTCGGTAGCCAGTCCCGGGATGATCTCTTCCAGATCTTTGTCATAATTCACAACTGTGTCACAAACCTGATAAATGATCTGTGCCTCATAGGTTCCTGTGTACTTCACCGGGTCAAGATTCATTGGTGAAGAGGTAAGCGCAATGCTCAGCTCACCGCCCTTTGTCACTTCGTCCGGTACGTCAATGGTTGCCTCTTTGTTCTCAATTTTGATAGCCTCTCCTGAGCTTCCTGTGTCCTCGGAAGCCTCTGTCGAAGATGAAGTGTCACTGCTGTCGCTGCTGCTTTTTCCGCCGCATCCAGACAGAGCTGTTGCTACCATTGCCCCTGCTAAGAGCAAAGCAAGTAATCTTTTTTTCATACAACCTTCCTCCTGAATTTTTTAACTCAATCCGCTTCTCATCTTTCTTTTTTTAAGAAAAAGTTGCAAATTGTTAAAGAATATTATAGCGTGTCCTCTTTTCTAAATCAAGCATTTTTAAACATTTGTTTGCTCTTTCTTACATAAATTTTCATTTTTTGACTTTTCTCGCAAAAAATATTGACATTTTCCCAAGCTACGATAAACTAAAATCTAGTACGGCAAATTTATGAAGGAGGATAATCATGGTACTAAAACAAATCTTAGAAATTTTCGAATTAATGGATAAACCTCAGGCGAATGGAAAGGAAATTACCGACCTGTTAAAATCACGCGGAGCTACAGAAGTCTCTGTGAACACAATCACTGGTGACCGTGGAGATACCGACTGCATCAAAATTCTAATCGCAGGTTCCGAGGGTAAGACAAACGGAGGAAACGCTCCGACTCTGGGAATCATCGGAAGACTGGGCGGAATCGGAGCACGTCCGAAGCTGACCGGTTTCGTATCTGATGGTGACGGCGCTCTGGCAGCAGTGGCTGCAGGACTGAAACTTGCCGAAATGCATGCAAACGGAGATATCTTAAAAGGAGATGTCATTATATCTACCCATATCTGTCCGGATGCTCCAACTCTGGATCACAAGCCGGTTCCTTTTATGAATTCTCCTATTGATATGGCGACCTGCAATGCCAATGATGTGGATGAGAGAATGGATGCCATCCTGGCCATTGATACCACCAAGGGAAACCAGGTGATCAATGTCAACGGATTTGCCATCTCTCCGACCGTAAAAGAGGGCTATATTCTGAAAACCAGCTCTGATCTGCTGGATATCATGACCCGCGTAACCGGAAAACTGCCGGCAGTCTTCCCTCTGGCTCAGCAGGATATTACTCCTTACGGCAACAACGTTTACCATCTGAACAGTGTACTCCAGCCGGCAACCGCTACCAGCGCTCCGGTAGTTGGCGTCGCAATCACCACAGAGATGCCTGTAGCAGGCTGTGCAACGGGTGCCAGCCATCCAATAGATGTGGAATCAGCTGCTCGTTTCGCAGTGGAAGTAGCAAAATCCTTCGGAGAAGGGGAATGTGCTTTCTACGATGAAGAAGAATACGAATATCTTCTGAAACTCTACGGCGACCTGAGAAGATTCCAGACTTTTGGAAATATGGACAAATAAGGGATCAGAAAATGGATAATATAAAAATCGGCGCTGTCACCATCGGGCAGGCGCCAAGAACTGATATCACCGATGATATACGTCCCATGCTTGCGTCAAATATTGAGCTTGTCGAGTACGGGGCTCTTGATCCATACTCATATGAAGAAGCTTCCGAAAAATTTGCGCCAAAGAAGGGAGAATCTGTGTTAGTCTCCCGAATGCGAGACGGCCGACAGGTAACCATGTCAGAGGCAGCCGTCATTCCCCTGGTACAGGATTGTATCCACCGTGCCGAGGAGGATGGTGTACAGGCTACGGTTCTGTTCTGCACAGGAAGGTTTCCCGACCTTGCGCACAAAAAGCTTCTGATTATGCCTCAGCCAATTCTGCATTCATTGGTACAGAAGCTGACTCTCAAAAAGTCCATCGGACTTTTTGTCCCGGATCAGTCCCAGATTCAGCAGGTACAGGACTGGTTTTCCGAAAGCCAGATTTCCTTTGTCCCTGTGACCGCTTCCCCTTACCGGGAGGCAGCTCAAATGGCAGAGCGGGCAAAAGCCCTGAAGGGAAAAGATCTTTCCTGCGTATTGTTGGACTGCATGGGATACAGCAAACAGATGAAACAGGACATTCAAAAGGCCTGCGGGCTTCCGGTCATTCTGCCCAGAACTTTTATCGCCCGCCTGCTCAATGAAATGTATGGAGCTTAAAATCAGGGGTTGTCATCCATATGATGGCGACCCTATTTTAACAGGAGGTAACAACCATGTATCAAAAAATATCCGAAGAACTCCTGACTTTTCTCAGAAAAAGTCCGAGTTGCTTTCAGGCTGCAGACCAGGTAAGAGAGGCCCTTGTTGCCCATGGTTTTCAGCAGTTAAAAGAAGATGAAAAATGGAATCTTGAAGTGAATCATTCTTACTTCACTATGCGGAATTCTTCATCCGTCATTGCTTTTACCATCCCGGAAAACGCCCGGAATGGTTACCGGATCATGGCAAGTCACAGTGATTCCCCCACCTTCAAAATCAAAGAGAACCCGGAAATGGCTGTGGAAAAGAAATACGTCAAACTGAATGTGGAGCGATACGGCGGAATGCTGTGTGCCCCCTGGTTCGACCGTCCTCTCTCCATTGCAGGCCGTGTCATCACCGAAGAAAACGGGGAACTGGTCACACACCTGGTTAATGTGGACCGGGATCTGGTTCTGATTCCCAATCTGGCAATCCACATGAACCGTGAAGTAAATGACGGCTACAAATACAATGCGCAAAAAGATATGCTCCCGCTCTACGGAGATATCACTGCCAAAGATACTTTTATGAAAACCATCGCAGAAGCAGCTGGAGTAAAGGAGGAGAGCATCCTCGGGCATGATCTCTTTCTCTATAACCGGCAGCCTGGCACGATCTGGGGAGCTTCGAACGAATTTGTCTCCAGTGGACGTCTGGATGATCTGCAGTGTGCGTTTTCTTCTCTGCAGGGATTCCTGCGGGGCGACAAAAAAGAACACATCTCCCTTTTCTGTCTTCTGGACAACGAAGAAGTGGGAAGCGGGACAAAGCAGGGAGCTGCTTCCACATTCCTGTATGACACACTGATGAGAATCAATGCCTCCCTGGATCTCACCTATGAAGATTATCTGGTGAATCTTGCAAAAGGATTCATGATCTCAGCAGATAATGCCCATGCCATCCATCCAAATCACACAGACATGGCAGATCCGGTCAACCGTCCTTATCTGAATGAAGGTATTGTCATCAAATTCAATGCCAACCAGAAATACTGCACAGACGGTGTCTCTGCGGCCATGTTCAAATCTCTGTGTAAAAAAGCAGGAGTTCCTTATCAGACCTTCACCAACCGTTCTGATATCCTGGGAGGCTCCACGTTAGGCAATATCTCCAACACAAAGGTAGCTCTGAATACCGTAGATATCGGTCTTCCTCAGCTGGCTATGCACTCTCCCTATGAGACTGCCGGTGTGAAAGATACCTGGTATCTGATTCAGGCTGTGGAAAAATTCTATTGCTGACTATGATATAAAAAAGATTCTTTGTCCTGGATGTTTTTCCAGGACAAAGAATCTTTTTTTATAAACACCTGTGGGATTCAAACTATTTTATTTCTTTTTGGACTGCGCTGCCTCACGTGCTTTTAATTTATTGACATAAGTTGTCCACGCCCCTGTCTCATCCTTGATGCCAAATCGATTCGGATCAAACATCGGGTCATATCCTTTCTTCTTCTGTGTCTCATAGTCATCCAAAAGAGCCTTGACCTTCTTCCACAGAAGCAAAAGAGCAATGATATTTACCCAAGCCATCAATCCGACACCCAGATCCGCCATACTCCAGATTGTCTGTCCATCTACAACTACACCAGAGAAAACAGCTACCAGAAAGATTCCTCTCATCAGCCATGTCCCCGCTTTCCGGTCATTGAAGATAAACCGCATATTACTCTCTGCCTGATAATAATATCCCATCAGACTGGTAAACACAAACAGAGCGATCATAATTGCCAGAAGCTTGGAACCCCAGCCGCCCATAAACTGGTAGATTGCATCCTGTGCCCAAAGGGCTCCATACTCGCTGTCGGTATAATGAACAATGGCATTTCCTGCGCCATCCACAACCGTATAATTATCTGTACACAAAATAATCATGGCGGAAGCACTGCAGACTACAATCGTATCAATAAATACAGATAATGCCTGAATTAATCCCTGTTTCGCCGGATGAGAACACTCTGCCGCCGCAGATACAATACCTCCGGATCCCTGTCCGGCTTCGTTGGAGTACACTCCACGCTTTACACCCCAGGAAATCATGGCACCCAGGATACCTCCAAACATCTCATTGGCTCCAAATGCAGAAGTAAAGATCGCCGCGAATACTCCCGGCACCTTGCCGATGTTCATTCCCATAATGACAATCGCCATGAGTAAGTAAATAATACACATCACCGGGGCCAAAAGTTCTGCCACCTTACCGATTCTCTTGATTCCGCCCATGACAACCAGGGCAATACAGATTACGGAGAGCACACCGACAATCATTTCCGGAACACCAAAAGCGCTCTCTACTGTAGATGCAATCTGATAAACCTGCAGGCCTGGCATTAAGGTACCAGGTCCAAGCACTGCCGCCACTGCAAATACATAAGCAAGCGGTTTCAGGTGAAGCCCTTTTGTAATGAAAAGCTGCGCTCCACCCAGATATTCATCCCCTACTTTGTCTTTGTAAGCCTGAGCCATGGTTGACTCCGCAAATGCTGTCGCAGCACCCAAAAGAGCAATCAGCCACATCCAAAACACGGCTCCGGGAACGCCGAAATTCCTTTTTCTTTGCTCTCTTCATTTTCTTCACGAATCAATTTGAGCATATCTTTAAACAGACGAAACTGACAACCCTTCGTGAGAACCGTGAAGAAAACTCCGGCTGCCACACATAAAATAACCAGCGGAAGCGCCCACACCAGATTGTTGATATTGGTAACCACATTTACAAAAGTCTCCATACATTCCCTCCTTCTTAGAATTCTTATTTCTCCCGTTACATTAAAATCACAGCAATAAAGTCCCAATCTTTTACCGTTTTTGACTTTTTTATTATCAATTCTGTTATTCTTCATAGAATTTTTATACAAAAAACGGACCTGGTCTCCCAGGTCCGAATGATGTTTGCTTATGACAACTCCAGTTTTCCTGTATACAGCTGATAGTAAGTTCCTTTCAGCTTCAACAGATCCTCATGTGTACCTCTCTCAATAATCCGTCCATGCTCCAGTACCATAATCGCATCACTGTTCCGGATTGTTGACAATCTGTGTGCAATAACAAATACGGTACGTCCCTTCATCAGATTATCCATACCTCTTTGTACAATACTCTCTGTACGTGTATCGATACTGGAGGTCGCCTCATCCAGAATCAGAACCGGTGGATCCGCAATCGCCGCCCGGGCAATTGCCAGAAGCTGTCTCTGTCCCTGTGACAGTTCCTCGCCGTCACTGCTCAGATGTGTATCGTAACCTTTCGGCAGCATACGGATAAACTGATCTGCATGAGCCAGTTTTGCCGCCTTATAGACTTCGTCATCTGTGGCATCCAGTTTGCCGTATCGAATGTTCTCCATGATTGTTCCGGTAAACAAATGTGTATCCTGGAGTACAATTCCCAGAGAATGCCTCAGATCCGCTTTCTTAATCTTATTAATGTTAATACCATCATAGCGGATCTTTCCATCCTGCACGTCGTAGAAACGATTGATCAGGTTTGTGATCGTCGTCTTACCTGCACCTGTAGATCCCACGAACGCCAGCTTCTGTCCAGGTTTCGCATACAGAGACAGATCATGCAGCACCATGTGATCCGGCTCATATCCAAAGCTCATGTCAAAGAAACGGACATCACCTTTCAGCTCTGTATAGGTAACCGTGCCGTCTGCCTGATGGGGATGTTTCCATGCCCACATACCGGTTCTCTCTTTTACTTCTTCGATAGAGCCATCTTCTCTCTTGCGCGCGTTGACCAGTGTCACATAACCTTCATCTACTTCCGGCTCCTCGTCCATCATCTTGAAGATACGCTCCGCACCTGCGAGAGCCATGATAATGGAGTTAAACTGCTGCGCGATCTGCATGAATGGCTGCGTGAAGCTCTTGGTAAACTGCAGATAAGATGCCATCACTCCGAGCGTGATATTGCCGATTCCGGATACTGATAAAAATCCTCCCAGAATCGCAGTCAGCACAAACTGCAGGTTACCCAGGTTACCGATCACCGGTCCCATGATACTCGCAAACGTATGTGCGTGGGACGCACTGTGGAAAAGCTGCTCATTCAGCTCATCAAATTCTTCTTTTGATTTCTGCTCATGGTTAAATACTTTCACCACTCGCTGGCCATTCATACGTTCTTCCACATAACCTGTGATCTTCGCCAGATCCAACTGCTGGCGCACGAAATATTTTCCACTGTTTCCTCCGATGAACCGGGATACCAGAAACATGACAAAGATCATGGCAACCGCCAGAATTGTCAGAATCGGGCTTAAGGCAATCATTGCGATAAATGTGACCACAATTGTAAAGGATGCCATCAGCACCTGCGGGATGGACTGATTGATCATCTGACGCAGGGTATCTGTATCATTGGTGTAAAGACTCATGATGAAACCATTTGTATTCTGGTCAAAATACCGGATCGGCAGCTTCTGCATGTGGTCAAACATCTCATCACGCACTCTCTTCAGGACACCCTGTCCGATCACTACCATCATCCTGCTGTACACAAAGGATGCAATCACACCGCAGGCAAAAATGGTTCCCAATACCGTCAGCGCTCCATACAGCTCACCAAAATTCGGATTCTGCTGGCCAATCAGCGGAATGATGAAATCATCCAGCAAAAATCTCAAAGAGAGGGATACAGAAATACTCGCCACGGAACTGATCAGAATACAGATCAGCACAATGATGAACTGCACTTTGTAAGTAGATGTCACATATTTCAGAAGGCGTTTCGCCGTCTTTATTGTGTTCGCGTTCAAAGAAGGTTTCTCTCTCTTATTCATCCTGACCGCCTCCTCTCACCTGTGACTCATATACTTCCTGATAAATCTTGTTCGTCTTCAGAAGTTCTTCTGAAGTACCGATGCCATTAATCTCACCATTATCCATGACAATAATCACATCTGCATCCTCCACAGAAGAGATTCTCTGAGCAATGATAATCTTCGTCGTATCCGGAATCTCCTCCCGGAATGCCTGGCGGATCAGCGCGTCCGTCTTCGTATCTACCGCACTGGTAGAGTCATCCAGAATCAGGATCTTCGGTTTCTTCAACAGTGCTCTGGCAATACACAGACGCTGTTTCTGTCCGCCGGACACATTGTTTCCACCTTCCACGATCATAGTATTATACTGTGCCGGGAATTCCTGAATGAAACCATCTGCCTGGGCCAGACGGCACACTCTCTGTACCTCTTCCTGGCTGGCATTCTCATCTCCCCAGCGGATATTGTCATAAATAGTTCCTGTAAACAGGACATTTTTCTGAAGTACCATGGACACCTGATCACGCAGAGTCTCCAGATCATAATTGCGGACATCCACGCCGCCGACTTTCACACAGCCGCTGGTGACATCATAAAGTCTCGGAATCATCTGTACCAGAGTGGATTTCGCACTTCCGGTACCTCCGATAATTCCCACCATCTGACCGCTTTTAATATGAAGGTTAATATCTTTCAGCGCAAGATTGCCCTGTTTCCCGCCATAGCTGTAATCCACATGCTCGAAATCAATATCTCCATTGGCAACTTCCATCACCGGCTCTGCCACATTCTCCATCTCAGGAATCTCATCCAGCACTTCCTGAATACGGTCTGTGGATGCCTCCGCGATCATAATCATGACAAACACAAAGGAAACGATCATCAGAGAAGACAAAATCTGCAGCGCATACACAATGACACTGGTCAGCTCTCCGGTCTGCATAGTACCATAGATAATGCTCTCTCCGCCTACCAGTACCATAACAATCACAACGGCATAGATGGTAAACTGCATGACCGGCATATTCCATGCCACGATTTTCTCTGCCTTGGTGAACAGCTTAAATACCAGTGTGGAAATCTTTCCAAATTTCTCATTCTCATGCTCTTCACGGACATAAGCTTTCACCACTCTTGCTGCATTTACATTCTCCTGTACCGTGTTATTCAGCACGTCGTACTGGTCAAACACCTGAATAAAATGCGGATGCGCTTTTTTTGCGATAAAGATCAGAATGCCGCCCAGGAACGGAACTGTAATCAAAAGCATCAACGCGATATCCTTATTGATTGTCAGCGTCATAACCAAAGACAGTACAATCATAATCGGCGCACGAATCAGCATTCGAATCGTAAACATGTATGCCATCTGAACATTTGTGATATCGGTCGTCAGCCTTGTGACCAGACTGGAGGTAGAAAAATGATCGATATTTCCAAATGAAAATTCCTGTATCTTGTAAAAAATGTCATGACGCAGGTTTTTTGCATAACCGGCACCTGCTATAGCTGCATACTGTCCAGCCTTCGCTCCGAAAACCAGCGACAGCATAGCCATGAGCACCAGCAGAATTCCTGTCTTGGTGATATATCCCATATCTCCGCCGCTGATGCCGATGTCAATAATGTTCGCCATCAGATATGGAATCAATACCTCCAGAAATACTTCCAGGACTACCAATACCGGTGCAAGAATAGATTCCTTCTTATATTCCCTTACGGACTGAAGTAATTTCCTATTCATGTCTATCCCCTTTCTTCCTTTCTTCACCTAACAAATTTTCGGACATCCGGTTTAACACCTTCGCACAGATCATCAGATCATCTTCGGGAATTCCAGCCAGCATCTTCTCCTCCACATACCGGATATTGTCAAGAATTCCTTTCTGAAGACTCTGTGCCTTTTCGGTGGGGATGATCTTCTTCAGTCTTGCATCTTTTTTCTCAGGCTCCCTGCGGATAAAACCATTCTTCTCCAAAAGCTGCAAAGTACCTGTCGCCGTCGATCTGCGTATCTGGAATTCTCTTTCCAGATCCTTCTGATAGATCTCCTGTTTGAGAGATCCCAGCAAAATATAATGCAGAATGTGTTTCTGCATATTCGTCAGACCATCCTCCCCATCCAGGCAACACATCTGACGTTTGAGCTGATGAGAAACAATGTTAATCAGTTTTCCAACATCCTCCTCAGATTCCCTCTTTCCCGTGCACATCACGATATCCCTCCAAATTGTTCGGTATCTAACGGATATTATTATAAGGAGTTCTTTTATTATGTCAATACCCAATTTTCAAATTTTACAATTTGAACTAATTTATCTTACATTTTCGTAAGCATCTAAACTTTCTCCAACCACTATGATATACTGTATCTGAATAAGTATCTTAAAACAGCCTGCAAATAAAAAGTCAAGGCTAAATTGATGAACATTGAAAATTTTATACGGGTTGAAGAAATAGGTATCACAATAAGACCACCACACCTGCGCTGGTCTGAAAAGTGCTGTGAAATTATTC
>DXIX01000032.1 GCA_019112635.1 Candidatus Blautia intestinigallinarum | reverse complement strand
GATAATGGTTTGTGGTGAATTCATTATACTTCAAAAGGGAGGTCAATGCTCTTTTTATTTGCAAACCTCCAATAAATCAAGGTTTTAAAGGATTTAGAACAATAAAAAACAGGTAGTTTTTGACACTACCTAAAACAGTCAGGAGGGAACAGAAATGAAATTAACGCTGGAAAGGCTGTCTAAACAGTTTAAGAACCGGATTGCCGTAGACAATGTAAATGCGGAACTTGCCGAGGGGGTCTATGGATTTCTGGGGGCGAACGGCGCGGGAAAAACGACGCTCATGCAGATGATTTGCGGGATCGTTGCTCCGACAAGAGGGGAAGTGAAAGTAGACGGAAAAAACAATGTGGAGATGGGAATGGAGTTTCGTGATATGCTCGGGTATCTTCCGCAGGAATTCGGCTATACGCCTGGATTTACAGCAAAGGATTTTATGCTCTACATCGCATCGATCAAAGGCATCCCACCGCGCAGGGCAAAAAGGAAGAGCGAGGAACTGCTGGAACTTGTAAACTTAAAGGAGGACATGAACCGGAAGATCCGCACTTTTTCCGGTGGTATGAAGCGTAGACTGGGCATTGCGCAGGCACTCTTAAATGATCCGAAGATTTTGATCATGGACGAACCTACTGCCGGACTTGATCCGAAAGAAAGAGCCTATTTCAGAAATGTAATTGCGGAGATGGCGCAGGATAAAATTATTATTGTCTCCACGCACATCGTATCTGATATCGAGTATATTTCAGATCAGGTGCTCATCATGAAGAAGGGGAGATTCCTTTTGCAGGGAACTGCGGAAGAACTGATCACGGAAGTAAACGGAATGGTATGGTCCTGCCGTGTACCGTCAGGAGATTGGCCTTCTTTTGAAAACAGACATACGATCGCAAATTCCCGTAATCTTGGAAATGTGGTGGAAGCAAGAGTGATCAGTCCGTTCGCTCCGTGTGCGGATTGTGAGCAGACGATCCCTACGCTGGAAGACCTGTATCTGAAATGTTTTGCGGATGAACAGGATTTGAATGGCCGAGATTTATCGGATAAGAGGGGAAAAAACCAAAGAAAGGGGAAACGGTCATGAAAAGAATGATCTGGTATGAATGGAAACGGATATGGCAGAGCAGGCTCACACAGTTTTCGGTGATCGGATGCATTCTGTTTCTGTTATTCTGTACATGGTCGAATATCAGACTGATCCAGACAACTGATAAGGAAGGAAATCAGGTAACCGGCATGGCTGCCGTGAAGGCTCTGAAAGAGACAGAACGTATCGTTCTGGATCAGGAGACAGTAACCGGTATTATGCAGGAATACCTCGATTACACAGAGAATCCCGACACATCTTCAGATGATCCGAATCGAGCATATCTGTCGGATGAAATATATCAAACATGGTATCTGCCGCAAATGGATCTTATGAAACAGATCAGTTCTGTATATTTTCAGAAAGGACAGAAATACACAGACGACCGTCAATTGCTGAAAGAAAATCTCGGCAAGGATTTCTATGCGGCAAGAAAAGATCGGGTTCAGGAAGATCTCACTTACTATGTAGAGCAAGGAAGCATGACTCCTTCAGAAGCCGACTGGTGGGATGAGCAGGATAATAAGGTTGGTGAGTACACATATGGAAATTATAAAGTGTGGGATCTACTGATCAATAATCTCCCATGGATCCTTTTTATCATGATGATTGTATGCGTGGGCATAGCGCCGGTATTTGCGGGAGAATACCAGTCAAAATGCGACTATCTCCTGTTGTGTATGAAACACGGAAAACACAGGCTTATTCTTGCAAAGTTGACGGCATCCTTTGTATATGCCAGTGTCTTATATTGGGGGATCGTGTCACTGTATTCGGCAGTGCTTCTCATTTTCGTAGGGCCGGATGGATGGAATCTTCCGGTACAGCTTATTTATTCAGGGAAGCCTTCCAGTTATGCCCTCACCACAAGTCAGGCATATCTTCTCGCCCTGATGATGGGATATGTGATGACCCTTGGCCTGGGAGGAATGGTCTTGTTTCTGTCGACATTGTTTAAAAATCCTTACGTGGTGATCGTAACCGCATTTTTGTATCTATGTGTACCGCTGTTTTTGTCTACAAATTCAGGAAACTACCTGTGGGTACATTTATTGGCCCTGCTTCCGGAGAAAATATCGGAGTTCCATTTTGCCTCCTACATAGCGTACAGCATAGGAAATATAAAGATGGCTTTGCCCACGGCGGCTATGATCGTAAACGGTATGTGCGCTTTCGTATTTTCCGCACTGGCATATCTGTTCTTTCGCAGGCATCAGGTAAATAAATAATACTCAGAAAGGTATTTCGCAGCCCAATCCTCCTGTGACATTATTTTGTTATAACTGGGTATTAGCCGGCACTCTTGGAGATTTAGGCATATCGATTTTTAACATATTGAAAAAAATTGTCTGTACACACTATATTGCCTAAGTTATAATAATTATAAGCTTAATAAAATATAACCGGGCAATGGGAAAAATGTGGTGTGTGTTTTCCATTCCCTTGTGGGTCGGCGGAATTGTGGAATTTCTTCTGCCTGCTGCCTCGATTCTGATTTTGGCGTTGGCCTGCACCGTTGGGATTGGTTTGGTTGTCTGGCGTTACCACAAAATTGAAGAACAGTATTTTATCAAGTAACTGAACAGTATGTTTTGGAAAAAAGAGAACGGTAAGGAGAAAAGACCATACCACGACAAACCGGGGATTTAGAAAAGTCCGGAGTGTGGAGATGGTCTTTTCTTATATTTTCCTGAATTATGGATGTGAAGAGAAACGGGGGAAATGCGTTATGGAAGATTCTTTTGTCCTGAAATTGAAAAATCGAAAGTTTTCAGAATTCTATCTCTGTTTTTGCGGCCGCGCCAGATGTGAGCCGCTGCACAGTTACGGTCCGGCAGTCCGTCCCAATTATCTGATTCACATTATTTTGGAAGGCCAGGGAAGGTATGTTGTTGACGGAGAAGAATATGATCTGAGAGCGGGGCAGGGTTTTTTGATTGAGCCGGATCAGCAGACTTTTTATCAGGCGGATGAGAGGAACCCCTGGTCTTATTTATGGATTGGTTTTGACGGTACCAGAGCCAGGGAGTATCTTGCTGATCTTGGGCTGGGAGAAGGGACGAGAACCTTTTATTGCAGGGAGGTATCGGAACTTCAGGCAATGCTTCTGGAGGTTATGGAGAGAGATACGTACACCATCGAAAATGAATTTCTAAGAGAAAGCTTTCTCTACGGTTTTTTCGCAGTTTTATCCCGAAGCCTGATGGTGGGTGAGATCTCCCGCAGCGACACAGAGAATATCTATGTCCGGAAAGCAATTGAATATATACAGAATAACTATACAGAGCCCATACATGTGACAGATATTGCCAGATACGTGGGAATAAGCCGTGGATATCTGCATACACTGTTTGTCCGGACGTTATCCCAGTCCCCTCAGGAATATCTCATCAACTGCCGGATCACTCGAAGTGCGGAGCTGCTCTCCGAAACGGACCTTTCGATCGAGAGTATCGCCATGTCATGTGGATATTTGGATCCACTGGTGTTTTCCAAGCTTTTCAAAAAGAAAATGGGAACAACCCCGACTTTCTATCGGAAGAAGAGTGGAGAGTCTTACCGAGAGAACAAAAACAGTGTACATTTTGACTGATTTTAATGACACAATTACCTGTAATACTCATTTCTCCTTGTTATAATGAAAATACAAAATAGCTGTGTGGATTTCAAGAAAAGTCAGATGTCTGCGGAAGGAGAAAAAAATTATGGGAATTGTGGTAAATCAGGCGAAAGATACGTTCCATCTTTATAACGAAGAGATCAGTTATATTATAGGAATTCTTCCTAACCGTCAACTTGGACAGTTGTATTTCGGAAAGCACATTCACATACAGGAGGACTATTCTTATTTTTTGGAAATGCCGGTGCGTCCCATGTCTTCTTGTGTTTTTGATACGGATAAGAAGTTTTCCATGGAATATATCCGTCAGGAGTATCCGGTATTTGGAACGACGGATTATCGGATGCCAGCAGTGGAAGTTTTTCAGGAAAATGGGAGCAGAATCTCAGATTTTTGCTTCTGTGGGTACCGGATCGAGGAAGGCAAACCGAAACTTCCGGGGCTGCCGGCTACTTATGTGGAGGAAGAGAACGAAGCGCAGACGCTGATCATGGAATTGGCAGACAATGTGAGCGGAATGTCTCTGGAATTGCTCTACACTATTTTTTCCAAGGGTGGAATCATCGCTCGAAGTGTGAGGTTCGCAAACAAAGGAGAACAGGATCTGCATCTGACTTCGGCAATGAGCCTTAGCCTGGACCTCCCGGACCGGGAGTATGACTGGATTCAATTTTCCGGGGCTTGGGCAAGGGAACGTTATCCGAAGGAACGCCGTCTGGAGCAGGGAATACAGTCCGTGGGGAGTATGAGAGGAAATTCTTCTCACAATCACAATCCTTACGTGATTTTAAAAAGACCTTTCACGGATGAATTTCAGGGTGAAGCAATTGGTTTCAGCTTGATTTATAGTGGGAATTTCCTGGCCCAGGCAGAAGTGGATACTTTTGACACGACGCGGGTGCTCCTGGGAATTCATCCCTTTGGATTTGACTGGAAGCTCGCCCCAGGAGAAGAATTCCAGACGCCGGAAGCAGTGATGGTTTATACGGACCAGGGATTAAATCATTTGAGTCAGACGTATCATCGGCTGTATCAGAAACGCCTCGCGAGAGGATACTGGAGGGACCGGGAGCGTCCGATCCTGATCAATAACTGGGAGGCAACCTATTTTGATTTTACGGAAGAAAAGCTTGTGGAAATCGCGCGAAAGGCAAAAGAGAGCGGTGTGGAGCTTTTTGTCCTGGACGATGGATGGTTCGGAGCTCGCAGCAGTGAACATGCGGGACTGGGTGATTGGGTTGCGAATCCTGAGCGTTTGGAAAATGGAATCAAAGGTCTCTCCGAGCGTATTGAGGATTTGGGAATGAAATTTGGCCTTTGGTTTGAGCCGGAGATGGTAAATCAGGATTCCGATTTGTACCGGAAGCATCCGGACTGGATCATCCGGACACCAGACCGGAAAGCTTCCCATGGAAGGTTCCAGTATGTGCTGGATTTTTCCAGAAAAGAAGTGGTGGATGAAATCTATAACATGATGGAGAAGATTTTATCAGAGTCCAAAGTCTCCTATATCAAGTGGGACATGAACCGCAGTATTACGGAATGTTATAGTTCTGTACTCCCGGCGCAGCGCCAGGGGGAAGTGTATCACAGATATATTTTAGGGGTATATGATCTGTATGAGAGACTGACCAGCCGTTTTCCTAAAATTCTTTTCGAATCTTGTGCCAGCGGCGGAGGACGTTTTGACCCGGGAATGCTCTACTATGCGCCTCAGTGTTGGACGAGTGATGACTCAGATGCTGTGGAGCGTATCAAAATTCAATATGGGACTTCTTACGGATATCCGATCAGCAGTATGGGAACCCATGTGTCGATGACTCCCAATCATCAGGTCAACCGCCGGACACCTCTTCATACCAGGGCAAATGTGGCGTATTTTGGAACGTTCGGCTATGAATTGGATTTGAATGCGTTGACGAGAGAAGAGCAGGAGGAAGTGAAAAAACAGATCACATTTATGAAACAGTACGGGCATCTTTTTCAGTTTGGGACTTTCTATCGTCTGAAAAGTCCTTTTAAGAACAATGTCTCGGCCTGGATGGTGGTCAGTGAAGACAAAAAAGAAGCCGTAGTGGGATGGTATCGTGTCCTGAATGGAATCAATCTGCCCTGTGAAAGACTTCGATTGCAGGGACTGGATGCTTCGATGGCTTATGAAATTAACGGAGACGGGCCGGCACATTACGGGGATGAATTGATGTACGCAGGACTTGTCACAACGGATGTCTCCTCCGGGCAGGCGGATAAGCCGGAGGAACTTAGCCAGGATTTTGAATCCAGATTATATATTCTGAAAGCAGTGAAAGGGGGCAGACAATGATGGAGGCATCCCGGGCACTGTTTTTAAAAAGATGTGTGATGATGGTGGTAGGAATACTGTTTATCAGTATTTGTGTAGGCTGCTATCGTCTGAGTGGATTTGGAGTCGATGCATTTACCTGTATGAATTTGGGAATCAGCGGATTTCTGCAGATGAGTTTCGGAACCTGGCAGCTGATTATGAACGCGGTGATTCTGGTGATTGTGTTTTTCACAGTCAGACAATGTATCGGCGCAGGTACGATTGTGAATATGGTGTGCGTGGGCTACGGGGCAGATTTCATTTGTTGGCTGGTGCAGGATGTTTTTCAGATTCCTATGACCTTACCCCTTCGGATTCTTGCTCTTTTGATCGGGTGTCTGTTTGCCGGCCTGGGGGTGGCATTTTATATGGCAGCGGAAATGGGAATTGCTCCCTATGACAGTGTGGCTCTGATCATTGGAAAAGCGACAAAAGAGAAGATTCCTTTTCAATATGCGCGGGTGGTCAGTGATGTCACCTGTGTAGTGATTGGCGTGGTTTTTTGTCTGGCAGCAAAAGATGATCTGTGGATGATTGTGGGAATTGGAACTTTGTGCAATGCGTTTTTCAATGGACCACTGATTCAGTTCTTCCGTATACATGTCAGTGAACCGATGCTGTATGGCAGGAAAATGACGCGCTGATTCCTGAGGATGGCTTAGAAATACATAGATTTTGGTATACGTTCAGGACAGTCTGTGATATGATTGAAGCAGTAAGGAAAGGAGAACATATCGCTATGACGGAAGAGGAGAAAATTTTTGCCGGAAAAATGTTTGATCCAAGAAAACCGGAATTAAAACAGATCAAACATAAAGCTCATGTCACTTGCCAGAAATACAATGCCATGGATGAATTTGATCCGAGGCGAAACGAATTAATCCGTGAGATTCTCGGGAAAATTGGAAATGTATATTATTTTCAGGGACCGGTTCAGTTTAACTATGGCACACACACTTTTATTGGTGAAGATTTTTTTGCTAATTTTAATCTGACAGTGATGGACGATGCCAGAATTTATATTGGTGATCATGTATGTTTTGGACCCAATGTGTCTTTGATGGCGACTTCCCATCCATTGATTGCCCAGGAGAGAATGGGGCTTGATCAGGATGGGAAGACGACGATGGCAGAATATGCCCAGGAAATTCATATTGGGGATCATGTCTGGATTGCCTGCAATACGGTAGTCATCGGCGGAGTTCACATTGGAAACAATGCGGTTATCGGAGCTGGCAGTGTGGTGACCAAGGATATTCCGGATAATTATCTGGCCTATGGAAATCCCTGCAGACCCATACGTCCGATCACAGAAGCGGACAGCAAACAGTCCTTGATTCTTCCGGAAGACAGGGAGCATTTTACCTACAACTTTCAGTGGAAAGATTGATCGGCAGTTTAATGAGTGAAATCCAGAATCTGGATGTTGTCACCGGTTTCTTTGATTACCAGGTCTTTCATACGTTTTGCAAAGGGGCAGGCATATCCGATGGGAGTGCCTTTTTGGATACAGGAAGCGAAAGCGATGGTATCCGCCCCTCTTTTCAAAAATTCTCGGACACGCAGGGGAACTTTTTTGCCAGGGCATCCTCCGCAGTTGATGAAACCGACAATTTCAATTTCCTCTGCCTGCTCGAAGGCACCGGTTTTTTCACGGATGGCTCTAAAATCTGCAGTTCCTGGGCAGTAATCTTCTGTCTACATACATCTGATAATACCTACTTTCATGGGGAATACCTCCTATACTTTTTCTATAGAGTTTTTGACGATGAGAAAAGAATCTTGGTCGTCCTTCTTATTATAACAGGTTATCGAAAAGAAGGGGGCAGTTGTTTGAAATATTTTTTACGCAAGGCCCATTGACCGAAGGAAAAGATTGCAGTAAGATAATTCCGGCAGTAAATAATTCGCTTTGAGGAGATGGGACAAAATTGAAAAAAAGTAAATATGAGATCGATATGTGCAATGGATCTATTATGGACAAGCTGGTCTCTTTTTCATTGCCGTTGATGCTCTCCAGCATTCTGCAGCTGATGTTCAACGCAGTGGATATTATTGTAGTGGGCAGATTCAGCGGGAGTCAGGCGCTGGCTGCGGTGGGAGCGACTACTGCGCTGATCAACATTTTCACCAATCTGTTTATTGGAATTTCCATGGGTGCCAATGTACTGGCAGCGAGGTATTATGCCGCAGGGCAGGACAGGGAAATGTCGGAAGCAGTACATACAGCGATCACTCTGGCATTGATCAGTGGGGTGCTCATGGCGTTTGTGGGATTCGGAGCGTCCAGAGGGGCGTTGAGCTTGATGGCGACACCGGCGGATGTCATCGATCAGTCGACACTGTATATGAGGATTTATTTCCTGGGTATGCCGTTTTTCATGCTATACAACTATGGAGCGGCTATTCTGCGGGCAGTGGGAGACACGAAAAGACCGTTGATTTATCTGATTTTTGCAGGCATGGCCAATGCGGTTCTGGATCTTCTTCTGGTCATTGTCGTTCCCCTGGGAGTGGCAGGCGTGGCGATTGGGACAGTGACTTCCCAGATGATTTCCAGTATTCTGGTACTTCGCTGTCTGCATCAGTCTGAGACAAGTTATCAGATCCGTTTTTCCAAATTGTCCATCAAGGGCATTTATCTGAAGCGGATTTTCCAGGTGGGAATTCCGGCAGGCATTCAGAGCATGGTAATCAATTTCTCAAACGCTCTGCTGCAGTCATCGGTAAATTCATTCGGTTCCATTGCTATGGCAGGCTACACGGCGGCAAACAATATTCTGGGCTTTCTGTATGTATCAGTGAATGCTGTGACGCAGGCATGTATGAGTTTTACCAGTCAGAATTACAGTGTGAGAAAACCAAAGCGTATGGATCGGGTTCTGCTGGATTGTGCCATTTTATCGGCAGGAATATCTGTTGTGCTTGGCGTTGGAGCATATGTGTTCGGATCACAGGTCCTGAAAATTTACACAGCGGACGCAGACGTGATACAGTGTGGTCTGGAAATTTTGTCCATCACGACGGTTCCTTATTTCTTATGTGGAATCATGGATCTGTTTCCGGGAGCTATGCGGGGAATGGGATACTCAGCGGTTCCCATGGTGCTGTCCGTGATTGGAACGGTGGGAACCAGAATTGTGTGGATCTACGGATTTTTCCCTTATCACAGATCCTTGCATTTTTTGTTTATCTCTTATCCGGGTTCCTGGATTGCGACAATTGCGCTTCAGGCGGTCTGCTTCTGGTTTGTGAGAAAGAGATGCCTGAGAGTATTAAATCCGGCCACATAGAGCCATATTCAAAAAGTATCAAAAGCGAATGGGAACCTTCGTGTTCTTAGATTGAGAGAAAGGTGGCAGAATTATGAAATTTGCATTTTTAATTATGGGAGATTTTGACAGCAGGACGGACCGGGCGTCCATTCATGACGGGCAGGCGCAGATTATCGGCGTTGGAAACCTTCCGGAGGCTGTGAAACGGGCAAAAGAACTGTATGAGGCAGGAGTGGAATGTATTGAGTTGTGCGGTGCTTTTGGAGCTGACGGCGCGAAGGAAATCATTGACGCAACAAAAAATCAGATTCCAGTGGGATATGTGACACATCTGCCGGAGCAAAATGACGTATATGAGAGATTCTTTCCAAAGTCGGAAAAATAATAGACTGAGTGGAAACAAGAAAATAAGCTTCTTCTCATGAGAGCAGAATTGGATCAAAGGCTCTTGGGGAGGAAGCTTTTTTGTTTTTAGCTTATTGACAAAATTTTATATGGAGTTATAATGTTTTTGATAAATAGTTCATTAAGAAACTGTTTTTTAAGAAACTAAAAGGGGAATGAAGATGAAGAGAAGTACGGAGTTGTTTATGGGTATGAGGAATCTGTTCCGCCTGTACGATAAACTTCTGAAGAAGGTGTGCACGGAGCATGATCTCACATTGATCGAGGCAGATATTATCAGTTTTCTGCAGAATAATCCGGGTAAGGATACGGCCGCTGATATTGTGGAACTTCGAATGCTCTCCAAGGGAGCTGTGTCTAAGGGGGTAGACTCTTTGATTCAGAAATCTCTTCTGGAGCGGATACCGGACACACAGGATCGGAGAAAAATTCATCTGAAACTGAAACCGCAGGCAGGACCGGTGACAGACACCATTGATGAGGTGAGAGATGAATTTCTGAACATGGTTTTGGAGGGGTTCAGCCAGGAAGAGCTGGAGACGCAGACGAAATTTTTCCGAAAGCTGTTTGCCAATACCAAGAAAGCAATAGAAGGAAAGGAATGGACATAATGCAGACAAATGAAGACAAAGAATTCTTACGCACAGAACCTCTGGGAAAGCTGTTGTTGAGGCTGGCGCTGCCGACGGTCACGGCTCAGCTCATCAATATGCTTTACAACATTGTCGACCGGATTTATATTGGACATATTCCGGACATCGGCGCGACTGCTCTGACGGGAGTGGGTGTCTGTATGCCGCTGATTATGATTGTATCTGCTTTTGCGGCACTTGTAGGTTACGGCGGCGCACCCAGAGCATCTATATTTATGGGAAAACAGGACAAAGAATCGGCAGAAAAAACTTTGGGGAATTGTTTTACGCTTCAGATTTTTATTTCCCTTGTCCTCACGGCTGTGCTTCTGATCTGGAACCGAGAGTTTTTGATGGCTTTCGGTGCCAGCGCAAATACGATTGAATATGGTGTCAATTATATGAACATTTATGCGCTGGGAACCATTTTTGTGGAAGTTACACTGGGTATGAATGCGTTTATCACTGCGCAGGGGTTCGCGAAGACGGGAATGTTTTCTGTTCTGATCGGCGCGGTGGCGAACATTATTCTGGATCCGATCTTCATCTTTGGCTTTCATATGGATGTGCGGGGAGCAGCACTGGCGACAATTATCTCTCAGGCGCTCTCCTGTATCTGGGTAGTTACTTTCCTGTGTGGGAAGAAGACCTTTTTGAGGATTAAAAGAAAAAATTTAGGACTTGCGCCGGAGATCATTCTTCCCTGCCTGGCTCTGGGAATCGCAACCTTTATTATGCAGGCCAGTGAGAGTGTCATCTCTGTATGTTTCAACAGTTCTCTTCAGAAGTATGGCAGTGATATTGCTGTCGGTGCGATGACGATTCTCACAAGCGTGATGCAGTTTGCCATGCTGCCGCTTCAGGGACTTGGACAGGGGGCACAGCCGATCATCAGCTACTGCTACGGCGCCGGTGATTCTGGACGGGTACAGTCGGCGTTTAAACTGCTGCTGAAAGTCAGCTTGGGTTATTCGGTTCTGCTCTGGGGTATGGTAATGCTGTTCCCAGGTGGATTTGCGGCTATGTTTACCTCTGATGCACAGTTGGTGGAATATACCAAGACCGCTCTGCGTATCTATATGGGCTCTATGTTCTTGTTTGGTATACAGATGGCATGTCAGATGACTTTCAATGCACTGGGGAAAGCGGCAGAATCCATTGTAGTTGCTGTGATGAGAAAGTTTGTTCTTTTGATTCCTCTGATCTATATCATGCCTTGTCTGATCCAGGGAAATCAGACGATGGCAGTGTATCTGGCAGAACCGATTGCGGATTTTCTGGCCGTGACATTCACGGCGGTTCTGTTCACAGTACAGTTTAAGAAGATTTTGAGAAAGATTGAAAAGAACAGAAAGATTGCATGAAAGAGAAAATTGAGGTGACAGAGGATGATAAAAGCAGTATTTATAGATTATACGGGGACAATTATACAGGAAAAAGGAGAAGATATTGAGAAAGTTATCGCTAGAATCTGGAAGAACAGTAAGATGGAGACGCCTCAGCAGGTGATTGAGTTTTGGTGGAGCCGGCTCAAGGAATTGGAAGAAAAAAGTTATCAGGAAAACTTCCGGACAGAGGATGAGATTGTGGACTGTCTGCTGGATATGCTCTGCCAGGAGGCGGATCTTCAGGACAATCTGGAAGAACTTCATCAGCTCTGTCAGAGATTCTGGATGTACGCACCGATTTTTGAGGATGTAAAAGAATTTTTTGAGAAATGTTCTCTGCCCATTTATGTCATCACGAATAATGGGGTTTCGTATGTCCAGGAATGTCTGAGATTTCACGGACTGAGAGCAAAGGCCATAGTCTCCGGTGAGATGGTGCGTGCGTACAAACCGCACAGAGAGTTGTTTGACAAGGCACTGGAAGTCAGCGGATGCCGTGCGGAGGAAGTGATTCATATTGGAGATTCCATAGTCTCAGATGTGAAAGGGGCTTTGGGTGCGGGAATCACTCCGGTACTGATTGACCGGAAGGGAACGAGCACATGTACGCAGTGCCGGGTGATTCACAGATTGGCTGAGGCTCTGGATTTTTGATTATGGGTGAAGTGAGGTGGTGTTTGTGCCGGTTAATATGAAAAATGTGATTGCCGATACATTTGTGTCGATGGCAAAACAAAAACCGGTTGACAAAATAACGGTGAAAGCATTGATTGAGGCATGTGGTGTCTCCAGGCAGACCTTTTATTATCATTTTCAGGATATCATGGAAGTGATCGAGTGGACCCTGGAGCAGGCAACACAGGAGATGCTTGAGCGCAGCCTGAAATCCCAGTCTGCCAGGGAAGCTTTGATTGTGCTCATTGATACCAGCAAGGCGAACAGTGTATTCATCCGGAAACTTCTGGATTCACAGAAAAGAGCTCAGATTGAGATACTGTTTGTCCAGGCAGCCCGAAGTTATTGTCAGCGATTGCTTCAGGAGAGAAAAGAAGAACTGCCGGTGAATGATCTGGAGACGGAAGCAGCCCTGGATTTTCTCTCCTTTGGAATAACTGGTATCTTGTTTAAATATTGCGGGCAAAATTCGATTGATTCTTCAAAACTGGCGGATCAGATATGCAGACTTTTCCCAGTTTAAGATTCTGAGTGCCGCCAGATTATGTTAGGCTGAAAAGCTTTTCCAGGGTGACAAGGACACCGTCCTCCTCGTTAGAGGGACAGACGAATTTTGCGGCTGCTTTTACGTTGGCAGGCGCATTTTCCATTGCATAACTGTACCCACAGTATTTTAGCATTTCAATATCATTGCCTCCGTCTCCAAATGCGGCACACTGTTCTGGCGAGATTTCCCAGCGTTTCAGGAGGCGTTTGAGACCGGATGCTTTGTGGCAGCCGGGAAGAATCAGGTCGATGGAGCCATGGCCGCTGGTGGTGGGTTCAATTTTTCCTTTTAGTTTTTCACAAAAAAGATGATAGTAAAAGTCTGTTTTCTCCTCCGGGACTGTCGGAGCGAATTTCAGGATTTGGTCGTCTACTTTTTTGAAATCATCCATCCATTTCAGGCGATGGTAATAGATCGCTGTGCGGTCGAAAAACTCCTGATTTACGGTTTCGCGCTGACAATAGGCACTTTCCAGTCCGCATAAGACATTGCGGATTTCAGGATACTCCCGGCAGACATCGATGACGGCATCGACGGTGTCCTTCGGCATGTTTGCGGTAAAAACCAGTTCTTTTTGGTCTTTTACAAAGGCGCCGTTCTCAGCCACAAAAGATAGTTCTTCATCATATCCCGGAAATAAATCCCGAAGCTGATAATATTGATTGCCGCTTGCAACTACAAAATGACATCCAATGTGGTTCATATGGGATAAGATACGCTGAAAGCGGGGAATATCGTAAGTATAATCAGAACGGACAAAGGTACCGTCGACATCGACAGCTACCATTTTGATCTTCTCATCCATGCTCGATGCTCTCCTTTTGATTTTTTGAGATAAATGTAGCACAGGCATGTCCGAAATGCAAATATAAAATAGACGCAGCAGGAGTTCTTTTGGTTTTGTCAGCTGAAATGTGATAAAATCACTGTCAATTGTTCGGAAAATATGATATCCTCTCTATACTTGCATGGACGCTGCGAAATGGGGCGGCATCCTGTGGCGGGAATGAAAAGAAGGGAGAATCAGAAAATATGGGATTTACGATCGAGACAGGAGTATCCGCAATTGCGGTATTTGTGCAGGGGCTGCTGAGCTTTTTCTCTCCCTGTGTGCTTCCGCTGGTACCGTTATACCTGGGATATCTCTCCGGGGGATTGAATTTGGGGCTGAGCGGAACGGACAAAAAGCCAGATGGTGCTTTCGCTTCTTTTAAGATCAAACTCTTTATACGGGTTCTGTTTTTTACACTGGGAATCAGCGGCGCCTTTTTCATTCTTGGACTGGGTGCTTCGGCGGCCGGAACCTTTTTCGGGGAACACCGGATGCTTTTTGCAAGGATCGGAGGCGTGCTGATTATCTTGTTTGGATTGTATCAGCTTGGTGTATTTGGAAGTTCGCTTATCCTCAGCAAAGAGCATCGCATTCCGTTTCGGATCGGGAAGATGACCATGTCGCCGGTGACCGCCTTGATTATGGGATTTACGTTCAGCTTTGCCTGGACACCTTGTGTCGGTCCTGCGCTTACGAGTGTGCTGCTGATGGCAGGAAGCGCGCAGACAGAAGCTCTTGGCTTTCTCCTGATCGGGGTATATACGCTGGGATTTATTCTGCCGTTTTTGGCAGCCGGAATTTTCACAGCACAGTTGTTGGGATTTTTCCGCAGACATATGAAAATGGTGCAGTATACCGTCAAGATTGGCGGTATCCTGATGATTCTCATGGGTGCGCTGATGTTCACCGGAAAAATGAATGATATCACGGGATATCTGTCAAAGATACAGCCAGGTACAGTGGAAAAGACCAGTGAGAGTGATTCCGATCAGGAAAAAGATGAACAGGCAGATGGCGAAAAGAGCGGGAAAACGGATGAATCTCAAGAGGAAACCGGACAGGATGACACAGGAGAACAGCAGCTGGCTTTGGCTCCGCTGACAAACTTGGAATTGACAGATCAATTCGGAAATACGCACACCCTCTCAGAGTATAAAGGAAAAGTCATTTTTCTGAATTTTTGGGCTACATGGTGCGGACCGTGCCGCAATGAGATGCCGGATATCCAGAAGCTCTATGAAGAGTATTCCGCACAGGGAGAAGAGGCAGAAGTTGTGATTCTGGGAGTGGCCGGTCCGGGAATCGGGCAGGAAGGCTCGGTGGAAGAGATCACAAAATTCATGGAAGAGAACGGATATACTTACCCGGTTCTCATGGACACAAAGGGAGAAATGTTCACCCAGTATGGAATCTCAGCGTTTCCGACAACGTTTATGATTGACAAAGAGCAAAATGTGTATGGCTATGTGCCTGGGCAGATGACAGAAGATATTATGAGAAGTATTATTGACCAGACATTGGGACTATCTTCCAAATAGCTCTTGAAAGTTTTCAAAAAAATTGATATGTTGATGTCAGAGAGACTGACATTCATGCCGCAGATGAAATGTCTGCGGCATTTTTGCAGAATGGAAAAAGAAAGGAAAAAGAAACGATGATCATTCGAGCTTATCAATCCGACGATTTGGAGGATATCAAACGTTTGTTTTATGATACCGTTCACGAAGTGAATGCCAAAGACTATTCCCAGGAACAATTGGATGCCTGGGCTCCGGCAGACATGAGCTTTGAGGGGTGGGATGAATCGCTTCTGTGTCACGAATCGGCCGTGGCTGTACTGGATGGAGAATTGGTAGGTTTTGGAGACATGGACGCCGATGGCTATCTGGATCGGCTGTACATCCACAAAGATTATCAGCACAGAGGAATCGCGACGGCGATCTGCGAGAAGCTGGAAGGAATGGTCTCAAGCGCGGTCTACTGCACGCATGCCTCGATCACTGCCAGACCATTTTTTGAGAGGCGGGGATACCATGTGATCAAGGAAAACCGGGTATGCCGGCGGGACGCCTGGATGACCAATTACACGATGGAGAAAAAAGCAGCGCAGGCTGCGGTTAAGGAGGAGAAAGATGATTGATTGTCTGGCAGTCGGTGTTGGAGGATTTGTGGGATCTGTGGCGAGATATCTGGCAGGAAAAATTCCCGTGCCCAATCCTGCTGCCTTTCCCATTAATACACTGTTGATTAATATTGCAGGATCCTTTGTGATTGGATGCCTCGCTGCCCTTGCCGCCCGGAATGCTCCCATTCATCCCAGGCTGATGCTGTTTTTGAAAGTGGGAATCTGCGGCGGTTTTACTACTTTTTCTACGTTTTCCCTGGAGACCAGCGAGCTGATCCGCTCCGGGGCGTATACAGCGGCAGTATTGTATGTTTTATTGAGTGCAGGGCTGGGAATTCTGGCGGTAATTCTGGCTCAGAATCTGATTCTGCAATAAGGAAGAATCTGGTTGTGGTAGTGTCAAATGAGTTATGAAAAAATGGAGCCTAAGAAATAGGCTCAAATTGAATCTTGAAAATCGCAGATATGATATTTGATGGCAGCTTACGCCACCCTTGACAGCACACAAAAGCAATGCTCTG
>DXIX01000031.1 GCA_019112635.1 Candidatus Blautia intestinigallinarum | reverse complement strand
AAGACCAAGCTTCTTTGCCATCAGCTTGATGTGCTCCTCGTAATCCTCCGAAAGCATCCGGCATTCCATTCCCGGCCCCTGATTGATGTCATTATTAAAAACAGCCGTAAGGTCCTCCCGGTATCCGCCGTGGAAGGGACAGGTGCTTAACACCCTGCGTTTGCCTCCAAAGGCCACTACGATACATTTTTCATACCGATGAACAGGATCCCCTGTTGGGAGTGTCGCTATCCGCATGGTTCCTCCTTTACTTTTTTGCTGCCCTCTGTCCGGCAGAGACTCAGCCTCTTTAAAAACTCATCATGATCGCCGAAATAGATCACTTTCTTTTTTTGTCCCAGTTCTTCCAGCCGCTCTACCAGCTTTCCGCCTGTATAATCGTTGCTCAGAGCATTTTTATGGAAGAAAATCTCTCCTTTAATCTGCTCCAGTCCATCGAGATTCGCCAGGTTATTCTGACCAAAAGGTATATCCGATATCAGCACTACCTCTGCGTCTTCCATCATCTTTAAATTGTTCCTCTGATCCTCCGGGGTTACCGGGGTAAAAGGCGGGATCTCCACATGAGGAATCTTCAGAGCGCGGCATATAGCACAGTCATCACTGCCTTCATTCACCACGCCGGCACTCAAAAGGTAGCCCCGTTCCTCCAGTTCCTCAATGATCTTCACTGCCCCGTCTCCGCCGCAGATCACGTGAATCCGTATGGGATAGTCCGTCCGCTCTTCACGCAGCACCCTTACCGGTGTAATCTCCGGCTTGCCATACAGGGGATTTTCCCGTATCAGAACCTTCATCTGGTAAAGCTCCTCCATGTTCTTTTTGGTCACCACCTCCGAAGGGCTGCCATCCGCTGCCACCCTTCCCTCTCCCAGAAGGATCATACGGCTGCAATAACGGGACGCCATATTCACGTCGTGGAGCACTGCCAGCACCGTCATATTCTGCTCCCGGTTCAACCGGGTGATAAGCTCCATAACTTCCGTCTGATGACGCAGATCCAGGGCAGAAGTGGGCTCGTCCAGAAGGATGATTTCCGGCTGCTGAGCCAGAGCACGGGCCAGGATCACCCGCTGCTTCTCTCCTCCGCTGAGTTCACTGTAGAGACGACCGCAAAACTCCAGCGTATTGGTATCTTCCATAGCCTGACGGACAGCCTGTATATCTTCCTGGGTCTCCCTTTTTCCAAAGCTGTGATAGGGATAACGGCCCATGGAGACAACATCCTCCACGGTAAAAGCATACTCCATCTCATAAGACTGGGGCACTACAGCCACTAATCTCGCCCGTTCCTTTGCAGATAATTTCCCCGTATCCTTCCCGCATATCTCAATGTTTCCGCTTTTAAGGGGCAGAAGTCCGGAAATACACCGGAGCAGAGTGGATTTTCCTGCGCCATTGGAACCTATCAGAGCGGCGAATTCTCCTCTGGACACAGAAAAACTCACACCTTTTAAGACTTCCTGTTCTTCATAGCCTGCACAGGCCTCCTGAATCTGAAGCATCTGTTTTTTCACTATACAGTCCCTCCCTTCCTGGATTTCCACAAAAGATAGAGGAAAAAAGGACCGCCGCAGGCTGCTGTAATGATGCCCACCGGAATCTCCTGAGTCAGAATGCTCCTGGCAAAGGTATCACAGAGAATCAAAAAGGTACCGCCAAACACAAGAGACACCGGCATTAAAAGCCGGTGCTTCGGTCCTGTGAACAGCCGCACCACATGAGGGACAAGAAGGCCCACAAAGCCGATAATGCCTGTGGCTGACACCACCGCCGCCGTGACAATGCTGGACACGATCAGAATCTTTTTCTTTACCGCTTCCACATTTACTCCCAGCTGTACAGCAGTTTCTTCTCCCATCAGCAGAATATCAAGTTCCCGGGCTGAAGTCATCAAAAGTACGATCCCCACCAGTATATAAGGGAGTATGGACAGAATCTGGTTCCAGCCTTTTCCATTCAGGCTTCCCATGGTCCAAAACATGATCTGATCCATACTCTGCTGGTTAAAAAGCATCATCAGTGACATGAAGGCCGACAGACTCTGATTCACAGCGATTCCCGAAAGAAGCAGGCTGGAAACTGGCACACGCTTCCCTCTTCTGGAAATCACATATACCAGGAATATCGTCAGCAAAGAACCCACGAAGGCCAGAAGTGTCGTCCCTGACAGTCCGGCCATGCTGGAAGAAAAATGGAGCACAATCCCGATTGCGGCACCCAGAGCCGCACCTGAAGAAATTCCAAGGATATAAGGATCCGCCATAGGATTTTTGAAAATCCCCTGATAGCAGGCGCCGCAGACCGACAGGGCCGCTCCGGTCAGAAACCCCAGGAGCACCCGCGGGAGGCGTACATCCCGTATGATTGCGATGCTCCCTTCCGAGATTCCTTCCATACTTACCGGCAGATGAAAAATCTCATGGAGCAGAATCCGGTTCACTTCACCGGCGGAGACGGAAGCCGCGCCCATGACCGTACACAGCCAGATCAGAAGAAGACAGGCGGGGATCGCCAAAATCAGCATTCTTCTTTTTCTTTTTTCTTTCATAGTCTTATTCCTCCGCAAAACTGTCCGATCCTTTTTATGAAAACAGTTCCGGATAAATCTGTTCCGCCAGAAGTCTGGTTCCCTCTGCCAGTCTCGGGCCTGCACGCTGTATCAGGTCTGCCTCGGGGGAAAGGCCGTCATAATAGATAATCTGGTCATTTTGGATACAGTCCAGAGAAGAAAGTCCCGGCACCTGCTTTAGTTCCTCCGGAGAAGTATAGAGAGAAATATATACATCCGGATCCGCCTCAATAATCGTTTCTACAGAAAGCTGAGGCCAGGCCTCTCCCGTATCCGCCGCAATATTACGGACGCCGATATCCTCCAGCATATTTCCAAGTAGAGAGCCCTCGCCGGCACTGTAGTAGTCCCCCAGATCAATAAAAGCCGACTTTTCTTCCGTATTGGCAGAAAGAATCTCCCTCAGATCTGTCATTTCCTTCTCCATGTTGTCTGTGATTTCTTTTGCCTTGTCATTCCGGTTCAGCACCTGTCCGGCGGTCAGAATGTCTGACTCGACACTTTCCATATCATTGGCTGCAAAAATAATCACTTTCGCCCCGGCATTTTCCACCTGGCTGCGGATGGAATCATCCATATAATCCGATGCAAATATCACATCTGCGTCCATAGAGATGATCAACTCTGTATTGGGGGAAGAGTAGCTTCCCACGGAGGGCACCTCTGAAGCCTCCTCCGGATAGTTGCAGTAATCTGTCCTCCCTACAATCTGATCCTCTGCACCCAAAGCAAACAGAGTCTCCGTATTCGCCGGGGATAAAGAAATCACCCGCTTTGGCTCCTCTTCTATCACCACTTCATTTCCAAGATCATCGGTAATTGTCAGCGGATATTGTGTCTCTCCTGCCGTTTCCGCCTGCGCCTTGGTATCTGTCTCTTCTGTCTGGAGCGACGTATTTTCTGTGTCAGCATTTTTGCAGCCTCCCACAAACATAACTCCCACGATCAGCACTGCCGCACAGGCTCTGCTTAAAATTCTCTTACTCATTCCTATCGCCTCATTCCTGTTCTCTTTTTTTATCTCTTTTTTAGGAATCAGTATTGCACATTCACTTTTATTTGTCAAACGGCGGCGATTCTTTTTGGGAGAAATCCCGCTTTTTTCGAAAAAACCGTCAAATTCATCAATACGGATCCTTAACTGCGGATCATATCTGTGAGAATACTGCTGGTTCTTTCGATTCCGTATCGGGAGGATTTGATAGTGATGTCATAATTATCCACCTTTCCCCATTCTCTATGGGTGAAATATCTGCAGTGGGTTGCACGTTCTTTGTCCACTTTCAAAGACTTTTTCTGGGCATCTTCCAATGATAATCCGTCTCGCTCCATGATCCTTCTGATTTTTGAATCCTGATCAGAGCTGATAAAAATATGAAAAGTATTATCACGATCACCCAGAATAAAGTTTGCCAGCCTGCCGACGATCACACAGGAACTTTTGGACGCGATCTCATGGATCACTTTTTTCTCGATATGGAACAGCTGCTCTACCTGTGGAATATCCCTTTCCGTTATGGAAGGTGTATACCAGGAATATAGATTATACTGGAATTTAGACATTTGTTCTTCATTGTTTTTGACAAACTCTTCTGTATAGCCGCTTTTTTCAGCAAACATATGGATCAATTCTGTATCGTAATAAGGAATATTCAAAGCTTTTGCTATATTCTTTCCGATCGCTCTGCCTCCGCTTCCATATTCCCTTGATATCGTGATCACGTATTCCGGTATTCCATTTGAAGCAGAAGATTCCTGGAGACGTTCCTGTTCTTTTTCAGGCAGTAACTGTTCTGCCAGATTTCGCAAAAGTTTTGAATATATTTTTACCAGATTTCCGACGAGCAGAGCTGACAGGATCGTTCCTTCCCGGACCCCTGACAATTTGTGAAGAAAAATAAGACATATGGCTCCAGCTATAACAGACATACTGATATCAGAAATCATCCTGGTTTGGCCATATTCTTTATGTACAGCCTTCGCGACAGCACGGACGAAAGCATCTCCCGGAAGCATGACTACATCAGCGATCACTTCCAGATAAGCTCCAAGAGCAATAATGCAGCATCCGATCACCAGAAAGATCAGTTTGGCGAGATAGGATATCGGATGAAAAGCCCTGAGACAAAGCATGGAGAGATCGATCCCATATCCAAAGAAGAAAGCAATAATAACTTCCAGAAATAATTGAAATTTGTCAGCTTCTTTTCTCTGGAAAGCAGTCTGAACAATGATTAGTCCAACATTAAAGATGATGACCCAGGTTCCCAAAGACAGGCTTGTTATGATCATTGACAGACTGTAAGGAATCGAGGCAATCGGCGATGTACCAAGATTCGCGTTTGTTACAAACGCCACACCAAACGAATTCAAAATCAGTCCAAAAAAGAAAATAAAATAACGTTTCACAAGTTCTTTTCTTCCCATAAAATTCCTCCATTCCTAATTAAACAACATGTTGTATATATGGATAAAATGAAACTTCCTTAAAGATTTTTTATGATTTTTTCAAGCAGAAGAGCCAACTCCTGCTTTTCTTCTTCACGCAAAGCTCGCAAAAGATTGCTGCCCACATCTGTACCTCTCTTTTTTAACTTGATACAGATTTTCATCCCTTTTTCAGAAAGATAAACTTTTTTTGCCCTTGCGTCAGTATCAGATACTTCAACATATAAAAGGCCTTTTTCTTTCATACGTTCTACGATATTTCTTGCCGCTTGATGGCTGATCTTCATATGATTTTTCAAATCATAGATCATGGCCCCAGAGTGCTTATCAAAAAAGAGCAGTGTTTCTGACTGAGTTGACGTGAGATCAAATTCTTTCAGATCTTCGCTACGTACGTTCAGCAGATGATTTCCGATTTTCAGGATATTTCTTTCAATTAAAAAATCTCTGTCTGTCACATGAATCAGCCCCCATAAATACAACAAGTTGTATTTTATTGCTATTTAGCAGAAATGTCAAGTAAGTTCATTTTTAAGGAAATTATCCAGAAGGCGAATGCTCTCGTTGCTCTCCTGTTCTTTCAGCCATGTGCCATAGATCTCCCAGTTATAGTCTCCAACCAGCGGGATCGCCCTGACGTTCTGCAGGTTCTGATCGGGAAAATGTGGACTGACCGCGACTCCAAGTCCAGCGGTACATAACCGGTAAAGGGTGGCGCCGTCCATGGTCTTGGCGATGACCCTGGGTTCAAATCCATGAAGCCGGCACGCCCTCAAAAAGTCATGGTAAATCTGAAACATTTCATTCATGAGGATTAGTTTTTCTTCCTTCAGCATGTCAAGGGAAACGATCTTCTCATGATACAAAGGATGTCCTTTGTACACGAGGAGAACAACCGGACAGACACAGCGCAAATGCTGGACTAGTCTATCCCGGGGAGCATTTCCAACGATGAATCCATAATCCACCTCCGATTCTAAGATCTTGGAAATCAGTTCCGGATTGTGATATTCACACCAGTTTACCTGGATCTTCGGATTCTCTTCTATAAAGCGGAACAGTACCTCCAGAGGAAAGAGCTGCAGGGTGCCGGTGGCAAAACCAATTCGGATGGAATGATTTCTTTCTTCCATCTGCCTGATTCGTAAATGGGGTACATCAAGCTCCTGCGATGTCCGGACACACTGTTCATAGAAAAGGATGCCTTCTTCAGTCGGAAAAACGCCATTTTTTGTCCTGGTAAAAAAAGAAGTCCCGAACTCATTTTCTATATTCTGGATAATCCTCCCCAGCCCCTGGGGAGAAATGAAGAGTTTCCTGGCAGCGGCATGTATGCTTTTTTCTTCGTAGACAACACGGAAATATTCAAAATGCTTGGTATCCATTTTCTTTGCTCCCTCCCTGTTCAATCAGTTTTATCTTAACACTGTTTTCGTGAGAATAAAACACTGATTTTATAAAATGAAAAAGGCTTCTGTCCTGGCCTATGCAGCAGCAAAAAACCGCTTCACGGGTCATGCCCGGAAGCGGTTCAGCTTTATTCTCCTGTTTCGGCTCAGATATGGTTAGCGACTTCAAACGCATCCCAAATAGCATACATAATATTTGACACTTTTTTTGCATCGCCAAAGAGATAGATCTCAGGAACTTCAAACTCAAGTTCCTGATAAAGAGAATTCTCCTCTTTATATCCCACTGAAAGGATCACACTGTCACAGGAAATCTGTTTTTCTCCGTCTTCTGTGGAAACAGTGAGAGTGCCGTCAGCGTATCCGGTCACTTTCGCGCTGGTAAGGATATCGATGCCGTTAAATGGCAGCAATGCTTCCAGCATATCCTTGTTTGCGTGACAGAGAGGACCATTGACTGCCATGATCTTATCCAGCGCCTCCACGATGGTCACTTTCTTTCCATGCTGTGCAAGCCACAGAGCGGTCTCACAGCCTACCAGTCCGCCTCCTACAACGACGGTTGCGCTGCCGCATTCTTTCTCTTTCAGAAGAACCTGTGAAGCGGTATATACATGCTCATTATCTCCAAGAGAGAATACCTTCGGCGTGGAGCCGGTGGCAACAATCAGTGTATCGAACTCTGACTTCAGCACATCGCATTTCGTCAGTTCGGTGTTCAGATGGACGGGTACGTTCAGACGTTCCAGTTCTCTTGTATACCAGTCAGCCAATGCGATATCATCTGCTTTGAACTCCGGAGCACCTCCCGGGATCAGATTTCCGCCAAGCCGGCTTCCCTTTTCATAAACTTCCGGTTTATGTCCTCTTGTCGCAAGCACACGGGCTGCTTCGCATCCGGCAACTCCGCCGCCGATGATCAGGACCTTCTTTGGACGGAGGACAGGCTCATATGCTGTGAAACGTTCCCTTGCCGCCTGAGGATTGACAGCACAGTTGATCAGAGAATATTCCGCGACACGGCCCATACAGCCTTCCTGGCAGGAAATGCAGGGACGGATCTCGCCCTGACGACCGGAACGCAGCTTATTGCAATAGTCCGGATCAGCAAGGAGCGGACGGCCCAGATCAATCACATCACAAACGCCATTCTCAATCGCATCCAGCGCCATATCCGGGTCATCCATACGCCCTGCACAAAAGACAGGGATACTTACAACTTCTTTTACCATCTTACAGTATTTCCGGTACAGGCCTTTTTCCTGATACATCGGCGGATGATTCCACCACCATGCGTCATAAGTTCCTACATCGGTATCTAAAGCGTCATATCCATAGGATTCCAGCAGCTTTGCAGCTTCCAGACCTTCTTCTGTGTCACGTCCTTTTTCTTCAAATTCTTCTCCCGGGAGAGCGCCGACTCTCCAGTCTTTGATCATACTCTTAACACTGAAACGCAGTGTGACTGGAAAATCCTGGCCGCAGCGCTTTTTTATCTCTTCCACTACTTCTTTTGCGAAACGGAGACGGTTTTCCAGAGATCCACCGTATTCGTCTGTCCTTTGATTGAACATGGAAATGGCAAACTGATCCAACAGATATCCTTCATGTACGGCATGGATCTGTACTCCGTCAAATCCTGCTCTCTTTGCGTGGAAGGCAGCCTCGCCGAACTGGTGCACAATCGCATGAATTTCGTCCACACTGATCTCGCGGCAGATCTTATCCAGCCAGCGATGCGGGATAGGAGAAGGGGCGATGGGAGGAATGTCTCCCACGTTGGTCGGGATTGTGACCCGGCCGAAGCCACCGCTTAACTGAAGAAAAATCTTGCTGCCGTAAGCGTGTACACGCTCCGTCATTTCCCGGCTTGTCTTGACAAAATTGACGGGTTTGTACAGCGGGTTAGGTACCGTGGAAGGATCCTGTTTTTCCACCACCTGGTCAAAGAATGTAACACCGGTGATAATCAGTCCGGTTCCCCCTTTGGCACGTTCTACATAGTAATCAATTCCGCGCTGATTCCAGCCTCCGTTGGCATCGGCAAGCCCCAGAGGTCCCATGGGCGCCATCGCGAAACGGTTTTTCAAGGTAACACTTCCCACTTTTACAGGAGAGAATAGTTTCTTGTACTTCATAGTATCTCCTTTCTGAGTTTTATTAGATTCCAGCCTTCTTGCAAAAGAACCAGATTTCTCAGCAAAAGGAACAGAACCTTTTTATATTATGATAGCTCAGAGAAAGGGAAAATGGTATCAATGAAATCATTCTCGGTGGAAACAAATCAGTTGTATCAAAAAAAGCAAAATACAGCATCGACAACTTCGTTTATTATATTTCATCAGCTTTAAGAATACAGGTGGAAGATATGTCGAAAGTGTAAAAATAACCACAAATGGTGAAAAAGCCTGTACGGGCTTTTTCACCATTTGTAGAGTTATATAGGGTTAGGTCAAAAAATGGTTTCAAGATTAGATAATACAATATAATTTCTTCAATTCAACAATACAAATGAAAAGATTACACCGTCAATACCAAGTATCAGCAAATAAATTGCGATAATGTAGCCGACTGACAGGAAAGACAATATAGGATTCAAAATCATCAGGAAACCGAGAATCAAGCCGATGATATTTACAATCATAGTGAAATAATAGTACCCGTTGCCACATGTCATACGTACAAATGGCAGATGCGACAGCCTACCGATACAGTGCATGATGAACCAAAGCGGGAACAGAATCAGGAGAGCCCATTCCCCGGCCATGAGATGAAAGAGGATAAATATACCTGCAATAGCACTGATGATTCCTGATATCAATGAAACAGCGGGTGCAAATCCCGTGCGCTGCTCCGCTTTTATGTAATACACAATATCCATGATACCGGTCACCAGAGCAAAAATACCATAAATAACTGTGACGCCTTTCACTGCTGCCGCTGGCTTCACAAAGGTATAAATACCTAAAATTATCAAGAGAGTTCCTACAATAAATTCGCTCCAGCCAACTGTTCTTCTGCTTTTCATAAGTCATTTCTCCTTCCAAAGAACACACTTTACAAGTTATTAGCACGATCGGAGAAATCCGAGGTACTGAGTTTCTATTGCTTTGAACAAGCGGAGCGGATATTTTTATTTTCGAATTTCTATCTTCTACTTTTTATCTCTCTTTTTTTGTTCAACTACGTTATAGCATCATTTGTCAGTATTGTCAATATTTAATCAATATTTTTTGAAAATTTATCGCATTTTTCATATATAATCTGATGATTAAATCTTTTTAAATATATTTTCTAACTTTTAAGTAAAGTAAATGCCATCACGGCAAGAGCATCGGCTATATTATAACTCGTCAAGCACAGAATAAAAATCTTTTTAACCAGAACATTATACGCTCTCCACCTTTCCGATACTGATCCAACAGGGAATACAGAATTGTTGTTACTTTTCCACTGCAATTATTTTCTTTTTCATGTAGTCCAACACTACGTCTCCAATATAGGCCGCATCTTCTGCCGCATAAGCAAGAGGAAAATTATCAGAAAAAAGGATCTGTGCAGAAGGCGTAAACTCTTCATCACCTGCCCACAGGATAAAGCAAAGTTTTAACTTATCCAGAAATTGAAACTCATAAGCTATGTCTCCATATTCCCTTTTCTTTCCTTTTAATCCTTCCATAATTGCCTGGAAAGTATCTAATCTGTTTCCAAACATCCTTGCCAGTCTTTTAATACATCTTCCGTAGAACTGACGGTAATACACCTCACCCCAGGGCAGATCCCGATAAGACAGCAGGTTTCCTGTACCCTCCATGCGATCTCCCTCCGTAAAATACCTCAATAACAATATTTTAGCGTGAATATCATTGCACAAAACTGCCTTCTCATCCTCTTCACCCAGACAGTGGATCTCCAGATCCGGATGGCTGACTGTGTAGTTTCTCTCCATAAATTTCACCTGAAAAAGCCCGGTATTTTCATCAATCGGTATTTCTAGATGCCGGCTGATATCCCTTGGATCCATGTTCTGATATTCCCTGAGATAATGATGATAGGGCTGCATTTCCAGATTATGTTTCTCATATCGTTCTTGTAACATATGTCTCCTTCTGTTCTGATGCCAGGGAAAGTAGAAAATCTGCCAGTTGCTCTATAGGTTCTGGTTTTTCTGACAGTTCTTTTCCGGTCAGACCTTCTTCCATAATAATCTTGTCTGAACTAAGGCAGGCTGCCACCTGTTCAGGCTTCCATACATGTTCATACATCATTTTCCGATTGTCTTCGGTGACTTTATTAAAAATGTAATAAAACGGCTTTCCAATGCTCTCCGCTAATTCTCCAACTTTTTTAGAAAGCTGCAGGGATTCGTAAGATGGATCTACGATCATAAGCACCAGATCCACGCCATTATCAATTCCCCGTCCAAAATGCTCTATTCCGGCTTCCATATCAAGAAAGGCAAACTGATTCTTCGAAAGCCGCAGGTTTTGCACAAACTGTGTCATTACCGTTCCCATAGCGCAGGAACATCCCTCGTTAGCCTGATGGATTTTCCCGCTGACCATCAGCTTTACCCCATCTTTCATACTATAATATTTTTCTGGAATATCTTTCACGGTCCAGGTCTCCTGGAAAAACTGATGGGTGAATTTCGACAGCATCATATCGTTTAACACATTTTCCTTTCCTCCGAAATACCCAGTGAAATCTCCTGGAAGTTCCATGCCAAGCTGCCGATGAAGACCGTAATTAGACTCATCAGAATCAATCACCAGAACCTCTTTCTCCCTCCTGGCCAAAGCTTTTGCCAGCAGGCTGGTCACGGTACTCTTCCCGCAGCCGCCTTTTCCACATATTATTATCTTCATCCGTACATCTCCTTATTGTTTTACTTTTTCAAATCATCCAGATACGATTCCAACACAACACCCTCTGGAATCGTAAACCCGCACTGATCGCATGCGCTGTCGCCAATCGTCTGATTATCCCGCTCAAACACTTCTATTCCATCTTTTGCTCCGCATTTTGGACAGTCGATTTCTTTGATCACTGTCATTTTCCGGATATCCTGGCAATCTGCAAATACGATCATTTTTTCACCTGCTTTCTACGTAATACAACTTTACTGCTTTTGCATTGACATAGTGTCAAAAACTTCTTTGATCTGCCGAATTTCATCGGTAGCAGCCTTGCTAAATCCGTAAGGTGATACTCCTTCCCGGTCAGCTTCTATGACTTCTGGGTTATAATGGATACAGCCCAGAAAATCTCTTTCCGGTATTTTTGACATGACAAATTTTTCATCTTCCTCATTCCGGACTTTGTTGGCTATGACTTTTACTGCTTTCACGCCCAGTCCTTCTGCCAGCCTCTTTACATTCCGGTAGGTCTGTATACTTCTGGCTCCTGGTTCGATCACAACAATAAACTGGTCCATTCCTTCCGTAGTCCCCCTTCCCAGATGTTCCAGGCCGGCTTCCATATCCAAAATGACAATATCATCCCTATGCAGGACCAGGTTATTGATGATCCTTCGCAGCATCACATTTTCCGGGCAGACACAGCCGCCTCCTGCTGTTTCCACCGTTCCCAGGAGCAGAAGCCGGACGCCGTTATATTCCTTTCCATAGGTTTCCGGAATATCATCTACTTTCGGATTTACCTTATAATAGGTATTGCTTTTATCTGCCACTGTCCTTTCTTCGATCAGCTTTCGCATCTTACTGATGGGAACAATACTTTCCAGTGCTTCTTCCGGAAATCCCAGGGCGAGTCCCAGGTTTGCGTCCGGATCTACATCCACAGCGAATACCTTCTTTCCTTCTGCGGCATACAGCCGTGCCAGCACTGCGGAAACCGTTGTCTTTCCCACACCGCCTTTTCCAGTTACTGCAATCTTCATGAATCTGCTCCTTTGCTCATATACCTAGTTTTTCTATGATCTCTCTCAAGGCTTCCCTGACTGGTGAATCTTTGGGAAGCTGTACAGTAGGACGTCCTTCGCAGTCGAAACGATAAACATCCTCATCCTGGGGAACCACGCCCAATAAATCCAGCTTCTGCTTTTCAATCTCTTCCAGGGTTCCTTCATCCAGTTTCCCTCCAGGCGCCCGGTTTACAATGAGACCAACCTTGTTTGGATGAAAATTCAACTCCTTCATTAATGCGGCAATTCTCCCGGCAGCCTGTACTCCTCTCCGGGAACAGTCACTGACCAGAATGGCGATTTCCATATTGGGAAGGATTCCTCTGCTAATATGTTCCATACCGGCTTCGTTATCCACAACAATATAAGGGTAATGGCTCTGCAGTTTCTGCACCTGTGTCTGTACAATCCCGTTTACAAAGCAGTAACAGCCTTGCCCCTGGGATCTTCCCATTACCATTAAATCATAATCATCTTCCTCTGTGAGGGCATCCGCAAGCCGGCTTTCCAGATATGCTGCTTTTGTAACACCAGCCGGAATTTTGTATTTGGGATCCACTCCTGCTCTTTCAATTTCCTCTCGAAGTTCCCCTAAAGTTACTCCCGCTTCCACACCTAATACCTCATTAAGATTTGCATTCGCATCTGCATCTACCGCAAGTACCGGCTTTTTCCCGCTCTCGCAAAGATACTGGATCAGTAAACCACACAGCGTTGTCTTTCCCACGCCGCCTTTTCCTGATACTGCAATGATATGTCCCATAATATTCCACCTCGTCTCTATAATCTGCTGTCATTTTTTATTACGATTAAATAGTTTTTTAATCGTTGTGCTCATCATATCTACTTTCTTCTTTCCGGTCAATCGCTCTGGAGTATATCCTTCCAAATGGGTAAATACTTCTTCTGATCAGGCAAATTTAGCAATCCGATCCAGCCCGATAGCTGCAATCGTCACTACACTTTCCCCATGAATAAAATCGGTAGCACTGGCATCAAATAAGACATTTCCCTGCGCTGGAAATTCATCGTCTCCATCCCAGAATAAAAACCTTACCGGAATACATTCAAAAGCTTTCAATTCATATCCCGCATCCGACCAGGGCAGTTTCTTTCCATTCTTCCTCTCCCCATTCCTTTGCCAATTCATGAAGAATCTTAGCCATATCTCCGTCAAGTCCCCGGGACTTCTCTCGGATCTCATCTGGAATAAAAATCTCGCCCAGATTCACCGTAACATAAAAAGCCTTGGGTTCTCCGGCAGTTAGCCTCATCAGTGGCGCTTTGATCAGCTGGTTTCTCCATCCGATCCCCAGCTCCAGAATCACCAGTTTTCTTCCATGGTACCGTTCCAGAAAATCCTCCAAATGTTTCCGGCCTTTGGTGTCCGGGATAAAATTGTCATCCATCTCCATGTGCACCTGCATAGGGCCGCCGCAAATCGGGCAGCGGGGAATCATTGCGGATGGAATTTTTCCTCCCTTTTCCTGGGTCGCCATTTTTTCTGCCAAATCTGCCCAGGGATAAAGTTTATCATGGCAGCGGGAGGCACATTGTATAGTCAGCCAGTTCCCCTCGATTTCGTAAATTTTCTCCGGATTGAATCCACACAGTTCAAAATGGCATTCCCCGTTGGAAGTAATGACAAAATAATCCTTTTTTTCGATTACTTTTTTCAGATCCGCCATCACCTGGGTTTCCTGATATTTCCCGCAGTAATGAGATATCAGCCGGCTCCAGAACCCCCACTTTTCTTCTTCGGAAGGCCACCTTGCCCCCATTCCCTGAAGGATACAGGAAAGTCCATATTTTCTTTTCAGATCCCCGAACAATTCTTCAAATGCCTGATTATCCGCAAACAGATGCAGACCCTCTGAGATAGACAGACCGTTGCTGGCCCCAATCAGAACTGCGTCCGCCTCCTCTAATTTTTGAATAACCTCACTGATTACCTTGTCCATGTATACTCTCTCCTTCCATCATTCTAAACTCTCTTCCGCCGCAGATTTTAATCTCGACAGCAAGATATCTCCAGCCGTTACTGCATCCTCAATTGTCAAATAATGATCTGCATTTTTGCTTAAAAGCATTTTTCCGGAAGCGTCAAATTCCTCATCTGCAAACCATATTTTCAGCCATATAGGATAATGGGGAAGGAAAGGAAATACCGCACAAAGATCAGATCTGTCCTCCACAATTTCTGCTCCAAGGGATTTGCAAATCTTAAGGATCTGTTCCGATGTCTTGTCCGCCAGGAACAGACCCAGCTCCTTCTCCATATATTGATCAAATTTTGTTCCCCGGATAAGCCCATCCTTTAATCCGCCAAAAGAGACTTGCTCTTTGGACACTTTCACACCGTCTGCAAGATCAAGATAATGTAAAATTACTAATTGATGCCACTCTTCTATATGCGGCGTAAAATCACATTCCGGAATAGAAATTTTAAGTCTCTGGTTCAGGCTCTGTATTTCCAGACACGTGTCTTCTTTATGGAATATGGCGCCGCTCTTAAGAGCAATTTCGTTTAACAGATGATTTTGCAGCCGTTGAACAGCAGACGTTCTCATCTTGGAAAACGCACGGTTCTCCTGTATTATAGGTTCCATATTATCTGCTCCTTTCTGCTGCATCTTTCAGCACCCTGCCAATATCCTCTACAATCACCATTCCTTTTCCTTCTATATCTTTTGGGAGGAAATCATATTGGTTATTCACTGCGATATATCTGGCCTTAGGAAAGCTTAAGGTCAGATTCCAGAAGGGCTCCTGGATAAACATAGGGGTAAGACGCCCCACGCCCAGTTCCAGGAAAAGAATTTTTCTATCTTTATGCTCCAGCACGTAACGGGACACATTCTCATACTGTTCCTCATACTTTTTGCCCTGCAGGAAGTTTCCGTACCCCCGCACCCAGGGGAAAGCTTCACCGCCGCAGTGAGGACACCGGGGAATCATTTCCTTGGGAACCGCCGTCCCCTCCCCCATGGCTTTCACCATCTTTGCTACTGGTTTTACTGCATCCCAGGTTTCATCCGTACAACACCTAGCACACTGGAAGAAACGATGGTCCCCCTGGATCTGCGCCACTTTATCCTCCGGATATATCTTTACAAACTGTGTATCCTGATTAGTGGTGAGAACGAAAAAGTCTTTGCCCTGCAAAAGATGATTCAGATCTTGGTAGGGCTTTCGGATCCCGGCCGTCTGGGTGGTATAAAGAAAAGTTGCCAGATAACCCCAGAATTCTTCCCGGCTCTTCCACTGATGCATCATTCCGTCAAAGGCCCCTCTGAAATGATATTTCTTTGCATATTTTCCAAAATATTTCCGGTAAGAATCATTATCTTCATAGTAAAAGTCTCCGCCGCCTGCCGCTGACAACCCGGAAGCCCCGCCGATCAGAACACAATCCGCTTCCTGGATTTCTTTCACCAATCGGTCAATTTGCTCTTCATAGGGAAGCGCCGTTTTCTTTGATAACACATAAGGCGTTTTTCCCGACGCATACAGACTGTAATATCTTGAATAATTCATCTGTGTCTGCATGACAAGATCTTCATAAAAACTCATGGTTTTCTCTCCTCTTGTGATTGTTGTAAATATTATTCTAACAACATCAGTCTATCATCTGCTTGCATGACTGTCAATATGCTGTTATAATTAAATTAACATTAAAAAGGAGGAACACACTATGAAGTATTCCACGAAAGTCAGCGATGCTGTTCATATCCTGGCTTTTATCCAGCTAAATCCTGTCGATTCCCTATCCAGTAATCGTATCGCTGAAAGCATCCGTACCAACCCTGGCTGTGTCCGTCAGCTCATGTCCGCTCTGCGAAAAGCCGGGCTGCTATCTAGCATTAAGGGACATCCTCGTCCTGCATTGACAAAAGAACCCTCAGCGATCACCTTGCTGGATGTCTATAAAGCAGTGGAGGGCGATAAGCCCCTGCTCCATCTGGATACCCATACCAATCCGGAATGCGGCGTAGGCATTTATATTCAACTGTCTCTTCAGGACTATTTCGACCAAATACAAAAAACTTCAGAGGAGGAAATGAAGCGAATCACACTTCAAGATATCCTGGATCGTTACCAGGAAAAAGTCTTTCTTTCGAACAAAAAAGAAATAAAAGAATAAAAGGATGTGCTTTCTATGGAACAAAAATCATTTCAACGTATAGAAAAGAATCTTCAGGATGTTCCCAAAGGTACCCTTGTGGTAGAACATCATTTTGACAAAAATAAGGAAAAGAATCTTTTTACAGAGTCTTTTCAGACTACTATCATCGGAAAAGGTAAGATGACAGCATATCAAATATTCCCTGGAATTCAGCTTTCATTGAATTACTACCATTCAGAACAGGCCGGCTTCCATCATGATTCCCATGCTCATATCCTGGAGATCAATCATTGCCGCCTTGGAAGAGTCGGTTGGGATTTTCATAACGGTTCTTCTGTTTACCTTGGTCCCGGCGATCTTGCCCTACATAGTATGGAATATTGTGCGGATTCCGAAATGACATTTCCCCTGGGTTACTGCGAAAGTCTTTCCGTGTCTTTAGATCTGGCAGAACTGAAGAATCATCCTCTTCCAATCCTGCGTGAGACATCCATAGACCTTGAACAGATAAACCGCACTTTTTGCCGATCTGATAAATCCGTTGCCCTGCCTTTCTCATCGGCAATTAATGGAATTTTCTCGCCTATGTATGCGGCTCCAGAGGAAATACGTCTGCCCTATTTCAAATTGAAGATTCAAGAGTTGCTTTTATATCTGGGATATCTGGATCCGCAGACCGCAGGACTGACGCAGTACTGTTCCAGACAGACAGCAACCGTTAAAGAAATTCATGCTTTATTAACAGAACATTTGGATCAAAGATATACAATTGAAGAGCTTTCAAAAAAGTTTCTGATCAATACTTCTTCGTTAAAAGAAGTATTTAAAGGAGTCTATGGACTTCCCATCGCAACTTATATGAAAGAATACCGAATCCATAAAGGAATAGAGATGTTGAAGCAGACAGATGACAGCATTGCTGAAATCGCGGCAAAGCTCGGATATGAAACCCAGGGAAAATTCACAAAGGCATTTAAAGATACTGTAAAAATGACGCCTACTGCATATAGAAAAATGTATCTTCATTAAGAAATATAAGTTTTTCACGTTGAATGCCGGCGGATGACCCGAAGAACAATCAAAATAGAAATCACTATCGCCGCTGAAGACACTCCAGTGAACAGGCAGAACATTTCTTCATTTTTTCGATAGTATTCGCTCACAACTTTCTGCGGATCATCTAGATTATAGCGTAATTTCTGTATAGCACCGACCTTGATGTCCGGATTTAATTCCGTGATCTCCTCGACAAACCGGTCAGCTTCATTGGTTTTCTCGCTATTTGTATCTTCTTTGCCCGTAACAATTCTGCCATCTTCTGTCTGGTAACGATATGAAATGATAGTAAAATGATAGGCTTCGGCATCATCATGCCATCCCATCCAACGTTCAATTTTTACGATTTTCCCTACAGAATGTCCCCTATAATTTATATTTTGTATGGAAAGTTTCACAGCTGAATAGAAAAAGCAGGCAATCCATAAGAGAAGAAAAACTAGACCAAAAGTCAAAAACAGAACCTTTCCGGTATGGATAATCTTGTTGATTTTTTCTTTTATCTTCATAATGTTCAACTATATCAGAACCATGTAAAATCCAATCCGAATTTATGGTAAATCTTATGTAAATTCTCTCACGAAATATCCGCTGCGCTTCTGATGCGGATGCGCCGGGCCAGGTCATCTGCATCTTCTACTGTAGTTCCCGATATATCTTCATCTTTCAGGGTGATCACTTTCGGTTCCCTGTCTGTCATATGAAAATAATTTTCACTGAAAATCACATCCGAACCTTCAACGGATAGTTCCACAAACGCCGCAAAGGAATCTGCCTTCAGACGGATCTTGTAAGCCGTTTTCTCTCGGAAAACTTCCGTGGTAAAAACAGGCTGGGGAAGGCTCAGATACTTATATGGAAGCAGTGTTTCCACAGACCGCCGCACAGTCCCGTTCTCATATTCGACCACTCCCTCTAAGAACATCTTCTCATCCGGATCTTCGTCTGATCCGCTGCTCTGCTTCAATCTCTGATAGGTGCTGCAGTCCTCAAGATCAATCCATACTCCGCAGGCAGAGGAAAATGCCTCCGCATTGCCGGACGCAGTGACCCTCTCTATAACGGTAAAATCCATCTTTTTTAAGGAAATCCGCATCCGAAAAGCCTGGTTTTCAGAAGTCTCGTTCTCTGCCCAGAGATAGATTCTGCTTCCCTTCACCTCCATACTTCCTGCCATACGGGCATAGAATTCTTTTGCCATATAGTGGAGAGCTTTCCATCTGCCAAAATAGTCTATACTCGACCAGGACGGCGCCGGCCAGTTGTCATTTACCTGCCAGTAAAGGGCGCCCATACAGCGTCCCCGGTTTCTCCGCCAGTGCTCCACACCGTACCGGACTGCCATTCCCTGCAGGATCTGGCTGACATAGACCGTCTGCTCCAGTGTGGAAGGGCAGCGAAAATTTTCCGAGAGATAGTACAGCATTTTGCCGTTCGCACTGTCATTCTTTTGATGACTCTCCATCACCCGGGAGAAAATATTCCGGTCAGCTTTCTCTGTGAAACTCTCAATCGTTTTCATACACGGGAATGACTGGAACCCGAATTCTGAGCAAAACCGGAAGAAATGATTTCCAAAGTCTGTAAAGGGGAGCTGCCCGTGCCAGACTGCCCAGTAATGGGTATCTCCGTTATTTTCGTTGTCAGGGTCGTCAAAACATCCTCCCGAGGAGGGGGATGACGGCCAGTAAAATACATCCGGTGCGTTTTCCCTCACCGTCCTGGGAAGGATCTCTTCAAAGAGATGGAACCGCCGAAGAATCCGATTGTCAGTTCTTCCCCGGACTGTGCCCGTCTCATACATGATTTCAGTCTGGTAAGATCTGGTCTAGTCATTGGTCTGTTTCTCCTCTTTTGTTTTTGGGTCAGCTTTGATATACTTCTTAAAAATCCGGTTCAGAAATACCGCATTGATTCTCGCCGTCAGCGCAAAACCCACGATCATGTAAATCGGCGTCGCCATCGCCATCGTCGTAGTTCCCAGCAGGACGCATAAGACAGGGATCAGATTCAGTGCCATCATAAGCACCGTAAACGGAAAGTGGCGCACCGACATATACACAGCGTTCCTGAGTGTATTTCTGACTGTGTTCTCAAATCTTGCCTGTACGGCAAACACATAGGTAAAAAGCATTCCCCACACAAAGAGCAGTGCTCCCACCGCAGCGTTTAAGAGGTTCCACATATCCCTTCCCACCAACACGTCAAAGATGAGCAGACATCCCGCCGCCAGCAGGATCAGCCAGATTACGGTACTCTTCTTCCACTCCTCTCCATGCGTGGAAGTATTCTCGCGCCACATAATTACTCTCTTTCCTCGCCATCCTGAGGATCACCCGATACATGGCACACAGAGACGTGCCGATTGTGACCACCGGAATACAGGTAATAACAAATAGTATATTCAATATCAGAATATCCCCGACTCTTCCCATAAAATCAAAGAACGGATTGTCTATGCCAAATTTCTTCATCTTCCCATCTCCCACATTTTCGTTACTCACTGCCTGTTGAGGCAAAAGCCTTCCCTGGTTTGATAAAATCAAGGAACTCCTGGCACGCTTCCTCATGCCCTCCCGTATCCGGAAATGCCAGCAGAAGCCGTTCTCCCATCTCATTGTCAAGATAGTCTGCAAGGGAAGTGTCCGCCACATCTACTGCTGTGACTTCTCCGCCATCCTCATACACGGACATCCCTTCCGTATCCCAGCCGGCTATGCTGCGAAATGTGCCCCCCAGCTCCCGGCAATATTGATAGAAGCTCTCTGGCAGGACGACCGCATCCAGTTCTCCGTTCTGCCATTTAAAGAAAAACTTCTCGTAAGAACTCTCATTGACGCCCTCCAGCTTTGTATCGCCGTAAGAAATATTGTAATCTGAATTAATGTCCATCCGGTCTGGATCGATCCCGGATGCTTCTGAAAAATCTTTCTCCAGTTCACCGTCCCTCTCATAATTAATCTCCTGATTTACCATCGCACAGGTGAAAAGGGGCGGATCCTCCCGGAAGCCAAAATATATAATAAGAAAAAGAATCAGACCCACGGCTGCGACGATGCCCAGTATGTGATACCAGTAATATGTCAGGATGTATTCTGCTTTATCGCGCACGCTCATGCCTGCGGTGTTCTGTCTGATTTCCCTGATATAATGCCTCATAGTCCTCAGCCTCTTTTCTGATTCTCTTTTTGTTTTCCAAATTATCTTTGTTTTTTCTTTGGATCAGGCGCCTCGGCGGCATTTACGCCGCCGCGCGTCCTGCCAGTTACTGTTCTTTTCTGAGCAGTTCCATATTTTTGTCGATCAGTTCACATCTCTGTCTTACACAATCCGGTGACCGCAGCGGATCTTTCGGTGTGTGGAACAGATAATCTTCCATCTTGTCAATCGTCGTTGTCGCCACATGCATTCTTGTATCTGACGACGCGTAGTAAATATAGATATCCCCGTTTTCCTTTGCGATTGCCCCATTTGTAAAGACAACATTAGAAACATCTCCCACCCTCTCGGAGCCAAAGGGCACGAGGAATACACCGGACGGCTCTGCGATTACCTGATCAGGATGCTCAAGATCCGTGCCGAATGCATAGAGTACATATCTAAGCCCTGCCGCTGTGTTGCGTACACCGTGGGCAATATGGATCCAGCATTTCTTTCCGCGGATCGGGACTGCGCCCGCGCCGTTCTTGGACTCAGTGAGTGTATGGTAGATCCTCCTGCTGATGATCTTCTCTTCGTCGATCACCGCATGTTCGATGTCATCACAGAGTCCGAACCCGATCCCGCCGCCGCTTCCAGTCTCGATAAAGCCGTCCATAGGGCGCGTATAGAATGCGTATTTTCCGTCCACGAATTCCGGATGAAGCGCCACGTTTCTCTGCTGAGGCGACTGAAGTGTCTTTAAGTTGTCCAGTCTCTTCCATGTCTTCAGGTCTTTCGTGCGGACAATGCCCGCTGCAGCCACCGCCGCCGAGAGATCCGGATTGTCCGGATCCTTGCTCTCGGAGCAGAACACTCCGTAGATCCAGCCGTCCTCGTGCTTGGTCAGTCTCATATCATAGACATTGGTCTCCTCCGGGCAGGTGTCCGGCAGTACAACCGGATAGTCCCAGAAATGAAAACCGTCGATTCCTGAATCACTCTCTGCCACCGCGAAGAATGATTTCCGGTCATTGCCCTCCACGCGGACAACAAGGTAATATTTTCCATTCAGTTCAATGGCTCCGGAGTTCATCACTGCATTGATGCCAAGGCGTTCCATAAAGTACGGATTGGTCTCTTTATTCAGGTCATATCTCCAGTGAACCGGGGCGAATTCCCTTGTGAGCACCGGATACTCATACCGGTCATAGATTCCGTTATAGAAGTCTGTCTTCTGATTTTTTCTTGCGACCAGACGGTCGACTTTCGCTTTCTCCACGTAATACTGTTCATGTAACATTTTGTGTCCTCCTGATCACTTCCATGCACATCCTGCCGTTGTGATACGGGCATTTCCACGGTTCTACCACCGGTTTCTCAAGGGGATGTCCCTCCTGATCCACCGCCCAGAACCACTCGGAACCTGCTCTGTGATCCACAACGTATTTTTTGATGTACTCCCAGATATCTTCCGCAGCTTCCAGATATTCCGGATGCTCCGGACTTCTCTGCCAGCCGTTCAGGAAGCCGACTACGGCTTCCGCCTGCACCCACCAGACTCTTGTCGTATCCACCACGCCGTTCTCCGCTTCGTTGACCAGTGAATGTCCTGTGTAAGCGCGCTCGTAAATATTCTTGGTTATCTCTTTTGTAATAGGACGCAGACACTTCTGATAAAATGCGTCGTCCAGTATGTCCAGCCCTCTGTCCACCAGCCACGCCGTCTCAATGTCGTGTCCGTAAGAATACAGGTCGATCAGACTGTTCCAGGTGCGGTCAAAAAAGACTTCCTGCCGCCCCAGTTTCGGGTTGTATATCTTATCCGCAATGAGGTCCAGCATAAAACGGATGTTGTCTCCCACCTCCGGTTTTTTTGTCACCCGGTAGAGTTCCGTATACGCCTCAAACACATGGAGCAGCGTATTCATTGTCTTTTCCGCCATAACACCGTTCTCGGACAGCTTATCTTTGTCTTCCGGTTCAAACCGGACATTGAATGCTTCCAGATAACCGTATTCGTCTTTACATTTCGCCTCAATCAGACGATACAGCTCTTCTGCCAGCTTGAGCGCTTTCGTATCTCCCGACGCGTCATAGTAAGAGGAAAGTGCATAGATGGCGAACGCCTGATTGTAGGTATGCTTTGTCGTGTCCTCCGGCGTGCCGTCAGCGGAACTGATGCCATTTGTTCGCACCGTCCAGAGACGCTGCCTCGTACAAATCGGAGTCCACAGACATCATAGCGCCGAGAAACAGAATCATGTTCTGTCCGGTGTATCTCCATACCGAAGTCGCCGCCAGCGCGATATTATTGATCTTCCGGTCCTGAAGCCACATCGGGATATTGTCAAGGTTCATACCGAACATCTGCAGAATCGAGTCGAGCACGAATCCTCTTGCGTAAAAGAATTTGAAAATAAATCCGATCGCGATACCGCAGATCAGGTAGGGGAAGAACATCGCTCCTTTAAAGAAGCCCGCTCCTCTTACCTTGAACACCATGAGCGATGCGAAGAAAAGTGCCAGTGCTAACTGAATCACTGCTCCGCCCATATAGTAAAGGCTGACAAACAGGGAGCCGAAGATGTCTTCTCTCTGGAATACATCAATATAGTTCTGAAGTCCTACGAATGTTCTCTCTCCGATGTACTTCATATCATAAAAACTGAACTGCACCATCTTTGCAAACGGTATGTAAGTAAAAGTCAGAAGCAGAATCAGCGGGATTGCCATAAACAATACGATCACAAGTCCCCTCTGTCCCTCTCTCCTTTTCATCAGCTCCATAAAACCACGCTTCTTCTTAGGAACTGCCGCTGCCTGTCTACTCATAATATCCTCCTTTCATCTAAGGAATCTTCTGTTTTTATCCATCCAGGTTCTTACCGGAAAGGGAAAGGCGGCACTCTCGGCCGCCCTCCTCCTTACACGTTCTCATACCTGACATCAGATGGATGAACTGCTATCTCACATATTTACGTCTACTCCTAATGACTCCTGTGACGCAGACCACTGTGCGTTCCACTCGTCAATAACGTCGTCCAGTGTCTTTGTTCCGTACAGCGCACACTCTAACAGATAGCAATTCGGATAGTCGTCGTTGTTGATACCTACTTCACTCTCATTGTTCACGTCGTTGAACAGCTCTTCCTCGCCTTCCACCGGCGGATTGTCGGAGAGAAGCTCTACGCCCTCGAAATCAGCGAGTGCATCGGGAAGGTTCTCGCCTTTCAGTGCCGGGATACTTCCCTCATCCTCATAGATGGTGGAGTCTTCGATGAGCCATTTCAGATACAGCATTGCCGCGATCTGGTTGTCTGTGCTCGCCTGATTGTTGATACCAAATGCATAGTTGCCGCCTGCTCCCGCATACTGCTTTCCGTCAACCGTGATCGGGAATGGCATATAACCTACATCGTCCGGTGTGTCGCCTGCATCTTTACACTGCTGTACAGCCCATGAACCCAGTACCATGGTAGCGATCTCGCCGTTGTTGATTCTTGCCTTGGAGGATTCCCAGTCGCTGCTGGCTGGATCTTCTTCCACGAGTTTTCTGGCAACGGATTCATAACATGTGTAGTAAACTGCATATGGTCCTGTCATATCGTCGCGTTTTGCGAACGGATCTTTCATATGCACAATGTCGTGGTTCATGAAATCCGGATTTCCTGTCGCAGCGATTCCGATGTATGCATCCCACGCTCCCATTGGCCATCCTGCCGCGAAGTTAGTATACAGCGGGATTGCGTCTGTCTTTTCCTTGATAATCTGCAAATCGTCCAGGAATTCATCCGGTGTCTTCGGAAGCTCTGTGATTCCCGCGTCAGCCCATACCTTCTGTTGTAAACAACTCCGTTTGCCGTACCACCGTTGGCAATACCGTATACCGTGCCGTCATAGGTCTTCTCTGTACAGAAGTTATAGATCGGATCCAAGGTATCGAAATCTCCCAGCGGTACGAAGTAATCGCCAAGTTCGCTCTTGTCCACACTGGTCGGAATGAAGCACAGGTCACCCCAGTCGCCGGTCGTCAGACGGAGTGTCAGGGACTCTTCATAGTCTGTAACCGCTTCATACTCGACATTAATGTTCGGATACAATTTCATAAACTCTTCCGCGTACCCTGCGTATACCGTGTCGACGATATCCGTTCTGTTCGTCAGTACCTTGATGTCCGCTTTGATATCTTTATAATCCTCTCCCACTGTGATCTGATCAATCGTGGGAACTGCCTCGCCGCTGGAAGAACCGCCTTTGTCGTCCCCACCGCTTCCGCAGGCTGCCAGTGAGAGGATCATTGTCGATGCCATAGCCAATGATACCGCACGTTTCAACGTTTGTTTTTTCATCTTTTTCCTCCTTCATTTAAGTTATTTTAATCTTATTATTAATTTATTTTAATTTCAATATTTCAGGGAATCTTTTCGTCATTTCTGCTATTTTCACATAATTTTAAGTTCCTGTTTGTGTAAAAACAACAAAATTTTCTCTTTTGGGACAGTGTTTAATTAATTAAATTTAATATTAATTAATTAAATTTAGTTTTGCCATTTAAGTATTTTTCTCCAATAAAAAAAGATCCCTTTCTTTTCGTAAAGAGATCTTTTTTTCACAAACACGATTTAATTCAGACTTTTCACACTCTGCCGTTCAATAATGACACTGTCCACGTATATGGTTCCCCAGTGTCTCTCAGCGCCCCGGATTTTTCCCCGCAGCAGTTTCACTGCCTGATGCGCCATCTGCTTCATATCCACATTGTAGGTGGTCAGCTGTTCCGCAAAACTGTTATCGTATAAATAATTGTCATACCCCACAATGGAGACATCTTCCGGCACACGGTAGCCTTGATTTACCAGCTCATTATACAGAAGTCCCGCAGTCCAGTCACTGTTGCAGGCAAACGCAGTCGGCATATTTTCCGGCACTTCAATGATAACATGCCCATCTTGGACATCTCGGTCCTCCAGAATCCATTCCCTGCGTTCCGGAATGCCCGCTTCCATGAGAGCTTTCCGATAACCATAATATCGATCCATAATATTGTCATTATCTCCCACACTTCCCACAAACGCGATATCCCTGTGCCCTCTCTCCAGCAGATATCTGGTCACTTTATACATTCCCACATAATTGCTGGACATCACAGCATCGCACCGCACGCCTTTCATCTGAAAATCCAGAAACACAGTGGGCACCTGCGCGGCGTCCACAATCTTCTTTACATAGGAATCTGTCATCCAGCCAATGATGATAAGACCGCTGATCGTCTTCTCCCTCAAAAGTTTCGGCATCTCTTCCGTTTCTTCCATCGAAAATGTGAGAATCTCCAACATAGTCACACTCTGGGACTTGGCCGCTTCATATGCCACTCTCTGATAGAGAGCCCAGTAAAAAGACTGCCCTACGGTGATGTATTTCTCCGGGACAAGCACGCCAATCACCATTCCCTGAGAATTGGGTTCATTCTTCTTCATATCGTACCCAAGTTCCCTTGCCGCTTTCTCCACGCGGAACCTGACATCGTCACTCACACCTTTGCGCCCCGCGAGGGCGTTAGATACCGAGACAACACTCACGCCCACCGCGGCGGCAATGTCTTTCATCGTTACATCCGACACGTTACTGCCTCCTCTTCTTCACGGTATTGCCTTCCACGATCCGGCCCCCGACGATCCGCACGCCCTGCGCTCTGTGGCCGCTCTCGATCCTGCGCAGAAGTGTATTCATACTGATCTGAGCGATTGCCCGCTCGTCGTTCTCAAAAGTTGTCAGCTTCCGGTCACCGGCAAGCTGCGCTTTATAATTGTCAAAACCCACAATCGAGACATCCTCCGGCACACGTACACCCTGTTTCAGCAGTTTCTCAATCAGGATGCCAGCCGTCTTATCACAATTGCAGACAAACGCTTCGGGCAGTTTCTCAGGAAGATCGATATGGATATGGTAATCCCCGTTTTGAAAATCCCGGTCCGGCAGGACTCTCTCCTGCGCATCTGTGATTCCTGCTTTTTCCAGTGCTTTGCAGTAGCCCAGATAGCGGTCTGTAATATTTTTTGTGGCAGTGGGGGTACCCACGAACATCAAATCCCGGTACCCCTCTTCCAGAAGAAGCTCCGTCATGAGCGTCATCCCGCCGAAGCCGTCCGTGACAATACAATCCAGATCCTCATATATGTCATAATAGTCCACGCACACAACTGGAATGTCATAATTCCTGCGAATCGCCTGTATATACTCCTTGCGCAGTTCCCCGATAAGGATCAGCCCGGCCGTCTTTTTCTCCAGAAACGATTCAAAAGGTTTCTCCAAATTCTCCTTTTCCGGAGTCACCACTTCAAGCACGGTAAGGTGCCCCTTTTTCACCGCCTCCTTTGCGATTCTCTGGTAAATATCCATGTAAAACGATGGAAACTCCTTGACATATTTCTCTGCGACGGCAACACCGATGATATAAGAGCTGCAGTTTTTTTTCTCCCTCGCGGTGTTCTGGTATCCCATTTCCTGCGCGGTCTGCACGATCTTATCACGCATCTCATCGCTGACGCCTTTCTTTCCTTTCAGGGCATTCGATACGGTCACAATGCTCACATCAAGCCTTTGGGCGATATCCTCCAGCTTCACTTTCTTCTTCTGTCCCATGCCACTCTCCTCTTCAGCCTGTAATCTCAATCAGCCTGCTCTTAAAATCTCCAAATTCCGCAGGGACGCGCACACCAGCCTGCATCAGAGTATTTCCAGTATACTCTCTGCCTTCGACCGTATAACGGCGTTCCGGATCCAGGCCCGCAAGCCGTATGAATCTACTCTTGGCGTTCGCCCGTGCCCGCACCTGCACGTAGAACAGAAGCGCTCTGTCCTTCGTTTTATCAACAATCATCCAACTGTCATAATAACCGTTATCCGCCACAGATGCAAGTCGATAATAGTCCCCTTCACGGATTAAATCATTATATTTGTGATATTTTTCTACTTGTTCCTTCACCTGCTCCTTCTCTTCTGCCGAGAGTTTCGTAATATCCAGCTCATAGCCAAAGGTGCCAAGAAGAGCCACGTCCCCTCTCGTCTCAAAAGGCGTTGTCCGTCCCACTGCGTGATTCGGACATACACTGACATGGGCGCCTATCGTCGAGACCGGATAGACCAGTGCCGTTCCTTCCTGAATTGCCAGACGCTCTATCGCATCTGTATCGTCTGAACACCAGATCTGAGGACTGTAATAAAGCATTCCCGCGTCAAACCGGGCGCCGCCGCCGGAACAGTTTTCCAGCAGAATCTCCGGAAAATCTGTAATCAGGCGTTCCTGCATCCGATACACGCCAGGCACATATCTGTGGGAGAGTTCCCCTTGCCGGTCCGCAGGAAGCGCATAACTTCCAAGCGTCGCAAGCTGCCGGTTCATATCCCATTTTACGTAAGAAATATCCGCGCTTTTCAGGACTTTCGCGATCATTTCATAGACCCCGTCCACAACTTCTTCTCTCGAAAAATCCAGCACATACTGGGCGCGGCTCTGGGTAATATCCCTGCCCGGAATCTGAATTGCCCAGTCCGGATGCGCCTCGTAGAGCTCCGACTCCGGGGAGATCATCTCCGGCTCCACCCAGATGCCGAACTTCATGCCCAGTTTCTTTACATTTTCCACCAGCTCACACAGTCCGCCTTTCAGTTTCTCCTCATTCACGTACCAGTCCCCGAGAGAGCTGTCGTCATAACTTCTCTTGCCAAACCACCCGTCGTCCATGACAAGCATCTCGATTCCCAGCTGAGAGGCATCTTTGGCAATCTCGAGAAGTTTCTTCTCATCAAAGTCAAAATAGGTCGCCTCCCAATTGTTTATCAGGATTGGACGTTTCTGGTGAAGATAAGGGCTGCGGATCAGGTGTTCCCTGTACAGGTCATGGAAGGTTCTCGTCATCTTTCCAAGTCCTTCTTCGGAGTAAACCATTACCACTTCCGGAGCGGTAAACGTATCGCCGGGTTCCAGCTTCCACGTAAATTCTTCCGGATGAATTCCCATCGTCATACGCACGGAATCAAACTGGTTCTTCTCCGCCTGCGCGATAAAGTTTCCCGAGTACACAAAATTCATAGCATAGACTTCGCCTGTATCCTGTGTCGTTCCCGGCGTTACAAGAGCTATAAACGGATGTTCCTGATGACTGGATTCCCCTTTAAATGATGCAACATTCTGTCTTCCATACCCCAGCGGTATTCTCTGAATGTGCCGCTCTCTTGCCCATGAGCCCGCCAGACTAATCATCTCGAAACCACGGTCATCCATATCCAGACACGCAGAGAGGATCTTTTCGATATAGAACGGCTCCGTCCCTTTATTCTCCACAATCACCGAGCGGGTCAAAGCGTCCGAACCGTTGAACACGGAATACAGAAGTGTCACTTTCATTCCAAGCAGGGCGTCCTTGCAGAAAATCTTAAGCGTACTGCTGTCAGACTCGCTTCCCCATGTGGCGGGAAGCCCCTCAAGATGCGGCTTGCCCTTCATGATCTCATAGCCCATATAGACAAGCTCGCTTGCGCGGTGTCCTGCCACACTTCTGACGCACAGCGCCGACTCCCGGTAATCTCCCATCCCGGTCTCCGGCAGTTCCATAGGCGCACAGTCGAGAAACGCCCCCGTCTCTCTTTTCTTCTGCGCAAGTGTCAATGGACCCTCATCTTCGCGCAGCAGATAACGCAGGTTCTCACCTTCAATCTTCGCACCATACCAGAGATGCTCCACATATCTGTCGTCCACAACGGCAATTCCATACGTGGTATTCTCCGTATTCAGTAAAAATGCTTTGTTCTTCTCATCATAACGGATCATAGGCATGTCTCCTCTTTTTAAGTTAATTTATTATGTATTTAACTCTATTTTTAATTATTTTTTTCTTTTGTCAATGTTTTTTTAATTTAAGTTTCGACAAAATCAAAGAAACGCAGAAAAAAGGAGTCCGTTCTTTTAAGGACAGACTCCTGTTCTGCTTAAATCATTTTCACTCATCCCGTCTTCTTAGCTGCCAGCTTCTTTTTGTTTCTCTCCTGTTCGCCTACCTCTGACTGCAGAAATTCCAGCGGAATCGCCCTGAGCTCTTCATATACCTCCTGGAATTCCTCTCTTGTCTCAATCTCCGACTCCTCGATGGTCTCCACCGCCACCGCAGGGCTGCCGGTGAGCTCACTGTAGTATTCCAGCGCACTGCTGCCCACATAAGAGGGGATCCTCTCTTGCTGGCGTTCTCTGGACTTAGACAGTTTGCTCAGCGAACGGGCAATCCGTTTTCCCTTCCTGGAATACCGCAGAAACAGCGTATTTCTGGAACGGCGGCGCACCGTCTCCCGGTTGCGGAAATCCAGATATCCCACACTTTCATATTCTTTGAACACATGCATCAGCGCCTTTGTCTCATTCTCGCTCCCGGCGCAGTCATGAATAGAAGTTCTCTGATAATCCTCTGTGGGAAAATTCCCCTGGAGATCCACGCCCCTGGCATTACATTTCCAGTCTGTGTTGGACTTGCGCAGCATTTTCAGCATCTGTCTCAAAATCGGATTGCCAATGACAGAAAACCCTTTTCTGCAGATCTCATATCCATCCGGATTGACCAGCGGAATCATACAGATACTGGTCTGATCCAACAGTTCCTCCACCGGATACTGCCGGTCAATCATCCGGCTGCACTCATAAGCTTGACAATACTCTGCCGCCATCTGCAGCAGAAATTCCACATTTTTTTGCTCTCTTCCATAAATCCCGGCTGTGCAGATGAGAACTTCCCTTCCCCGTCCGATCTCCAGCATGGGAATCACCCGCTCATCATGACTCTGTCCGATCATGCGGAATCTGGTGAATTCCCGATACCTCTGAGACAGTTCCCGCAGCTGATAGTAGACAGATTCATAGGTACTTATCTTAAGATCCTCCAATTTCATTCCCTCCCTTGGACATACTCTCCATTCCATACGTAATAGTATATATGCGCCTGTCCCGGAAAGTATTCGCCCCGCCTGACAAAAAGAGACTCTCCCGGAAAACCGCGATTTGTAAAATCCGGCTTTCACAGGACAGTCTCTTTTCCATGTCTTTCAGAGCACCTATGCTCTGTCAGTCTCTTATATTTTCACAATTTTTTATTTCTGATCCAGTTTTCTCTTGCGGGTGATTACCAGTCCGCCAGCCAACACAGAGGCTGCGCACAGTCCTGCAAGCGGAAGGATTGGCGTCTCATCTGCCGTCTTGGCATTCTTTGCCTTGGAGGTAGAGGAAGATTTGGAAGAAGATTTCTTCGCTGACGCAGAAGATTTCTTCGTTGTCGTCGTTGTCGAAGCGGCAGTTACCCGGAAGGTCTTGCTGGCAGTTACTTCCTCATTTCCTGCCTCGCTCAGATTCACCGCCTGGGCGTCTGCCCAGCTGTCAATCCCGTCCGTCCACTGACGCAGCTCGTAATAGACCGTCAGAGTACTGTCTCCGGTTGGAACTTTGGATTTTGACAAAGTGGCATTGCCGGAATACTCTCCGCCCTCATTGTTGACTGCGATGGAATATCTCTTCCCATCAGAGCATGTCAGAATACTGGAAGTGGGAACATAGGCGGTATCTCCTGCCTTCGGCTCCTCTCTGTCCAGTCCGGCTCCCTCAATGGTGAAACTCAGACGGCTGTTCTGTTTGTAAGAACTGGATACACCGAGAATCTGATTTTCATCAGTATGCTGTGTCGCATCGTAGCCTGTGGCCGGAGCTGCTGTCACCTTCAGAGTCTGGCTTGCTGTCGCAGTCTTGTCTGTCTCCGATGCATTCTGTGCCGTCTCTGCATCCTCCCAGCTTGTGGTGTTCTCGCCCCACTGTCTCAATTCGTAATAGACAGTCAGAGTATAATTATCGGCCTCAACCCGCAGATTCGCGCTTCCCTCGTATCCGCCGTTCTCTCTCACGCCGAAGTTCTCAATGGAATATCTCTTTCCAGTGGTATTGCCCTCTAAAATCGCGTCGGTGGGAACATAAGCAGTGTCTCCTGCCTTCGGTTCCTCTCTGTCCAGTCCGGCTCCTGTGGCCTGGAATACCATTCTCTCGGCCTCCACGTAGGACTTCTTGAGTCCGGAGATTGTGTTCTGCTCTTTATGTTTTGTGGCATCATAGGTATCCTGTGCCGGCACAGTCGGTGTAGGTGTCGCTGCAGCGGCCAGAGAAGCCTCTTTCTTCGCCTCATCATACTGAATGGTAAGTCCGGCGTTCTCACAGGTCACATAACTGTTCACAGACGCAACATTAGTTCCCTCAATTTTATAAATCAGAGTTCCCGCATCCGTCTTCGCACTGGTCACACCGACCTTGGAGCCCTCTTTCCAGGCACTGTCCACCTTGAAAGAAGCACCTTCTGCCAGGTACAGGTTCCTCTCTGTCTTCTTATCCGCTGCTTTATTGCCGGTAATACTCAGGCTTCCGGACAGGATATTCTCTGAACCGGTCAGATATACCGCACCGCTGTCTGAGGTATTGCCGCTGATGGTGCAGTCTCGCAGGATTACCTTGCCGCTGCTGTAAATCACAGCTCCGCCCTTCGCGCTGGAATCCGCGGCACTGACGGAACCATCCATCTTCACGCCGCTGACAGTCAAAGTGGCGCCTGACGCGACTTTGAACATATTTCCAGTGTAACCGGAATGTCTCTTGACGGTCAGTGTCTTTCCTTCTGCCGGCTTGATCTCGCAGGAGGACTTGACTTCCACTTCCTCTGTGACTTCCAGGACAATCTCCTTCTCCTGTGCCGTCTTGATCTCCTCAAGAACGCTTGTCAAGTTATCCTTTTTCAGTGTAATGGTCTTGGTACCTGTCTGAGTCTCAGAACCTGCTCCCGGTGTTGTCTCAGGCTTTTCTTCCCCTTCCGGTGTCTCTGTGACTGTGGGAGATGTCTCCCCATTCTCATCTTCCGATGCTTCCTGCTCTTCCTCGGGTTCTTCTTCAGAAGCCGCCTGCTCTGCGGATTCCTCCGGCTGTTCCGCCTCCGGGGAATTCTCAGGCGTCTCTCCCGGCTCTTCTGTTGTCTCGGATTCCGTGGAAACTTCCTCAGCAGGAGAACCGTATGTATAGACTGGCGCTGAACCCACCGCCATGACGGCAGCCAGTGTCAGGGCATATAATTTTGCTTTTCTCATGATCTTTTTCCTCCTCAGAGTACAATTCTCCAAATCATTTTCTCGCAGAGAATTGTCCCAAAAACTATTCACACTATATCATAAATGTGAGTAATTGTCTACGCACAGAACGGGACTTCCCAGATATTTTATCAATTATTTAGAATATGTTTCCTTTTCTGTAACAACATAAGAAGGCTGAATGTCTGTGGCTTCCCATGGAGCCTGTTCAACCATCTGGAAATCAAAGGCAATGGCAATAGTCTTGGTGTCCGGATGCTTTTCCAGAAAACGGTCATAAAAACCGCCGCCGTATCCCACTCTGTGGCACTGGGCGTCAAAAGCCACTCCCGGCATAATCATCACCACACCTGGCCAGTCCACGATCTCTCCTCTTGCCGGCTCCGGAATATGAAAATATCCCTCCTCCAGCTGATCAAAACTGTCAAGCTCATAGAAAACCAGGTCTTGTCCCACAACCTTGGGGACAGCAACCTTCTTGCCCTGTTTCCAGGCTTCCTCAATCAGAAAACGAGTCATCACTTCATGGTTATAATCCGCATAGGCATAAATCCGGTCTGCCTCCTGAAAAAGCGCAAGCTCCAGAACCCGCTGTGTCACCTGGCGGCTCATCTTTTCAATCTGTTCGTCCGTGTGTTCTTTTCTTCTCGCAAATATCTGCTTTCTAATTACTTTTTTTTCTTCCATATTTCTCTCCTAAATTCACGATGGTTCCATCTGCTTCCTGTACATCGATGTTATCCAGCTGTCCGCGAAGGGAACGGCGGATGGCTGCTATGTACTCCTGACGCAGCTGTTTCTGCTCTGCTTTTTCCTCCTCGGTCAGCCCCACGCTCTTCGCTTTGTGTGCCAGCGCGTTAATCCGGTCGATTTTCAAATTATCCATCATTTTGACTCATTCCTCACATATTTTTAATATAATCCAGCAAATAGAATTCTTCCTTCGGCTTCGCCGCGAACAAGGTTCCATAATCCTCTCCTTCCACAATCTTGTGAAGTACATGGGGATCCCGTCCATTGGCAATCACCATATCCGCCCCCGCAGAGGTGGCAATCTTGGCTGCGGAAAGCTTTGTAGCCATTCCTCCTGTTCCCACCTTGCTTCCGGTGCTCTCCTTTCCCATCTTCAGGAAATGTTCATCCAGACTGTCCACCTCATCGATGAACTGCGCCTGCGGATTCGTCCGGGGGTCATCGGAGAACAGGCCGTCAATGTCTGACAGAAGAATCAGAAGATCCGCCCCGATCAGAGCAGCCACGATGGCAGACAGGGTGTCATTGTCACCGAACTGGATCTCATAGGTGGATACCGTGTCATTTTCATTGACAATGGGAATGACTCCCATCTCCAGAAGAGACTGGAAAGTATTGCAGGCGTTATACCGGTTCAGGTCATCCAGAAGCGTATTTTTAGTCATCAGAATCTGGCCGGACATCTGGTTATACTCCATGAACAGCTTCTGGTAGATCATCATCAGCCTTGCCTGTCCCACAGCCGCACATGCCTGTTTCTGTCCCAGGTGAGAAGGCTTCCCGTTCATCCCCAGAGCAGCACTTCCCACTCCAATTGCGCCGGAGGAGACCAGAACCACTTCCTTGCCCTGATTCCTGAGATCACTCAGCTCCCGGACCAGAATCTCCAGTCTGGTGAGATTGAGTCTTCCCGTCTCCACATGGGTCAGAGAAGAAGTTCCGATTTTTACCACGATTCTTTTTTTATCTTTCAATGTAGCACGAAGATTCACGTATGTCGCTCCTTTTTTTCTTGATCCTCTCCAGTGTACAACATTTTTCGCGGTTCGTCTACCCTGGCCGTCTGAATCCCCAAAAAAGCTTTCCCGTCTTTCCTAACTGGAATAATTCTCCAGAAAACTGTAGAGATCTTCCTCGGAATCCAGATATTTTCCTGCCCGGATTTCTTCCTGGAGCTGATCCGGAAGCTGATCTACCAGAATCTCCGTGGGCTCATACAGAGTCTCCTTGTCTCCTTCATAAACCTGAACTTTTCCATCTTCCTCCGTGAGATAATAAGTTTCATAGAGTGTCCTGGTCTGCCGGATCACCACGTGTTCGGGAGAGAAGGCTACCAGACTGTAAGTGTAATACGGTGTCTGGCTTTTTTCCAGAAAATCTGTCAGTTCCTCCCGGTTCATTCCCAGAAGGTTCGCGGAGGTCACCTTCGTTCTCTGACGCAACTCTCCGGAGTTCTTGTCGTACTCCTCAATGGTGCACTGAGTATCCGCCTCAATCTGACTTTGCACATTGTCCGTCTGGACTGATCGCTGTTCCTCCAGCTCTTTCTCCATGTCGATCAGACGAAGACGCATATCTGACAGCTTATAAGTCCCATAGGACCCCAGAGTCAACAGGCACAGAACCATAAAAATACCGATACCATAGAATACTTTTCGCATAGTGCTTGCTCCTTTTTTCGTAATCCCAGTTACGTTCTTTTCCTTTAGTATCGGCAGTCGATTTAAATTTATTCAATTGAAAAACAGATCTTACCGGCTGGAAAAACCTTCTTTGCCTAACGGCTGATTCCCAGCTCCTCCAGTGCCCGGGACTGCTTGTCCTCCATCACTTTCGCCTCCTCGGGCGTCATGTGATCGTACCCCAGCAGATGCAGCACACTGTGAGCCACCAGAAAGCTGAATTCCCGCACCTGGCTGTGGCCGTATTCCTGCGCCTGGCTTTCCATTCTCGGAATGGAGATCATGATATCGCCAAGAATCAGCTCTCCCGTATCCAGATCAAAGTAGGAGTCATCTTCGTCCAGAATCCCATAATCTCCCGGTGTCTCAAAAGGAACCATGGGAAAAGAAAGAACATCCGTGGGGGCATCGATGCTGCGGAATTCCCGGTTCACCCTCTGGATTTCCTGATTATCGGTGAGAACCAGATTAATCTGGGTCTCATAGGGACAGCCTTCCATATCCAGCACTTTCTCCGCCACCAGATTGGCATAATGCGTACAGTCCACCGCAATCTCGCCTTCATATTCCTTTTCAATGAGCAGAGTCATTTCTTCTCTTCCTTCCTCTCGATGAATTCATTTTTTTCTCATAATTATCGTAAGCCTGCACGATCTTCTGTACCAGCGGGTGACGCACCACATCCTTGCTGGTGAGCTCACAAAAAGAGATTCCCTCTATTTTCTTCAGAACACGCATGGCCACATCCAGACCGGAGACCGCCCCGGAGGGAAGATCCTTCTGCGAGGCATCTCCAGTCACAATCACCTTAGACCCGAATCCGATACGGGTCAGAAACATCTTCATCTGCGCCGGCGTGGTATTCTGAGCCTCATCAAGAATGATATACGCATTGTCCAGCGTTCTTCCTCTCATATAGGCCAGAGGCGCCACTTCAATCAGCCCCCGTTCCATATTTTTGGCGAAGCTCTCCGGTCCCATAATCTGATAAAGGGCATCGTAAAGAGGTCTCAAGTATGGATCTACCTTACTCTGGAGATCTCCCGGGAGAAATCCCAGCTTCTCCCCCGCCTCGATCGCAGGTCTCGTGAGAATAATCCGGCTGACCTCCTCGTTGCGGAAAGCAGTCACCGCCATAGCCATGGCCAGATAAGTCTTACCTGTTCCGGCCGGCCCCACACCAAACACGATCATATTCTTGCGGATCTGATCCACATAATTTTTCTGTCCCAAAGTCTTCGGCTTGATGGGGCGTCCCTGAATGGTGTTGCAGATCAGATCACTGTCAATCTCAGTCAGAGCACTCTCCTTCTCTTCCATCAGCAGGGAGAGCGCATAGTTCACATTCTGTCTGGTAATCACATTTCCCCGTCTGGACAATTCCAAAAGCTGCTCAAATAATCTCCTCGCCTGATCTGTGCGAAAAGCATTTCCTAAAATCTTCAAAACGCCGTCTCTGGCAATCAAGGTTACATTCAAAGTCCGTTCAATCAGCTTGATATGCTCATCAAACTGACCGAAAATATTTTTCTCATGTTCTGCCGGCAAATCCATCCGGACTTCCACAATATTATTGCTCATCCAATAGTTCCCTTTCCTCCGGCTGCGTCTGTTCTGTGATGAGCCGTTCCGTCCCGGCCTCACCTTGCACAACCAATATTCCTTCACTGACACATGAATTTTGATTCAATGTTATTTTAACATTATTCTGTGAGATTTCTACCCCTTTTTCCAGAAAATTTTCCAGCACAGCCTCCAGGCGGACTTTTGCCTTCTCTTTTGCCTCCTCCTTTGAGTAAGTCCTGGATACTGTCTGGAAATTTCGTTTTCTCTGCTTTTCGAAGAAAACGGGATGGGTAAATTCTCTGGAAGGTTCCCAGATAAACTGCTCTCTCACCACATCCTGATTCTTCTCGGCTACGGGAACTGCGCTTCCGATTCTCCATCCTCCGATTCCCAGTGCATAGGAAACCCTCTCCTTTTCCTCATAGATTCTCTGCTCATATTTCATAGGAAAAGAATCCCGGTATTGAAGCCGGTATTCCACGATCACATCTGCGTCAGCCTTCACATACTCATTGCGCACAACTTCCTGACTGTCGTTTTTGATCTCAATCTTGCCGCTCACCAGCACCTCCCCGGTCCGGCACAGTTCTCCCACCTTCTTCACAGGAGTTCCCTGTCTGGTAACCATAGAGACGATTTTTCCAGAGTGTTCTGCCACCAGATCGCTGGGAGCTTCTCCGGCAGATTTTGTTTCTTCCGAAATACTGTTTTCCTTGATGGTGATCTTCAGTTTCGTGCCGTCAATCTTTGCGGACACCCAGGTCACCGTGGAGAATTCCTCCCGGATTGACGCAGAAATCCGGGCGCAGTTCAGTTTCTTTTTCGCCACTCCCCAGACCACATCCTGCTGTCCCAAAAAGTCCCGGATCGCCGGTGTGCTGTTGGTGTAATTCCCCGTAATCTGAATCTGCCAGATATGGCCGGAAAATCCGTACAACAGACCTGCGCAGAGCAGAAAACCCAGAAAAAATGCCTTTCTTTTCCGGTTCTTAGCCAAAAAGAAAGGCAGTCCATGTTTTTCCAGAATATGTACTCTTGTTCTTGTTTTCCGGCAGATCGGCGCCAGACGGCGGAAATCCCGCACAGACAGATAAGTCTGATACTGCTCGCCGCTGCCGCTTAATTTCCAGAAAGTCAGCCCGTGAAAGGCGCACATCTGCAGGAAGCGCTGCAGCGCAGTTCCCCTGACTGAGAGGAGAAGATATCCCCGAAGAAAAGATTCCAATCGACTCTGCATGATTTTCCCCCATTCAATGTTCAAAACTGATCTGACGGATCCATCCTGTGATCTGCATCTCTTCTCTGGTGTAATAAGTGATCTGAAGACCCTTCCCGTAGATCTTCATCCTGCCCTTTTTCAGCTGAATACACAGATATTCCGGCTGATAGCACAGAATACTCCGGTAATTCTCCACACATAGCTGCTGTCCTGTCAGCGTCAGGATCGAATCCTGCCATGCCAGGTCTTTGGGAATTTCCAGGGCGTTCACCACATTTTCCTTCCAGTGCTGATATTTCTTTCCCATAAGCACTCCTGGCCGAAAGGGGCTTTTATTATATAAGATATGCACTGTGATACTGCTTCATGTCTAACTGCGAAATAAAATCATGGAAAACCACAGAACGGTGTTGCCGCCCAGGTTAAACTCCATCCCCTCCCGCTCGGCAATCTCCGACACAACAATCCCCTGGCTTTCCAGACAGGGATGCATTCTGTGCGGATTTCGGCAGGGAGCATCCGGATAGGTACACTCTTCACAGATATCACAGGATTCCGTGGACAGAATAAAGATTTCATATCCCTGCTCTTCCATAAAATCTCCGATTTGATTGGTAATCTGCTCATGCTGTCCCCGGTAGGAAAGCAGTTCCTCCATATCCATCAGATCCTGAGCCTCGGACACCGAAGAGAAAATCAGTCCATGGCTGTAAGACTGGCAGTGTCTCTGACATTCCTCCAGTGTGCCGACCCCGGGCGGACAGGCCCAGGTAGTATGGTATCTCTCACACTCATGTTCACAGATATAACGCACTCGCTCCTCGAATTTCAGCCGATCTGTCGAAATGATCCGATACTCAAATACCGGAAACTGGGACATAAATTCATCCAAACATTTAATTTCCATTTTTTGTCTCTCCTCGCTTCTTTTTCCCCGTTTCTTCTATCATAAAGGTTTTTGGGGGAACTTACAATCTAAAATCCAGGTAAAAAATAAATTTTTTGTCGGAAAAACGTTCCAGAAAAATTGACTATGCATACAGATGTGATATAATTGTTTCGCTTACCAACGTAACGGTTTTTTGTACGTACGCTGGTCCAATGTCACAACTAGATTTTTAAAAGATAGGATGGAGAAAAAAATGAAAATAATCATTGTGGGATTTGGAAAAGTTGGTGCTACTTTGACCGAACAATTGTGTGCAGAAAATCATGATGTCGTTGTCATCGATCTTCAGGAGAAAAAACTTGAGACAGCAGAAAGCAATTATGATGTTATGACCGTACAGGGTAACGGCGCCAGCTTCAATGTGCAGATGGAAGCAGGCGTGGAGGAAGCAGACCTTTTTATCGCAGTCACCGCCTCAGACGAACTGAATCTGCTGTGCTGCCTGATTGCAAAGAAGGCAGGTAAATGTCACACAATCGCGAGAGTTCGAAATTCCATGTATAACAAAGAGATCGGCTTTATCAAGGAGCAGCTCGGTCTTTCCATGATCATCAACCCGGAACTTGCCACCGCCAAGGAGATCGCGAAACTGCTTCGCTTCCCTTCCGCGATTCAGATTGACACTTTTGCGAAGGGAAGAGTGGAGCTTTTGAAATTCAAGCTTCTCCCTGAATTTCAGATGGATGGGCTTCGGGTGATAGATATCACAGAAAAACTTAAATGTGATATCCTGATCTGCGGAATTGAGAGAGGTGAGGAAGTTTCCATTCCAAATGGTAATTATATCCTGCATGACAATGACTATGTGTCCTTCGTCGCAACTCCTCAGAACGCTTCCAAATTTTTCTCAAAAATCGGCATGAAGATTCAGCGTGTCAAAAACACTCTGGTCATCGGCGGCGGTAAAATTACCTATTACCTCGCGCTTCAGCTTCTGAAGATGGGAATTCATGTAAAAATCATTGAGAACAACCAGGAACGCTGTTCTGATTTGAGCGAGTCTCTGCCGGCAGCCCACATTATCCACGGCGATGGAGTGGATGAATCCCTGCTTTTGTCAGAGGGAATCGAGAATGCCCAGTCCGTGGTTTCACTGACCAATATGGATGAGGAGAATCTTCTGATCTCCCTGTTCGCCAAAAAACATTCCAAGGCAAAAATCATTGCCAAGGTAAACCGGATCACTTTCAATGATATCATTGACGATCTGGATATCGGCAGTGTCATTTATCCCAAATATCTGACCGCCTATACTATTTTGAAATATGTCCGGGCCACTCAGAATGCCCAGGGAAGTAATGTGGAAACCCTCTATAAGATTTTGAACAACCATGCGGAAGCTCTGGAATTTGTAATCCGTGAGAACAGCCCTGTGGTCGGCGTGACTCTTTCACAGCTGAACACGAAGGACAATCTCCTTTTGTGCTGTATCAACCGCAAGGGACATATTATCATCCCCCGTGGTCAGGACACCATTCAGGTGGGTGATACGGTCATGGTTGTCACCACTCACCCGGGCCTTGGAGACATCCGGGATATCCTCAAAGAAAGAAGCTAAAGAAAATGAATTACTCAATTATACGTTTTATCATTGGATGGATTCTCATATTTGAGTCTGCTTTTATGATACTGCCCTGCATTGTGGCAATGATTTATCAGGAGACCGATGGCTTCGTCTATCTGGGTATCCTGGTTCTGGGACTTTTGCTCGGCTGGATCCTTGGCCACAAACGGCCTCAGAATAAAGTTTTTTTTGCCAGAGAAGGATGTGCCACTGTGGCGTTGAGCTGGATTGTCTTAAGTATCTTCGGCTCTCTTCCTTTTATTTTCACCGGTGCCATTCCCAATCCGGTAGACGCGCTATTTGAGACAGTCTCCGGTTTTACCACCACTGGTGCCAGCATTCTCTCCGATGTGGAGGCACTCTCCCACTGCAACCTGTTCTGGAGAAGTTTTACCCACTGGATCGGAGGTATGGGAGTTCTGGTATTTATGCTGGCGATTCTGCCCATGACCGGCGGATCACATATGAACCTGATGAAAGCAGAGAGCCCAGGCCCTTCTGTCAGCAAATTCGCTCCCAAGGTACAGACGACAGCTAAAATTCTTTATCTCATTTATTTGGCCCTGACATTGATACAGATTGCCTTCCTTCTGATTGGAAAAATGCCTCTGTTCGATGCTCTGACCATCACCTTCGGTACGGCAGGGACCGGAGGATTTGCAATTAAGAATGACAGTATTACCAGTTATTCACCTTACTTGCAGAATGTAGTCACCATCTTTATGATTTTGTTTGGTATCAATTTTTCCTTCTACTACATACTGCTGATGAAGAAATTCAAACAGGCATTCAAGCTCTCTGAGGTCCGGACTTACCTGCTTATCATTCTGTCCGCAGTCCTGCTTATTGCCTTTAACATCAGAGGGATGTACAGCAATGATATGGGAGAGGCTCTTCATCACTCTGCCTTCCAGGTGGCTTCCATCATCACAACGACCGGTTATGCCACCACGGACTTTAACCTGTGGCCGGAATTATCCCGAACCATTCTGGTGATTTTGATGTTCATCGGCGCCTGCGCCGGCAGTACCGGCGGCGGTATCAAAGTATCCCGTATCATTATTCTGGTGAAATCCATCACCAAAGAGCTGAACCAGTTTGTCCATCCCAAGAGTGTCCGGAAGATTCAGTTCGACGGCCGCCCTCTGTCCCACGACACACTGCGTTCTGTCAATGTGTTTATGTCTGCCTACTTCCTGATTTTCATGGTATCCACCATTTTGGTAGCCGCCTTTGATAACCAGGATTTGATTACGAATTTCACCTCGGTCGCCACGGCAATCAACAACGTGGGACCGGGTCTGGAACTGGTAGGCCCCACTGGAAACTTCGGCTTCTTCTCCATGGGCTCGAAACTGATTCTGACTTTTGACATGCTGGCAGGCAGGCTGGAAATCTTCCCTCTGCTCTTGCTGTTTGTAAAAGATACTTGGAAGAAATTCTAAATAATATGAAAAGAGACCATTTCATAAAGAATGTAAGAGCTTTATGAAGTGATCTCTTTTTCCTTACTATTGTTATTTTGACATCTGTTTTCGCTTACCCACTTCTATTCGTATTTCTTTCCCACAACATAGGTGGCCGCCATAAGTCCGGCAAGTAAAATAAGTATCGACACATATTTGATATGATTCCACAAATCAACTCCACCGATCACAATACAAAGATAGCAAAAAACAGGGGCCAAAATGGCAACTCCTAACGTAAACACCCGAAATATCGTTAATACATGTATCCAATTTCCATTATGAAACGCCAGTCCTGGCATATGTATTCTGAATACTCCCTGGGAAACAAAATTAATCTTGTTTTTATCATAATAGGCTGGCAGCACTTCTTTTACAGAAATACAGCAAACGGCAAATATGAGCATGAGAAATGAGAGATATAAACTGTCACCCATTTGCTCTATGGTGATTCCTGAGGCCTTCATATAGATAGCTTCCACGATCACAATACCGATTGAAAGAAATAATGCCAAAATCCATTTTTTTTTTCGTTGTCGAATCATATTATGCACGGACAAATCGAAGGTATCGTCTGCCCCATCCATGTTCAGGGAATGGTCCTCGTTTCTTTCCCCTTTCAAAAGTTCTGTCACAGTGATCCCGAACACATCAGCGATCGGAATAAGCAGTGCAACATTCGGCATACTATTTCCTCGTTCCCATTTACTGACTGTTTTATCCGAAACGAACAGTTGATCGGCCAGTTCCTTTTGCGTCATTGATTTTTCTTTTCGTATCTCACTGAGAAACTGGCCGAATTTTTCGTTATTAATCTGATACATTGCTATACACCTCCTAAGATCATTTTAGTCATTTATGAGCTGATAGGCAATCTACTAACAGGAGAGTTGCCTATTTTTGCTGTCTTCTAAGGAGATTTTGTATTTTAGCATGCCGATACTCTCGCGGGATATTTTCTTGACAAGATAACATATCAACTATATAATGAACAATGTTCATATTGAGGTGGTTGGATGAATACAGTTGTAACATCGAAAGAGGAGATTTTAAAAACCAGCCGGGAACTCATCCGGCAGCAAGGCTGGTCAGCGGTCAGCATTCGCTCGGTTGCCGCTGCCTGTGGCGTATCTGTGGGATCGATCTACAATTATTTTGATTCCAAAGCGGCACTGGTAGGAGCCACGATAGAAAGTGTCTGGCGTGAGATTTTTCACCGCCCGGAAGATGAGCCTGTGTTTCAGGACACACAGGCTTGCATTGTCTGGGTATATGAGAAAATGGAATACGGCTGCAAACAGTATCCGGGTTTTTTTACCCTCCACTCTTTGGGGTTCATGCAGGAAGATAAGTCAGCTGGAAGACGAAGAATGCAGCAGACCTGGCAGCATATTCTATCGGGGCTGTGCTCTGTCTTGGAGCGGGATCCGAAGATTCGTCCGGATGCTTTCACTGGAGAATTTACAGCGGAGAAATTTGCAGATGTCCTGTTTTCCCTAATACTGTCTGCTCTGCTGCGGCAAGATTATGATCCGAGTGCTGTGCTGGAAATTGTCCGCAGAACCCTTTATTAAAATTCCCACTGCGGGGTGGGAATTTTTTATCCCGAAAAATGAACACTGTTCAATTAAGGAGGTAATCTATGAAAGTAAAACGCAATACCTTGTTGCTTCTCGCCTGCCTTGTGTGGAGTGCGGCGGGCTTTAACATCCTTCGCATAGGACTGATCACTTACCCGCCTTATCGGTCCGTGCTGAATTTTCTGTTGTCTGTTCTGGTTTTCGCTGTCTTCCAGAAATTCATCTTTGGAAAGCTGGTGAAAAAGCACACAAACCGGATCCATTCCTATGTGGAAGAGCGGCATTTTTTTCTAAAATTTTTTGATGGAAAAGCCTTCGTCATCATGGCGGTTATGATGTCCGGCGGGATCGGTTTGCGGGTGAGTGGATTGGTCCCTGAGCGGTTTATCGCCGTCTTTTACACCGGTCTGGGAGCTTCCCTTTTGCTGGCCGGATTATTGTTTGGTCATAACTTTGGGAAAACGGTGTCGGCCAATGTCAAAAGCGTCTAATTAATCTTATTGACCACACCAATATTATACTAGGAGGAATAAACATGAAACGTTATATGAATCTGGCTCTGCTGTATGCGGTTCTTGCGATGATCGGAGGTGTCTTTTATCGAGAGTTCACCAAGTTCAACGGCTTTGCTGCTAAAACTGCCTTAGGCGTAGTACACACGCATTACTTTTTATTAGGTATGGTATGTTTGTGGTGCGAGGCGTGACCCAGGTGCTGGGAACTGCACTTTCCTCTGGCATGGATGCGGCTATTTCCGGTATTGCCGGTATTGGTCATATTTGTCTGGGCATCAGTCTGGTGCTTCTGTTGATACAGATCAAGCATAAGGTTAAGTGACTTTAAGCAAAAATAACAAAGTCTAAGGAAAAAGTTAAAATAAGTTTTGGCTAAAATATCCTTTGAAATTTAGAGAATCATTTCGTATAATCGAAAATACAACGTGTAGCTTTCATGCGTAATTCCAGTTGCAAAGAAAGCTGCACGTTATTTTTGTTATAAGGAGAGAAACAAAGATATGCCGAAGACTAAATTTCAAGGATTTATATTTGGAATCATTATGTCATATGCAATGGCCTACGGAATGGAAATTTACAATATTGCCATAAAAGAAGGATTCAGCCTAACAATTGGCGGTTTCAGCAATATGACAAATCTTGTTTTTTTCAAAGCCTTAGAAGAAGCAGCTTATATGGGATTATTTGTCATTTTATTTTCAAATTTATGGGGTAATCGGATAGGGGCTGCCATCAGCGCAAAACACTGTAACCCGGAACAAGATAATCCTTATATCTGTCAACTTCTTCGCCAGGCTGGAACTGTTGCCATCATGTGTCCAACTATGAGTCTGGTGGCGTCCATTCTTTTCAATATTATTTTTGCGGGCGCGCCGCTTTCACAATTGCCAGCAACTTGGATCGGAACCATTCTCAAAAACTTTCCGATGGCTTTTTTCTGGAACATGTTTGCCGCAGCTCCATTTACACACTGGCTATTCGGAAAAATATTTCACACTGATTAGTAAGAGGCTATCGGGAATCGATAGCCTCTTACTATAATCATTCTATTATTTATTCATAATCAATCCGTTCAATTTTAAAAATCACAGGTCTTGTTCCATCAGAACAACAGGTTATCATCGTGTTTTCGTCTTTCATCCAGCCATTCATAATCGAGCCGCCCTGCAATCCCGCGTAAATATAGCGGGAAATTGCGTCCCACGCTTCCGAACAAAATGGTATCTTTGGCCCGCCTGCAACCGTATTGGGATCCGCATTTGTCTTTACCAGTGTATTCAATCCAACGTGCCAAAAATCATCTCTTTTCTCATCACGAAAAAAAACAAATTCATCGCCTATGTTATAACAGGGACAGGCTCCAGAATTCGGATCAGCACAATATTCTTGCTGCAGTTTTGGATACAATTTTTTATCGAGAACCGTAACTTTGACTCTATGCTTCATACATACCGCCTCCCACTTATTTTTTCAGCTGCAATCCATCTTTAAATGCTTCGCCAACTCTTTCCGTAACCTTATAGTAACCGTGGGTATATGGATCAAACGCAATTGCAGCAACTTTAGAAATGTCAACCTTATCGCCGTCCATAACCTTCTCATCAGCAGTCGTATTTACCACCTTTCCAATGACACCACAACCATACGCTCCACCTTGATATTCAATAAATTCACATTCCATGCACAGTGGAAATTCCTGAATAATAGGTGCGTCGACATGTTCAGATTTTACAGCTGTCAGTCCACTATTTGCAAATTTATCAGGTGTATTATTTCCCGAAGCCACACCAAAATAATCGGCCTCTACTAAATGAGCGGCATCCGCTATGCTCACAGTAAACGCTTTTCGCTCCTTGATATTTTTTACAGTTTTATGTGTTTCCGTCAGGTTCAGGATCACATGGTCCCTTTCCAACATTGTTCCCCATGCGGCATTCATCACATTTACACTGCCATCTTCATTATAGGTAGCCACCATAAGTACAGGCATTGGAAAAATCGCTTCCGTTGTTTTAATATCTTTTCTCATCGTATCAGCCTCCTGTTTTTATTGCCTTTTGGCTAGATTTATGATAACATAACACCGAGATAATTAAAAGTACCCACATAAATGTAAGGTACTTTCCTAGAGGTAAGTATAATGAGTAAAAAAGATATTGAAAACGCAAATTTCGAAGATACAGGTTATAGTTACACACTTTCGCTGATATCAGGAAAATATAAGCCTATCATCCTTTATTGTCTGATGGAGTATGAGCCTGTTCGTTTTAATGAAATGCAACGCTATTTAAAGAAGATATCCGACAAAACCCTGAGTCAGAATTTAAAAGAGTTGGAAACTGACAATCTGATCATTCGCAAAGTATACCCTCAAATCCCGCCGAAAGTGGAATATTCCCTTTCAGAAAAAGGACACTCTCTTATGGCGGTACTGGATCAGTTATGTATATGGGGAATGGAGCATCGAAATCAATAAGTTCAAAACTCACGTGTGAGTCGGGCCTGAAAATTCTTTCCAAACCCGACTCCTATGCATCCATTTACGGCTTGATGACAATCTTCAGCACGGGATCTGTCTTTGAAGTCAAACGTTCAAACGCATGCTGCAGTTGATCCAGCGGCAATACATCTGTCACATATCCACGTAGGAAGCTCCTGCCTTCTTTGCCAGTCCGCCGATGAGCTGGCCGATAATGCCGCTGCCCACAACAAGTACTTTGTCGTGCAGCTTCAGACCGGACTGGTGGATTGCATGATATGCTACCATCAGCGGATCAATTAAGCCGGCAGCCACATCTGATACCGTATCCGGAAGCAGATAAGCGTTGGACGCTTTTCCCACATAATACTCTGCATACGCGCCATTGCAGACAAACCCAATATAGTTGGTTCCATTTACCTCGCGGCAGAGATGCTCCTGGCCTGCCCGGCACATATCGCACTCCCCGCAGTACATATTTGCCCAGAATACCACACGGTCACCTTTTTTGAAATTGCTGTCCAACCCTTGCCGGATTTTCACATATGAATATCGCTTCCGCATACTCCACAGGCAGATACCTTGATCTCAATCTCACTTGACTTCAGTTCCGGAATTGGTTCCTCTTTTATCTCAATTTGTCTTGGTCCTGCCAGTACGGCAGCCTTCATCATTCTTTGTTCTACAATTATTTTTTTCAGATTTCATAGATTATTCCGTCTCACTTTCCAAGAGCAGACTTTGCCCAGGCACCGGCTCCGCTGTTTACCAGTTTTCCCTGTTTCCACTCCGCCTTCGGACAGTGCTCCTGCAGGCTTTTTTGGGCTCTGCTGATTCCGCTTCCTCCGGAAGGGGCAAATGGAATGATCGCCTTTCCGGAAAAATCATAGCTTTCCAAAAAAGTATCTACAATCCTCGGCTCGACATACCACCAAACCGGGAAACCCAGAAAAACTATATCATACTGCTCTATATTTTCTACTGTCTTTGCAATCTCCGGTCGGCAGTCTGGATCATTCATTTCTTTTGTACTACGGCTTCCCTTATCGATCCAGTCCAGATCAGCCTCTGTGTAAGGCTCACGCGGACGAATTTCAAACAAATCCCCGTTTACCTCTTTTGCAATTTCTTTTGCGGCACGCTCTGTCACTCCGCTTGCAGAGAAATAAGCAACTAATATTTTTTTCATTTCAAACCCTCCTTATTTATTTTCTATTCTGACACCTTGTCAACACGTTTAGTATAATGCTATTCTGACATAGTGTCAATACATTTTTTATTTTTCTTTTCTCAGGATTCTAAATTGCTGGCTTTGGCAGACTATTTTGAAGTCATCACATTCCCACCGGACAGACGAATAGCAGGCAGTTTCATCATAAGATGCCATATACTCATCCAGCGTCTCTCTGTATAATGTAGATAGTTCCAGCTGTTTTAGCCATTTCAGATGCGCTATCGTCCATTTCGTTTTCTCATAGCGATATCCATGTCTGAGACAGAATGCGTTGAGCTGCTGTTTCACTTTTTTCAGCGCCAATTTATAGTCATCACGCATGCGCAGGTACTCCTTAACAAAATCATCTTCCTCCGTAGGAATATAAACCGGATGATACCCGCCGTATGACAGGCACTGGGCGATCATAACAGCATCCCTGGCATCCGTCTTGATCCGCTGCCCCTGCTGGGTAAGCATTGTTGTCGGCGCTAATATGACACATCTGACTCCTGCCGCAGTAAGCTGATTATACAAAGAGTATCCCAAACATCCTGCCTCATACCCACATTCAATGTCATAGGTATCATTTAATCCCAGTTTGAGTTTAAGATTTTCAATAAACATCAGAACATTTTTATAATACGGAATAATCTCCTTTTACTCCTATTGCAGAAAACGGGTGAAACACTTAACCCGTTCCACCCATTTTCCATTTATTTATCGCTAAGTAATTTGCCGCCAACACCTACGTTATCAAGAGAGTTTTCCTTTAAGAACACATAAAACGCATCCTCCGGCATATTCATAATTCTGGCAGCGCTCTCCGTAAATTCTTTTGCTAACTGCTGCTTCTGCCCTTTGTTTAACTTTGCAGCTTCCAATGTAATCACTGGCATAATTGATCCTCCTATTTCATTTCTTTTTCCCAGTAGCGAATGACATTAACCTGCGCCTCATCACCCAGCTTCTCTATCGTCTCGATCTCTTCCGCGGACAGTTCCACCGCCGCGGCCTTCGCCGCATCTTCTACCTGATAAACCTTTGTCACACCGATAATTGGCAGAGTTCCTTTTGCGATAGCCCATGCGACCGGGATCTGAGCCGTTGCCACATGGTGGCGGTCAGCAATCTCTTCCAGTCCTTTATTCAGTTTCTCCAGCTTCGGAAGCATGGGATTGTATGTCCTGCCCCTGTCAGAATTCTCAGGGAAAGGATGCTCTGTGTCATATTTTCCGGTCAGCGCGCCCTGTTCCAGAACCATATAAGAGAAGAAAGTGATATTATTCTCTTTGCAGTAGTCCAGAATGCCGGACGTCTCGGACGAACGGTTTAGTAGGCTGTAGTGGTTCTGAATCGCGGAGATCTTCAGCCCTTCTTTTGCTAGGATATCAGCCGCCTCTTTGATCTCTGCCAGACTATGGTTGGAAAGACCGATCTTTCCGATCTTGCCGCTCTTTGCAAGTGGAATCAGCTCCGTCACCCACTTCGGCGCATCCATCGGATTGTGGATCCAGTAGAAATCCATGTAGTCTGTGCCGAGGAGCTCCGCGCTTTTCTCATACAGCGCTGTCACTGCGTTCTCCGCTGAAAGATCTGCGCACTGAGGAGTAAACTTATCCGAGATCAGATAGCTGTCTCTCGGAACCGTTGCCAGGAACTCTCCCAGCACTTTTTCTGAGGTTCCCATTCCATAAGCATACGCTGTATCCCAGAGATTGAGTCCCTCTTTCATCGCCGTATCAAATACCGGCTTTAAGGCTTCAGAGGTAAGATTTCCTCCGAATGTACCATCATTTCCCCACGCCCACGCTCCGAGAGCGATCTTCGGCATTTTTTTCATTTCTGTCATATTTATTTTCCTCCTGATTTCTGAATTATTTCTTTACATCCAACAGTTTAGTCCCCTCCGGCGGATTACTGTCCACCGCGCCTACAATCCTGTGGGGAACATACGGTTCTTCCAGAAATGCGACGTCTTCCTCTGTCAGTTTCACCGAAAACGCCCCGACTGCATCATCAAAATGGGATGCTTTCGTAGCCCCGATAATCGGCGCTGTCACTCCTTTAACCCACTCCCATGCCAATGCGGTCTGCTGCATTTTTACGCCGTATCTTTCTGCCAGAAGATGAACCCTGTGGACGATCTCCATATCCTGCTCCCTTGTCCGGTCATATTTTCCCATAGCTGCCCGGTCTGTTTTACTGCGGAGAGAATCCGAATTCCATTCCGGCCGGGTCAGATGTCCTGCTGCGAGAGGACTGTAGGGCATGAGGGATACATTCATCTGACGGCAGATGGGGATTAGCTCACGCTCGTCTTCCCGGTAAAGAAGATTATAATGATTCTCCATAGCCACAAACTGCGTCCACCCGTTATCACGGGCGGCCAGTTGCATATTATAGAACTGATATCCGTACATAGCCGACGCTCCGATCGCCCGGACTTTTCCGGATACTACCAGGTCATTCAGAGCCTCCATTGTCTCTTCGATCGGCGTATCATAGTCAAAGCGGTGAATAATGTACAGATCCAGATAGTCTGTTCCAAGCCGTTTCAGACTGCCTTCGATTTCCCGGTGGATCGCTTCGGAAGAAAGTCTTCCGGGGTTAAAATAGACTTTAGATGCGATAACAACTTTGTCTCTTGAAACATTTTTTCTAAGTGCATTTCCAAGATATTCTTCGCTGGTTCCGTCCGAATATCCGTTCGCAGTATCAAAAAAATTGATTCCCAGATCAAGGGCATGTTTTACGATTTCCTCTGTTCCGGTTTCATCCAGTGTCCAGTCATGAAGTGTTCCCGGTTTTCCGAAACTCATGCATCCGACACAGAGCTTCGATACCTCAATGTCCGTGTTTCCAAGTTTTGTGTATTCCATATTCACCGATCCTTTCATCTTATAAGCTCGTCAAAATAGGGTTGTTTAAATAATCATAAACCCGTTTGATCTCGCTTATTTTACGGGTATCCAGCATAGACGGACAGTCTTTATCCAAACCTGCGATCTGTTCCATATCCGCCTTGTCCAATGCAAAATCCCAGATATTCAGATTTTCTCTCATGCGCTCCCTATGAACTGATTTGGGGATGACGATCACGCCCTGCTGTACATTCCAACGCAAGATAATCTGCGCCGGAGTCTTTCCGTGCTTTTCAGCGATTGCCTTCAATAACGGTTCGTCAAACAAGCCTTTCAGCCCTTCCGCGAAAGGTGCCCATGCCTGGGGCTGCACTCCCAGCTCCCTCATGATTTCAAGATCTGCTTTTCTCTGATAATGTGGATGACGCTCGATCTGGTTGATCTGCGGCCTGATCTCCACATTATAGCAAAGATCCAGCAGGCGGTCGGGAAGGAAGTTGCAGACACCTATGGATCGGATCCGACCCTCTTTGTACAGTTCTTCCAGTGCTCTCCAGGATCCGTAATAGTCTCCAAAAGGCATATGGATCAGATAGAGATCCAGATATTCCAGTCTCAGTTTCTGCAGGGATTCTTCAAATGCCGCCTTCGTATTCTCATATCCCATCTGCTGGATATATGCTTTCGTTGTGATAAACAGTTCTTCCCGCGGGACGCCGCAGCTTCGGATCGCTCTTCCCACCGCCTCTTCATTCTGATACGAACTTGCCGTATCGATCAGCTGGTATCCTTCTTCAATGGCGGTTCTTACTGCCTCTTCACAGTCTTCCTCCGGGATCTGGAAAACGCCGAAACCTTCCATCGGCATTTCAATCCCGTTATTTAATTTTATTCTTTCTATCATAATCGCCTCCATAAAGCCAAAGCCATGAGACTTTTAATTCAGTTTCTTTCCAAGTTCATATGCTTTTTCCGGATATTTTGAATGCTGTGTCATAGACGGCGTACCACAGCCTTTTCCCAGCACCATTCCCATATCCTTCAGGTTCAGGTAATGTACCAGTGTCTTATAATGCGCCTCCAGGGCGTCAAATGTCCAGCCGTCGCTGTTCCATGCTGCTGCCAGAAGAGCAGACTTCATATGTTTGCGCTGAATGCTGCTGTTAAAAGCGCAGAAACGATCGATCAGTATTTTCAACTGCGCCGACATCCCATAATAGTACAGCGGTGTGACAAATACCATCATATCCGCCTCCAGAATGTCCTGCCGGAACTGTTCTACATCGTCTTTTTGCACACATGGTCCTTCATATCCGCAGTGGATGCACCCGATGCATGGATGGATATCTGCATGAGCCGCATCGATCACCTTGACCGTATGTCCGGCTTCTTCTGCACCACGGATAAACTGATCCGCCAGCATATTAGAAGAGCCGTGCTGATTCGGACTTCCTTCCAGAACTATGATCTTCATTTTCATGCCTCCAATCTGACAGGTTTTCTCCTGTCTCCGACTCTATTGTAAAATGGATCTGATCTCAAGTCTAATACCTGTGAATTATCATCTTTCATACGTTTTATGAATGATCTGCATACTTGTCTTCTGCTTTCTTCCACAAAAGATCCCGGCACCGGCTCCTCTGAAACAATTGAATGTAACCGCCACCTACAACCTTCTGTTTAACGCCTCCCTTCTGGTCGAGGAAGGTCTGGGATACGCCATCGGTTATGATAAAATTATAAATACTTCCAAAGGCAGTCCTCTGTGTTTCCGTCCGTTGGCTCCACAACTGAAAAGCCCCATGCACATCGTATGGAAAAAATATCAGATGTTCTCAAAACCTGCTGAAAAATTTCTCGAAGTGCTCAAAAGAATGCTCAACTCTTGAAAGTATTGCTGCCGTCATAATCTGTCCAAGGCAGCACGACCCATATAGAAACGGGGCGAATACTCGCCCCGCAAAAGAAAAATCGGCTATAGCTTTTCTGAAATATTATTTATTCCTGGCTGTCAAAAAGCGGTGTGGAGAAATATCTCTCGGCAGTATCCGGGAGTACCGTCACCACCGTCTTTCCTTTTCCAAGCTCCTGAGCCAGTTTCAGTGCGGCAGCCACATTGGTTCCGCTTGATATTCCGCACATCAGTCCTTCTTTTCTCGCCAGATCCTTTGCTGTCTCCAGCGCCTCCTCATCTGACACAATGTAGATGGAATCATAGATCTCCTGATTCAGTACATCCGGGACAAGTCCGTCACCGATTCCCATCTGGATATGAGTTCCCACAGTTCCTCCCGCCAGGATGGCAGCATTCTCAGGCTCTACAGCCCAGATACGAATCTGAGGATTCAAAGCTTTCAGTGTCTCCCCGATACCAGTAATCGTTCCGCCGGTTCCAATGCCGGAACAGAAACCGTCAATAGGCCCTGCAACCTGTTCCAGAATCTCAAGACCGGTGTGATGACGGTGAACCATGGGATTTGCCGGATTTTTAAACTGCTGTGGCACAAAGACTTTTGGATTTTCAGCCGCCATCTTATCCGCCAGCTTCTGACATTCGTCAATGCAGTCTCCAATATTGCCCGCATCGTGAATCAGGATCACCTGTGCGCCGTAATGCTCCACCAAAAGCTTTCTCTCACGGCTTACCGAATCCGGCATAATAATAATCGTCTGATATCCTTTGACAGCTCCCACCAAAGCCAGACCGATCCCCTGGTTGCCGCTGGTCGGCTCCACAATGATCGAATCCTCTTTGAGGACTCCGCTTTTCTCCGCCTCGCAGATCATGTTGTAGGCTGTTCTGGTTTTAATCGATCCACCCACATTGAGCCCTTCGAATTTCACCAGCACCCTGGCATCCTCTGGTCCTGTCATATGATTTAACTGTATGATAGGCGTATGGCCAATCGCTTCCAAAATATTCTGATAGATCATTTTCCTTTTCCTCACCTTGTTTTTTACATCTTTTTTATTATATGTTCTTTTTCTGCCATTTGCAAGAACCATCCTCTGTGGTCAGATGATTTTCAAAACTTCCGCCGAAAATCTCTCTCCTCAAAAAGTCCATTGACCGCTTCCTCATACTCCCACAGCTTTTGCGACTTGCGTATCTTCTTTCCATATTTCTTCGGCTCTTCAAAAAGATCAATCATAAATCCCCACAATTCCTTCATGCGGAACAACACATTGCGCTCCCCGCATTGTGTGTCCTGATAAACCTGATAGATATCGTCATGATACTCCCGCAGCTGTTCCTTACTGAGAACCTGTCCAGTCTTCATCTCCTGAACCAATCCGGGATTTCGCAGAAGTCCTCTTCCAATCATAATACGCTCCACTCCGGGGAAAGCCTTCTGAAAGTTTTCCACTTCTTCTTTCATTGTGAGATCTCCATTATAACAGAGCACATTTTTGCTGTCCTTCACAGCCTGGTCAAAAATTTCCATGTGAATCGGAAATTTATACTGATCCCGCTGCAGTCTCGGATGAATAATCAATTCTGACAATGGATAGTGATTGTAGATTTCCAAAAGACGGCCAAATTCTTCCTCGTCTTCCACCCCGATCCTCGTCTTCACAGAAATTTTCATATCAAGCTTCTGGAAAATCTGATCGAGAAAAGCGTCCAGCTGCTCAGGATAAGCCAGAAAGCCTGAGCCTCTTCCCTTGGAGACAACCGTCTTTGACGGACATCCCAGGTTTAAATTCACTTCTTCATATCCTCTGTTCTGAAGCTTTCTGGCAGTGGAAATGAAATCCTCCGCTTTATTCGTCATAATCTGGGGAATCACCCAAATCCCTTTATTATTCTCAGGATCCATTTCTCTGAGTTCTTTGCCATTGAATGTTCTCTTCTCATGGGGAACCAGAAAGGGCATAAAATACCGGTCCATCTGAGGAAAATGCCGGTGATGAACCTGCCGGAACAGACATCCGGTGATCCCTTCCAGAGGGGCAAAATAATATTCTGTCATTTTCTCATTTTCATCCTTTGCAAAAAATTTTTGTATCCGTTATAATAAATGATATAGAAATTCCATAAGATCAAGGAGGACTTTTTATGAAGTGTTATGAAATGATCCGTGAGATCTACGATCAGTGCAGCTGCAAGCCTCACTCCCAAATCTCCGAGATTGAAACCGATGACCTGGATGCTTTTGTGCAAAGCAAAATCAGCCGGGTATCCACCTGTGAAAAGAAAATCAGCGAAGACGGTTCCATCACTTATGAAATTATGACCGGTGACATTAAAGAACGCTACATATTCACAGAAGACTGACGCTTCTCTCCCAGGAGAAGCGTCTTTTTTACTGTCCTGTCACTTCAAATCATTTCGTACAGTCTTTAGGATTGAGCACTCTCACCATCTCTTCTCCCAAAACCTCTGTCAAAATCCTCTGATATTCCTCAAAAGTTACCGCTCCGTCCGGAGTAATCAGCTCAAAATCCACGCCGTACAGATTGACAAAGATACCGGTCTCCTTCAGCCCGTTGCGAAGGTAGAATTCTTTTCTCCGTTTTCTGTCATTCGCATTTTCTGCGTGTTCATCCTGAATCTCGATCTCAAAGATAAATCTTCTTCCTTCATATTCCCGCAGAAGTGCCCGGATAGCCTTTCCGCCGTATCCAAAACAGCGGCAGTCCGGGTGAATCGCAAAATAATCCAGCAAAGCCAGCTTGCCTGACTCCATACAGATCGCAAGGCCTACGAATTTATCCTCATCAAGAATCGCAAGCATTCGCATCTTTCCCTCATGAGAGAGTTCTTCCATCTTGGAAAATGGTTTCTTCTCCGCTTCCGGGAAAGAGTCTTCATACAACTGTCTCACAGCTTCCCGATACTGTGTTCCCTCTTCTAAAATGTTCGCAAATTTCATACTTCTGTCTCCTTTTTTATTCTTTTACTTTTTCTGTATAGCACAGCTTTTACTTACATATATTATACAAAAAATATAGGAGTGCCTATGTCTCGTATCCATCTTGACAGCCCCTGGTTCAAAGCTGTTTCTTTTTTTCTGTTCTTTTTCGCCTTTTATCTTGCGGGCGCCGGACTGGGAATCTATACTTCCCGGGACAGTCTGCCCGCCTCCGCCAACGCCAATGCCAGCTGGGGGCTCAGTTTCCAAGAGGAAGGGAGTGCTCCCACCGGAAATGCTTCTTCCCAGGAACTCAAAAACTATCATGCCGCTTATCTGGATGACACCCAGGAAAAAGTCATTTACCTGACTTTCGACTGCGGATATGAAAACGGAAATATGCCGGCGATTCTGGATGCTCTCAAAAAGCATCAGGCCGTGGGAACCTTCTTTGTTGTGGGAAATTTTCTGGAAACCAGTCCGGATCTGGTACGTCGGATGACACAGGAAGGCCACATCATTGGAAATCACACCTATCACCATCCGGATATGTCTCAGATTTCCACTGTGGAATCCTTTCAGAAAGAATTGTCTGAGGTGGAGAAACTGTACCATGAGATTACCGGTAAAGACATGAGCCGTTTCTACCGCCCGCCCCAAGGGAAGTACAGTACCGCCAACCTTGAGATGGCCAGCAAGCTGGGATACAAGACCTTTTTCTGGAGTCTTGCCTATGTTGACTGGATGACCGATCAGCAGCCCTCAAAGGAAGAAGCCTTCGACAAACTTCTGTCACGTATCCACCCTGGGGCTGTCGTCCTTCTCCACAGCACTTCTTCCACCAATGCCCAGATTCTGGATGAACTCCTCACCCGCTGGGAGGAAATGGGATACCACTTCGCCCCTCTTTCGGATCTGGCAGACAAACTTTGACCGACAATACCAAAGGTCTTTTCCAGTATACTATATAGGATACTTTCTGTCTACTTTTATCTTGTCTCAGTCCTTTGGATGTGTTAGTATTACATGTTGTAAATATTCACAGAGAGGAAACCATCATGCATACACTAAAGAAATTTATTCATTACTACAGTCCTTACCGGGGCGTCTTCTTTCTGGATCTGATCTGTGCGGCCATCATCAGCCTGGTGGATCTGGCCTATCCTCAGATTCTTCGAACCATGACATCCACCCTGTTTACCGGAAGCAGCGCGCGAATTCTCCAGAGTCTCCCCTGGATTGGGCTGGCACTTTTCATCATGTACGTCATACAAAGTCTCTGCAAATATTACGTCAGCTACCAGGGACATATGATGGGTGCCAATATGGAGCGGGATATGCGCCAGCAGCTGTTCGATCATTACGAAAAACTTTCCTTTTCCTACTATGATCAGAATAATTCCGGGCAGATGATGAGCAAACTGGTCTCTGATTTATTCGATATATCTGAGTTCGCACACCATGGACCAGAGAATCTGTTCATCTCACTGATTAAGATTATCGGATCTTTCTTCTTCCTGTTTCTTATCAACTGGAGTCTGGCCATTCCCCTTGCCGTTCTGGTTCTGTGCATGTTCTTCTTCTCATTGAGCCAGAACAAGCGTATCCAGGCTACCTTCATGGAGAACCGCAGAAAAATCGGCGATGTGAATGCAAGCCTGCAGGATACTCTCTCCGGCATCCGCGTCGTGCAGTCCTTTGCCAATGAAAAGATTGAGCAGAAAAAATTCCGCACAAGCAACCACAACTTTTTGCTCTCCAAGGATGCCAACTATCGATGCATGGGGACCTTCATGGGATGGAACCTATTCTTTCAGGGGATGATGTATCTGGTCACTCTGGTCTTCGGCGGCTATCTGATCTCCCAGGGACTGATGCAGGCCGCGGATCTTGCCATGTATGCCCTGTACATTGGAATCTTCATCAACCCCATACAGATCCTGGTGGAGCTGACAGAGATGATGCAGAAAGGGCTCTCCGGATTTCGCCGTTTCCTGGCTGTCATGGAGACCATTCCTGAGATTCAGGATGCCCCGGACGCAGAACCTCTGGAACAGGTGGAGGGAAATGTCTCCTACGAAAATGTCTCCTTCCATTACAGTGACGATGACACACCTGTACTGTCCGGAATCTCTTTTGAGATCAAGGCCGGAAAATCCATCGCCCTGGTCGGTCCCTCCGGAAGCGGAAAGACCACCATCTGCTCTTTGCTTCCGAGATTCTATGATGTCACGGAAGGCAGAATTACCATTGACGGAAAAGATGTGCGAAAACTGACTTTGGACAGTCTGCGCAGCCAGATCGGTATCGTTCAGCAGGATGTCTATCTCTTCTGCGGAACAATCCGTGAAAATATTGCCTACGGAAAACCGGATGCCACCATGGAAGAGATCATAGAGGCAGCCAAAAAAGCAAATATTCACGATTTCATCCAGGAGCTTCCCGAGGGATATGAAACTTTCGTGGGAGAGCGGGGAACCAGACTTTCCGGCGGACAAAAACAGCGGATCTCCATTGCCCGTGTGTTCCTGAAGAATCCTCCGATTCTGATTCTCGATGAGGCTACCAGCGCACTGGACAATGAAAGCGAGAGATGGATTCAGCAAAGTTTAAAGGAACTGGCGAAAAACCGGACCACCATCACCATTGCCCACCGCCTCTCCACAATCCGCAATTCTGATGAAATCCTTGTCGTGGCTGACAATAATATTGCCGAGCGGGGCACACATGAAGAGCTTTTGCGGCAGAATGGTATCTATGCCCATTATTATGAGATGCAGTTTTAAAGAAAAAACGAGAGATATCCCGAAAGATATCTCTCGCTTTTTCTTTTATGAAACTCGAAATTTTTCCAAAGCTTTTTTTGTCGCCGGATCCTCATCATAAAGGGTAAGCTCCATAGGCTTTGTCAAATCCAGGCTGAAGATTCCCAGAACAGACTTTCCGTCCACGGTAGAGGCACCGGAAACAATTTCCGCATTTCCATCATATCGATCCATGATGTGCAGATACTCCTCCACGCTCTCTTCTGTGTCAAATTTAATCAGAAATCTATCCATCCGCCCCAAGTCTCCTTTTTTTTATTCTGAGCATTTTGAGGCACGAATCAATTTCCGGACAGGAAGAACGAAAGTCGGAGATACCGAAAGCTCATCCACACCCATCTTCATGAAGGTCTCTGTCAACTCGGTATCTGCTCCCAATTCACCGCAGATACCAACCCAGCAGCCGCCGGCATGGCCATTGTCAACCACCATCTTAATCATACGCAGGATTGCAGGATGATGTGCGTCATAGAAATTGTCCAACTCTGCATTCTGCCTGTCAATCGCCAGCGTATACTGTGTCAGGTCATTGGTTCCGATACTGAAGAAGTCTACTTCTTTTGCCAGGACATCACTCATGACAGCTGCCGCCGGCGTCTCGATCATGATTCCCTGTTCCACATCCTTGAAGGCGACTCCCTGTTCTGTCAGCTCCTGTTTTACCTCAGCCACAATCTCCTTGATTTTCTTGATTTCTTCCAGTGAGATAATCATCGGATACATAATGGAAATATTACCGAAAGCACTTGCACGGAACAGTGCACGCAGCTGCGTTTTGAAAATGTCCGGCTGTGTCAGGCAGATACGAATTGCGCGGTAGCCCATTGCCGGGTTATCCTCATGCTTCAGATTGAAATAATCCACCTGCTTATCTGCACCGATATCCAGAGTACGGATGATTACCTTCTTGCTTCCCATCATCTCCGCAACTTTCTTGTATGCCTGGAACTGTTCATCCTCAGTTGGAAAATGATCTGTCTCCAGATACAGGAACTCACTCCGGAAAAGGCCGATTCCCTGGGCATCATTCTTCAATACATTTGCCACATCGGAAGGATTTCCGATATTCGCATACAGCTTAATCTTCTTGCCGTCTAAGGTCACGTCTTCCTTTCCTTTGAGCTCTGCAAGAAGCTTTCTTTCCTCATCCTCAGCTTCTTTTTTTCTTCGAAGCTCATTCAAGGTCTCCTCATCCGGATCCAAATATAATGTTCCTGTGTAACCGTCCACCACAGCCATCTTTCCATTCCATTCTTTCTGAATTGGAATTCCGATCAATGCAGGAATGTTCATGCTGCGTGCCAAAATTGCTGTATGAGAATTTGAGGAACCCATTCTGGTCACGAACGCCAGAAGCTTGTTTTTGTCAAGCTGTACTGTCTCACTTGGTGCCAGATCATCCGCTACCAGAATCACCGGTTTGGTCAGCTGATAGTTATTCTCGCTGCCACGCAGTACAGAGACAACACGGTTAGAGATATCGATAATATCTGCCGCTCTAGCCTTGAAATATTCATCTTCCATCTGGGAGAACATATTGGAAAAGTTGTCTCCTGTCACTGCCACTGCATATTCCGCATTGACACCCTGGGTGGAAATCATATTGAGAATCGCGTCATTGAAATCATCGTCCTCCAACATCATGGAGTGTACTTCGAACACTGCCGCATTTGCCTCTCCGACTTCCTGGCACGCTTTTTTATATAACTCCCCGAGCTGCTCGATTGCCTTGCCTCTCGCATCTATATAACGCTGCTTTTCTGCCTCCAGATCTTCAGGTTTATATCGTTTGATCTCCTCTTCCTCTTTCTGATGAAAGAGAATTTCACCGATCGCAATCCCTTTCAAAATCGACTTACCCTGATAAGTTTCCATAAGTAGTTCCTCCTTCTCCTATTTTGTTCCTTCCGCATATACACCTGGGATGTGCAATGCGAAACGACTCTGGAAGTCAAAGCTTCTTACCCCTTTGTTGTCTTCCATTTCTTCCAGGAGTCTTATACATGAATTTTACTATTAAAAAGGGAAATAGTAAATAGGATATGGCAAAATGATTCCAAAAAACAGGATGCCAAATCAGACATCCTGTTTTCTTCCACGGTCAGATATGATCCTTGCAAAATCCGGCCTGCGCCGCCTGCCTTTTGTCAAATTCCGGATTGAAATAATAGAAGTTTTTCTCAGAAATTCTCTCCTTGGTCATCTCCAAAGCCTCCCCAAATCGCTGGAAATGAACGATCTCCCGGGCCCTCAGAAATTTCAGCGGATCCCGTATCTCCGGATCAGGTATCATCCGCAGCAAATTGTCATAAACTGTGCGCGCTTTCTGTTCCGCGGCCAGGTTCTCCGAAAGGTCAGTGATCGCATCTCCTTTCGACTGGAATTCCACTGCGGAAAAAGGCAGACTGCTGGCCGCCTGCGGCCACAATCCTGTAGTGTGATCAATATAATAGGCATCAAAACCTGCTGTCTTCGCCTCCTCTATGGTGAGGTTCTTCGTCAGCTGATAGACCATGGCACAGATCATCTCCATATGCGCCAGTTCCTCTGTTCCGATATCCGTGAGCAGACCGCCTACCTCTTTTACGGGCATGGTATATCTCTGGGCCAGATACCGCATGGAAGCAGACAACTCTCCGTCCGGTCCCCCATACTGACTGATAATCAACTGCGCCGTCTTCGGACAGGTTTTTGTAATTTTCACAGGGTATTGAAGTCTTTTTTCATACAGCCACATTCAGACACACGCTCCTTCCCATGGCATAGGGCCCTTGCTCCAACCGTAACACGTACTCTCTGGGTTCTGTTCCATAATCGATGTCATGCAGTCCATCGTCAGCGGGTAAAATGCAAGAGCGAAATCTCTCAAAAGCTCCTGCCTTTTTTTCAGAGCCCCTTTCAAAGCTCTTAAGCCTTCCTGATCCTGGGGATGTGTATCCATATAAAGGCGCAGATCATCCACCGTAAAGCTGATCTCCTGTATCTTTCTCATCAGTCCTTCTCTCTGCTTTTGCTGACCGCTTTTTTCCAGATTCGCCATGATCGAGTCCCTCAGCTGGTCATCCAGAGGAGAATTTTGTCCCTCGGATTGGTCTGCTGTCACAAAAAAGGGAAGATTCAAATCTTCGAACACCGTTCCCTGTCTCAAAGCCTGAGCAGGTCCGGTGATTGGTTTCCATTTCTGTTTCGGCACAGACATCATTGCCAGATGTTCCTGTCTCATAAAAAAACTCCTTTCTTCATCGATTTGCCCAGTTAGTATGTGCAAAAACAAATCGCTTTAAGAAGGGAGTTTTTTCAAATTATTTGGTAATTATGATAATAAAATCGTAGTCACCTTCTTCATATCCATTTGCTTCAGGATATGATCTGCCACAGGCATCTCGCTGCCGGTGGACAATTATTCTCCTCCATTGTCTGACTTTTTGTGACTCAGATCATCCACCAACTGATTCCATGCTTTTCCTTTCAAAAGCATGAAAGCAACCACTGCTCCGATACAGGCAAAGATGCCAAGAAATCCCCAGAAATTTTCCATAAACACCTACTCCTTTCCATTCTCAAACTGCCTCGATTTTAATCTTCAAACATTTCCAGATTTTTCCACCACAGTTTTTCAGAATTTGTCGCCACCCCATGAAAGTCATCCTGAAAATACTGATAGTGTTCCGCTCCCAGTTTCCGGTACAGACTTCCGGCTCTCTGATTCTCCACCAGAATACAAATACTTAAATGGCCATAGTTTTCTCTTCGTGACAGGCTGCCAACTTTGCGGATAAGCTTCGTCCCGATTCCCTGACCCCGTGCCTCGGAAATCACATGAAGAGAGGCAAGGTACCTGCAGTCCTCAATCTCCTTATCCTCCTCATAGGACGCAAATCCCAAGATTTTTGTCCCCTCACAACAGACCAGAAGCCCTTTCTTCTCTTCCAAAAGGTAGTTCTTCAAATCCTGTTCCATCTTCTCCACTGTCAATTCAGCCAGAAATGCTTCCGGCAGAATATCCTGATAAGTCTTCATCCAGTTTTCATAATTTATCTTTGCAGCAGTATAGACATCTTCGGCATCAGCTTTTCGTATCACTAGATCCTTCCCCTGATTCAAATCCTGACAAGATTCCATATCAATCATCACCTCCTCTCCGGTTATTCCGGTAAGCTTTCAGACAGAACCCGACAATGGTAAGCGCCATCAGAGCAATATAAATTCCTGTAACCGGAAGTATCCCCTCTCCGTTTTGCCCAAAAGACTTAATTTCCAGATAAAGCGTGAAAAGGGCAATTTCCAGATTCATACAAAACAGCATCGTGCACATATCCCGATAAACCGGAATTTTATTACTCTCATTTACTCGAAAAGGCATATTAAACTGCTCCTCCGGATTGAGAATATGAGCAGTCAAGCTTATACCGCCCACGCACAGCGTCATGATAATCGGCATCAAGAGAAGAGACCCTGGAGAACCATAGCCGTCTGCTGCTCCATCCAACGTGAAATGTATCGCGATAGTGTCTGGAAGAACATTCATGCCATAAATTGCAATTCCGAAGGAGACTAGCAGACACAGCCACGCTGCAATTTCCAGAAACACATGAAGCCTGGTTCTGTAAGCTTTCTTTCTCATATATGATACGTCCTTTCTTTGCGTGGTAGTGTCAAATACTACCTGTTTTTTTGTTTACAAATCCTTTAGAAACCTTGATTTTAAGGGAATTCTGCAATAAAAAGAGCATTGACCTCCCTTTTCTGGTATAATGTCAATCGCCAAACCAACCTTA
>DXIX01000030.1 GCA_019112635.1 Candidatus Blautia intestinigallinarum | reverse complement strand
GGATTGAAATCTCAAAACCCACGGAAAGAAAAGATATTTTTGTGTCGCACCCCTCGCGGGTGCGTGGATTGAAATTCACTGCCCCTGCGCCCCAGTATCCGTCTCCCTGTCGCACCCCTCGCGGGTGCGTGGATTGAAATACTTGATGCCAGTGCGATCCGTTCACCCTGCGCGTCGCACCCCTCGCGGGTGCGTGGATTGAAATCGTGATAGATGTCAGTACTGGTTCTACCGTCTCCCCGTCGCACCCCTCGCGGGTGCGTGGATTGAAATCGTCCTGATCAATGGGATGATCCAATGATGCAGACGTCGCACCCCTCGCGGGTGCGTGGATTGAGATTGTATTGTGTAATCAGCTGCCATTTCTTTAAGCGGTCGCACCCCTCGCGGGTGCGTGAATTGAAATCTGAAATTTTTAAAGTATGATAAAAGGGCTTTTTGTTTACCACGGATGAGTTGTTTAGCTGCTTTTGGCGGCTGAAATGCGGCAAATCGGGGCAGGAGGAGAGGAGGCGGATAGGAAAGGCTTCTTCTCTGTTCAATTATTATTCCGATAAACACTAAATATTATTCCGATAGTGCTGCTATTATTCCGATAATGGAGTATATTATCATCTAAGTGAGGTGAAATACTTATGTATATGTCAGTGAAACAAGCGGCAGAGAAGTGGGGAATTTCAGACAGAAGAGTACGGGTCTTATGCTCAGAAGGAAAAATCCCGGGAGTTATCCGTGTGGGACGTAGTTGGAAGATTCCGGAAGAGGCAAAGAAACCGGAGGATGGTCGATATAGATCTGCAGAAAGTCTGTTAGAGATGATTGACCGGAAGAAAGCAGAATTGGACACTAGGCGCCCATTGACAGAAGGAGAGGTAGAGCGTCTTACAGAAGAATTTGTGGTGGAGTATACCTATAATTCTAATGCGATTGAAGGTAATACGCTGACCTTGCGGGAAACAGATATGGTGCTGCGTGGTCTCACGATTGATCAAAAACCTCTCAAAGACCATATGGAGGCGGTCGGACATAAAGAAGCTTTTTATTTTGTACGGGATCTGGTAAAGGAGCAGGTGCCATTGTCAGAGAGTGTGGTAAAGCAGATTCATTATTTGGTACTAGCGGATAAAAAAGATGACCGTGGGGTTTACAGAAGAGTTCCAGTAAGAATTATGGGGGCAAGCCACGAACCGGTACAGCCTTATCTTATTCAACCTAAGATGGAGCAGTTGCTGGAAGCTTATAGTAACAGCACTGAGCATATCATTCCCAGGATCGCACGGTTCCATATTGAATTTGAAGGCATTCATCCGTTTATAGATGGTAATGGCCGTACGGGGCGGCTGCTTGTCAATCTGGAACTGATGAAAGCAGGATATCCGCCGATTGATATTAAATTTACAGATCGGGTCGCTTATTATAATGCTTTTGATGAATATCATGTAAATCATAATCTGAATGCGATGGAAAAGCTGTTTGCTGGGTATGTGAATACAAGGTTAGATGTTTATCTGGCAATGTTGGAAGAATGAAAATATTGTGGCAGTGCGGGAATATTTGGTTCAGAATATTTTAGTTTAGATGATGAATTAGACAAAATGGGATATTTGATTGCGTCTTAGATAATGACAGTGGATTTTTCACTCTTGAAATTTAACTGTTTATGATAGAATAATCGCGGTAGTAAAGTAGAATGGGAGAAACAAAAGTAAAGTGTCAAATTAATTATAATCTCTTTTTTGAATATTTGGGAGAAAAAGTTCAGTACAACAAGCTAACGCAAATTAGGAGGATTTTAAAATATGATACGAGTGCTTTTCGTGTGCCACGGCAATATATGCCGTTCGCCTTTGGCGGAATTTTTATTCCGAGATTTTGTGGAGAAGAAGGGAGTTGGAGATCAGTTTGAGATTGCATCGGCTGCCACCAGCTCGGAGGAGATTGGGAATCCTGTACATAGGGGAACCAGGAGAATTCTGGATGGACTGGGGATTTCCTGCGAGGGAAAGCGAGCCCGGAGGATGACCAGGAAAGATTACGAAGATTATGATTATCTGATTGGTATGGATCAGTGGAATATCAACAATATGATGAGGATGATACATCGGGATCCGAAGAAAAAAGTGTATAAATTTCTGGATTTTTCAGATCATCCCCGGGACATTGCGGATCCCTGGTATACGGGAGACTTTCAGACAACGTACGAAGATATCTGCGAGGGATGTCAGGCTTTTTGGAATTATCTGCAGAGACAAAAATAAGCATGGTCAACCATGCTTATTTTTGTGTATCTGACGATTTGTCAGATTTTGAAAAGAGTATATATGGAAAAATTACAATGTTGTCTTGGACAGAGCTGCCTCATCTGCGACGATCGTCACATTCGGATGCAGCTGCAGCACAGAGGCAGGTACCTTTGGAGTGATCGGTCCGTTGATTACTTCGTTCAGGATAGCTGATTTGTCTTCACCGCTTACCACTACCAGAATAGCTTTTGCTTTCATGATTGTTCCAATTCCCATAGTGTAGGCCTGTCTTGGCACATCTTCTTCTTTTTCAAAGAAACGTTTGTTGGCCTGAATGGTACTCTCAGTCAGATCTACACAATGAGTTGTCTTGGCAAACTCATCGGAAGGTTCATTGAAGCCAATATGTCCATTGTGACCGAGCCCCAGAAGCTGAAGGTCGATACCGCCATAGCTGCGGATGATTTCTTCATAGTCTGCGCATGCTTTATCGCTGTCCGGTTCGCTTCCGTCCGGAACATGAGTGTTAGCTTTGTCGATATTCACATTTTTGAATAAATGTTCATTCATAAAATAATGATAACTCTGGTCATTGGAAGCATCCAGTCCACGGTACTCATCCAGATTTACGGAGAGAATTTTGGAAAAATCCAAGTCACCCTGATTATAACGTTTTGTCAGTTCTTCATAAGTGCCCACGGGAGTGGAGCCAGTTGCGAGACCTAAGACACTGTCTGGTTTCAGAATAATCTGTGCGGAGATGATGTTGGCCGCTTTGCGGCTCATATCTGCGTAATCTTTGGTTTTGATCACTTTCATAATTATTTTCCCCTTTATGCATTATCATATTATTTCTTGATTAAAATGTAACATGAATAAAACAGAATTACAATGGAATTATAAAAATAGAAAGATTACTGAATAGGATTTGGAAAAAAAGGATAAAACAGAGGCAATATCGTCATGTTTTTGAAAGTACTTTTTGAAAAGAATACAAACCAGAAAGTAACTTTGATTTTGGGATTCGATTGCAGCTTTTCTTTTTCTGATAAAAAACCGTACCCCTCCAGGAATCTGAAGAGATACGGTTATGTTCTGATCACCTTTGTTGATGCAGAGGTTCAGTCAGATATTTTTAATGATAATTTTTTTTGTGCTCATATTTGGGTTCGGAAGTCACATCTATGGACAGTTTCATAAACTCTTGAATGTCCACAGAGGATAACATGACAGAGGTGTGAGCCTGACAGCCTCTGAGCTTGGGAAGCTGGCTTAGTGCGGCGCGGGCTTCTTCGTTGCTGGCAGCACTGATGGAGAGGGCAATCAGGGTCTCGTCTGTGTGAAGACGGGGGTTTTTGCTGCCCAGATACTGAGTCTTCAATGTCTGAATCGGTTCAATGGCGGAAGGAGAGATCACATGGGAATCATGATCGATTCCAGCCAAAGCTTTCAGAGCATTTAATAACAGTGCGGAGGAGGCTCCTAACAGGTCAGAAGTTTTTCCATGGATGATACGGCCATCGTGAAGTTCCAGGGCTGCAGCCGGTCCGCCGGTTTTCTCCTCCCAGTCCAGACTTTCTTTAACGACTTTGCGGTCCTCAATGGATGCATGTGCCTGATTCATCAGAAGCTCAATTTTACGGGTCTCGTCTTCCGGACAGGTTCCCTGTGCCAGAGCATTTAAGCTCTTATAGTAGCGGCGGATGATTTCCTGGCGAGCGGCCTCCTTGCAGACTTCATCGTCAATAATACAGTTGCCTGCCATATTAACACCCATGTCAGTAGGAGATTTATAGGGAGATTCTCCGTAAATTTTCTCGAAAATCTTCTGGAGTACGGGGAAGATCTCAACATCGCGATTGTAGTTCACAGTTGTAATGTTATAAGCTTCCAGATGAAACGGATCGATCATATTCACGTCATTCAGATCGGCAGTAGCGGCTTCATAAGCAAGATTTACCGGATGTTTCAGCGGGATATTCCAGATAGGGAAGGTCTCAAATTTGGCATATCCGGCCATGATTCCCCGCTTGTGCTCATGGTAGAGCTGAGACAGACAAGTGGCCATTTTTCCGCTTCCAGGTCCCGGGGCTGTGATGATGACAAGAGGTCTGGTTGTCTCGATGTATTCATTTTTTCCATATCCTTCATCGCTGACAATCAAAGAGAGATTGTTGGGATATCCAGGGATGGAATAATGCAGATAAACCTTGATTCCCAGTTTTTCCAGGTGATGTTTAAAGAGCAGAGCGCTCTCCTGGCCGGAATACTGGGTGATGGTAACGCTGCTCACATAGAGCCCCTCTTCGGTATAGGCATCGATCAGACGAAGAACATCCGTCTCGTAAGTGATTCCCAGATCTCCACGGACTTTGTTTTTTTCAATATCTCCGGCGCTGATGACGATCACGATTTCAGCCTGGTCAGACAGCTGTTTTAACATTCTCAGTTTGCTGTCCGGAGCAAAACCGGGAAGGACACGTGAGGCATGAAAATCGTCAAACAATTTGCCTCCGAATTCCAGATACAGTTTGTTTCCAAACTGGCTGATTCGTTCGCGGATGTGTTCCGATTGCATGATTTGGTACTTTTCATTGTCAAACCCTATTTTCATCGATATGTTTCTCCTTCTGTGTATTATGTTATGGACGCCGGTCTTAATCGGAGGTTGAACAAAAGGCGGTGAGAAAGATATCCGGAGTCCAAGTTACGTGTTCTAACAGTATACCAGAAGAAGTATACTACAAAATGGTTCGTTTGTGGAAAAAAAATTACAAAAGTTTTGGAAAAACGGGAGAGTTTGCAGGAACTAACAGTTGATTTATTTTGAAAGGATATTTATAATAGAGAAGATAAAATCTCCAGTTTGGGAGGGCTTTTGATTACATTTGACTGGAGATTAGATGACAGGAGGAATGAAATGGAAAATAAACCAGACAATCGTAAAAATGGGAATCAGGACCCTGGCGGCCGGAAAAACAGACAGCCTATTTTTGCTTTACTGATTTGTCTGCTTCTTGTGTTGACCTTTCTGAGCTTTTTCACGAATATGCTTGGGGGAGGTTCATCCGGGGAGATTACATATGACGAATTTATCAAACTGGTAGATGATGACAAGATTGAGGAAGTGGTTCTCCAGGATGACACATTGACCATCACGCTGAAAGAGAGCGGGATCAGCCGTGTGCCTTATGGAAACCGGACCTGCCGTGCGACTTTGGTCGAAGATGAGTCGGATCTGGTGAAGCGTCTTGAGGGAACGGGAATCAGTTTTAAGAAAGAACCACCGGATCCCACAGCCAGTATTTTGTCCATGATTATCAGTATTGTGGCGCCTACGCTGCTGTTGTTTGCTCTGTTTATGGTATTGATGAAGAAGATGAACAAGGGCGGCGGTGTGATGGGCGTTGGAAAGAGCAGAGCCAAGGCTTATGTGCAGAAAGAGACTGGAGTCACTTTTAAGGATGTGGCCGGACAGGATGAGGCGAAGGAATCTCTGCAGGAAGTAGTGGATTTCCTTCACAATCCGGGAAAGTACACGGGGATCGGCGCGAAGCTTCCCAAGGGAGCGCTTCTTGTGGGACCTCCGGGAACTGGTAAGACGCTTCTGGCTAAGGCAGTGGCAGGAGAGGCCCATGTACCTTTCTACTCGTTGTCCGGATCTGATTTTGTGGAAATGTTCGTAGGTGTGGGAGCTTCCCGAGTCCGTGATTTGTTCGAAGAGGCGAAAAAGAACGCTCCTTGTATCATTTTTATCGATGAGGTGGATGCCATCGGAAAAAGCCGTGATTCCCGGTTCGGAGGAAATGATGAGCGGGAGCAGACTTTGAATCAGCTTTTGGCGGAGATGGACGGATTTGATACGTCCAAAGGTCTGCTTATTCTGGCAGCTACCAACAGGCCGGAGGTTCTGGATCCTGCGCTTTTGCGTCCGGGAAGATTTGACCGCCGTGTGATTGTGGATCGTCCGGATCTCAAAGGAAGAGTTGAGATTCTCAAAGTACATGCGAAGGATGTTCTGTTGGATGACACCGTTGATTTTGACGCGATTGCCCTTGCCACTTCCGGAGCAGTTGGATCGGATCTGGCAAACATGGTAAACGAAGCTGCCATTCTTGCGGTGAAAAACGGCAGAAATGCCGTGTCACAGAAGGATCTTTTTGAGGCAGTGGAAGTGGTTCTCGTAGGTAAGGAGAAAAAAGACAGGATTCTCAGTATGGAGGAGCGCAAAATTGTCTCTTACCACGAGGTGGGACATGCGCTGGTGAACGCTCTTCAGAAGGATGCGGAGCCTGTGCAGAAGATCACAATTGTTCCCAGAACGATGGGGGCGCTCGGCTACGTGATGCAGGTGCCGGAAGAAGAGAAGTATCTGAACACGAAGAAAGAGCTGGAAGCTATGCTGGTCGGTTATCTGGGCGGCCGTGCTGCGGAGGAATTGGTTTTTGACACGGTTACCACAGGAGCTGCCAATGATATTGAGCAGGCGACGAAAGTTGCGCGGGCAATGATTACGCAGTATGGAATGTCCAAGAAATTCGGATTGATGGGACTGGCCACACAACAGGATCAGTATCTGGACGGCAGATTGGTAATGAATTGCGGAGATCAGACTGCCACAGAAGTAGACCATGAGGTGATGGAACTTTTGCATCGGTCCTATGAGGAGGCGAAGAGGCTTCTTGGCGAGAACCGGGAGGCTCTGGATAAGATAGCGGCCTATCTGATCAAAAAAGAAACGATCACCGGAAAAGAGTTCATGAAAATTTTCCGGGCGGTGCAGCTTGGTATGGAGATCCCGGAGGATCCGGATGCCATGGACCGCATGGAAGTGCCTGAGAAAACAGAAAGCAGCCGACTGACTCAGAAACAGGATGAGACAGCCGCGGGAGAGACGACGGAACAGTATCAGGAGGATACGGCAGGTCATACATCCCGGATTTTGCCGGAAGAAGTTTTCGAGAGCGAAGAGGATGTGCATGATTCGTCTTCTGAGAAGGAAGAGACTGACGTGCAGTGACATAAAAAAGATTTCACAGAATAAAAAGCTGGAGAAAGTTGAAGATTCAATTGTTCTGCAGCTTTTTTCTGTAATTGGCACGGAAGATAATTGGAGGATATTATGGCGTTTGATATTCAGGAGGAGTTAAAAAAACTGCCGGCTTGTCCGGGAGTATATATTATGCATGATGCAAGAGACGCGATTATCTATGTGGGAAAGGCAATCAGTCTCAAAAACAGAGTCAGGCAGTATTTTCAGACCAGCCGGAATAAAGGAGCGAAAATTGAGAGAATGGTCACCCAGATTGCCAGGTTTGAATACATTGTGACGGATTCAGAGCTGGAGGCTTTGGTTCTGGAATGCAATCTGATTAAGGAACATCGGCCGAAATACAACACAATGCTAAAGGATGACAAGAGCTATCCATTCATTAAAGTTACCGTGAACGAAGCTTTCCCCCGGGTACTTTTCGCACGGCGCATGCGCAAGGACAAGGCAAAATATTTTGGCCCTTATACCAGTGCTGGTGCGGTGAAGGATGTCATAGAGCTGGTTCAGAAACTGTATCATATCAGAACCTGTAATCGAAGTCTGCCCAGGGATATCGGGAAGGAACGTCCCTGCCTGTATTACCATATTCATCAGTGCCACGGGCCCTGTCAGGGAAAGGTTAGCCAGGAAGAATATCATCAGCAGATCCAGGGAGCTTTGCAGTTTTTAAATGGCAATTCCGATGGTATTCTAAAAGAATTGGAGGAGAAGATGCAGCAGGCATCGGAAGAGCTGCGTTTTGAGGACGCAATGGAATACCGGGACCTGTGTGTCAGCATTCGGAAAGTCAAAGAGCGCCAGAAAATTACCAGTTACGGTGAGGAAGACAAGGATGTGGTAGCCATGGCGATGGAAGAACAGGATGCGGTGGTGCAGGTATTTTTTATTCGTGAGGGGAGATTAATAGGAAGAGATCATTTTTATCTGAAGGTAGTTCCCGGAGACGGAAGAGAACAAGTGCTCTCCAGCTTTCTGAAACAGTTCTATGCCGGTACTCCCTTTATCCCAAGGGAGATCATGCTCCAAAGTGCAATTGAGGATGAACAGATTATTCAGGAATGGCTTTCTAAGAGGCGGGGACAGAAAGTTTATCTGCGTGTTCCCAAGAAAGGCACGAAAGAAAAGTTGGTAGAACTGGCTGCGGAGAACGCCAGAATGGTGCTGGCAAAGGACAAAGAGAGGATTAAGAGAGAGGAAGGCAGAACGATTGGAGCGGTGAAGGAGATTGAGAATTGGATTGGCCTGTCAGGTGTTCAGCGCATTGAGGCCTACGATATTTCAAATATCAGTGGGTTTGAGTCCGTGGGGTCTATGGTTGTCTATGAGAAGGGAAAACCCAAACGCAGTGATTATCGGAAGTTTAAAATAAAGTGGGTTCAGGGACCGAACGATTACGCAAGTATGGAGGAAGTTCTGACCAGACGTTTTACCCATGAAAGTGATAAGGAATTTGACAGTTTCTCTGTCCTGCCGGATCTGATTATGATGGATGGAGGAAAAGGCCAGGTGAATGTGGCGCTGAAAGTGTTGAAAACTTTGGATCTCCAGATTCCGGTCTGCGGTATGGTGAAAGATGACCACCATCGGACAAGGGGGCTCTATTATGAAAATCAGGAGATTCCTATTGATACTTCCAGTGAAGGATTCCGTCTGATTACCAGAATTCAGGATGAGGCCCATAGGTTTGCCATAGAGTATCATCGTTCCCTGAGAAGTAAGGAACAGGTACATTCTCTTCTGGATGATATCCCGGGCATTGGTCCCGCCAGAAGGAAAGCACTGCTTAGAAAATTTAAATCTCTGGAGGCGGTTGCCGCTGCTTCCCTGGAGGAGCTGACGCAGACGGAGTCCATGAATGAGAGAAGTGCCCGCCAGGTGTATGAATTTTTTCACGGAGAGCAGCAGGGAAAGGATAATTTATAATTCCTGAGTTGTTTTCTTGCGGCAGCATGGGACTTGTGATAGAATTAAACACAGAATGTATATGAGAAATTCAAGGAAAACCAAAAGGAGAAGATTATATGAAAGGCGTACAACTCACGAAAATGATGCAGGATTTAAAGCTGAAGAATTTAACTCCTGATATCGACATGACAGATCTTGTGCTGACGACATCGGAGATTAACAGACCGGCCCTTCAGCTGGCAGGTTATCTGGAACATTTTGCGAATGAGAGAGCACAGATTATTGGATATGTGGAATACACATATCTGCAGAAAATGTCAGAGGAAGAGAGACATTTTACCTATGAACGCTTTATTTCGAGTAAAATTCCCTGTGTGATTTTCAGCACAAGGACGACTCCGACAGAAGATATGCTGAATCTGGCAAATCAATATGGAGTTCCGACTTTTATCACCAGCCGTACGACTTCCAGCTTTATGGCTGAGATTATCCGCTGGCTTGGAGTGGAGCTCGCCCCCTGTATTACCATTCACGGTGTTCTGGTGGATGTCTACGGTGAGGGTATTTTGATTACAGGAGAGAGTGGAATTGGCAAAAGTGAGGCTGCGCTGGAATTGATCAAGAGAGGACACCGTCTGGTCAGCGATGATGTGGTGGAACTGAGGAAAGTCAGTGATGTCACACTGGTGGGATCAGCACCGGATATTACCAGACACTTCATTGAGCTTCGGGGAATCGGAATCATTGATGTGAAGACATTGTTTGGTGTAGAGAGTGTAAAAAATACACAGTCTGTGGATCTGGTTATCAAACTGGAAGAGTGGAGCAAAGAGAAAGAATACGATCGTCTGGGACTTCATGAGGAATATATTGAATACCTGGGCAATAAGGTGGTATGCCATTCACTTCCGATACGGCCTGGAAGAAATCTGGCTGTGATTGTCGAGGCTGCGGCTGTCAACCACAGACAGAAGAAGATGGGATATAATGCGGCAGAGGAATTGTACCGCCGTGTTCAGGAAAATATAGCCAAAAAGAGGTAAGGAAAAGAGGACAGAAGGATGAAGAAGTATTGTTTCGGCATTGATGTCGGTGGAACTACGGTTAAATGTGGTTTGTTTCAGGTAGACGGTGTTTTGATGGATAAATGGGAGATCCCGACCCGGACAGAGAATCAGGGAGAAGAGATTCTTCCAGATATTGCAAAAGCCATCCTGGAGAAACTTCAGGAGAAAGGGATTCAAAAAGAAGAGGTTGCGGGTATCGGTGTAGGTGTTCCTGGACCTGTGAATTCCGAGGGAGATGTTCTCTGTGCGGTGAATTTGTTTTGGGGCTATAAGAAAGTTTCAAAGGAATTAGGAGAGATGACAGGGATTCCTGTGAAGGCGGAAAATGATGCGAATGTGGCTGCCCTTGGCGAGGCGTGGCGAGGAGCAGCAGCCGGAGCCCAAAATGTGGTGATGGTGACCCTTGGAACTGGCGTGGGCGGAGGAATTATTGTCAATGAACAGATTTTGTCTGGTGCTCACGGGGCAAGCGGGGAGATTGGTCATATCAATGTGGATCACGAGGAGACAGAGTCCTGTAACTGTGGAAACCAGGGATGTCTGGAACAGATGGCCTCTGCCACAGGTGTGGTCAGACTTGCGAAAAAGGCATTGGACTGCAGTGACGCTCCAAGTGTATTGAGAGAAGGGGAATTGACGGCAAAAGCGGTATTTGACGCTTATAAAGCCGGTGATAAGCTGGCAGAGGAAGTTGTGGAGAAATTTGGAGATTATCTGGGAGGCGCATTGGCTTCGGTTACCTGCGTTATAGATCCAAGTGTCATCGTGGTAGGCGGAGGAGTCTCTAAGGCAGGACAGCCTTTGATTGACTGTGTGACAAAATATTATAAAAAATATGCGTTCTCAGCCTGCAAAGCTACGCCGATTATTCTGGCAGCTCTCGGAAATGATGCAGGGATCTATGGGGCAGCTAAGATGGTCATTTAGATAGAGAACGGGATAACAGAGAATAAAAAAAGATGTGCTTGAGCACATCTTTTTTTATTCTCTGTTATCCTTGACCTTCGTAGTCACCGCCGGAGTCTCCAGTGTCATCTCCGTAGTCTGTATCGCCACCGGAGCCGCCGGTATCCTCACCGGTGTCTGTATCGCCGCCAGAGTCGCCGGTATCACCGCCATTGTTGCCGTCCTCACCGGAAGAATCTGTATCTTCACCGGAAGAATCATCCTCCGGGGTACTTGTCGGAGTAGCGGTGGAATTATTGTCAGAAGAACTGTTGCTGTCAGAACTGTCATCACTGCTGTCTGTCCGAGGGATGAAAGTGTAATAATGTTCGTCACATCGCTCAGTCGGCATGGAAGTAATGTCAAAGTATTCCGTGATTGTCGGGCAGCCGGCTCTTGGGAGAAGACCTGTCTCTGAACATACAGATTCCCGCTCTACAGTCGGAGGCTGTTCGAATTCTTTGTAATCAAGATCCTCGTGAATTCGGGACATCACCTTCTGCCATAAAATCTTATGGAAATTTCTTGACATATAGTCATCAGGAATCTTCTCGTTGTTGTCATATCCGGACCAGACCGCACATGAATAATACGGAGTGTATCCCACAAACCACAAATCGTTGTAGGTGTCCGTGGTACCCGTCTTACCGGCAACCGGCATATTATCGAGCTGACAGTTGGTGGCAGTACCGTAATTGACAACATCTTCCATTGCGCTGGTGAGAAGCCATGCGGTACTTTCTTTGATGACTTCTGTTTCTTCTGGTGTATTATCGATTAAAACATTTCCGTCACGATCCACAATCTTTGTGAAATAGATCGGTTTGATATATTTACCGCCATTGGCAATTGCGGAATAAGCGGCATTCAGTTCCACGTTGGTGACTCCATAAGTGATACCGCCCAGGGCCAGAGGCAGATTCGCGTCGCTGTAGACATTGCCGTTGGCATCTGTATCGGAAGCATCACCGTGTGCCAGAGTTGTGAAACCAAAATTGTCCAGGTATTCCAATCCCAGCTCGGGAGTCACTTTCTCCAGGCATTTTACGGCAACCACATTGACAGAATTCTGGATTGCTTTTCGGATTGTGGTCTCTCCGCCATAACTGTTGTTGGAATTGCGAACCGGGGTGCCATCAGGATACTCATAAGGCTCATCCATAAACGTAGTGGCCAGAGTCATTCCTTTTTCATTGAGAGCCGGTGCGTAAGTGGAGAGAATCTTAAAGGTAGAACCTGGCTGACGGGTTGTATCTGTCGCACGGTTCAGGGTCAGACTGGCTGTCTTCTCTCCGCGTCCGCCAATCAATGCCTTCACATATCCGGTACTCGGATCGATGATGCTCATGGAAGACTGAGGCTGTGGTTCGAAACTCACGCGCTCAGCGATGATTTCACTTCCGTCTGCCAGAATGGAAGCTTTGTATTGATCTACATAAGTCTGTCCCTCTTCCGGAGAGTCAAACAGAAGGTCAAAATCCGGATCCTGATTCTGGAAGTACAGGGTCAGCATCTCTTTGCTGTAGTTGACTTCCTCTCCCTCCGGATTTTTGACTGTCAGTGCGTAATCCAGAGCATATTGCGTATAACTCGGGAAGTTATCCGGATTGGAGTATTCCTCATCAAGGATCTGCTGGATATCCGGGTCCAGGGTAGTATAGACATCCACACCACCGCTGTAGAGAATATTCCTTGCCTGTGTCTCTGTGTAACCTTTCACGCTGACCAAAGCATCAATTGCCTGATCGATGACTTCGTCTTCAAAGTAGGAATAGACGGAGGTTGTGGTGGTCTGCTGGGATTCGGTCTGCTGAATACGTGAGTAGACGTCATCTGACATGGCCTCTTCATAATCAGACTGTGTGATATATCCCTGTTCCAGCATCCGGTCCAGGACAACCTTTCGCCTCTGAGCATTATCCTCAGGATTGGTGATCGGATTGTACTTTGTAGGATTCTGGGTGATTCCTGCCAGAACCGCACATTCAGACAGATTTAAGTCCTGAACATTTTTTCCGAAGTAACGCTGGGAAGCTGCCTGTACCCCATAGGAACCTGCACCCAGGTTAATGGTATTCAGATAGTTTTCCAGTATGACGTCCTTATCGTAGACCTTTTCCACCTGGATAGCCAGATACTGTTCCTGAAATTTACGGGTAAATTTCTCAAGCCAGGTGGACTCACTGGTCCAGTCAGTGAAAACATTATTTTTCAAAAGCTGCTGAGTAATGGTACTTGCGCCTTCGCTGAATCCACCCTCAGAGACACCTTTGACAAACGCGCGGAGGATTCCGCGGATGTCGATTCCGTTGTGCTCATAAAAACGCTCGTCCTCAATGGCGATTACTGCATGCTGCAGATCCAAAGGAATCTCATCGATGGAGACGGGCAGACGGTTGGAATCAGGCGCAGCCAGTTTACGGATCTGGTTGCCGTCACCGTCATACAAAAAAGACGCATAGCCCAGCGGCATAATATCGATCTCATCCACGTCAGGCGCATTGTCAATGACGCCCTTAAACGCACCAATACCTCCAAACAAAACGATAACACATAAAGTGAGCAGAGATATGAATAAAACCCGCATGGCTGACACATGCGCACGTTTACCTATCATGGAAGATCGAGAAGTCAAAGCCTTGCGCTTCTTTGAAGTCGCTTTTTTTCCGTAATTCATAGTACTCCTCCTTATAATCTTACTTATTATAGCAAATAAGAAAAACGAAATAAACCCCCCTAACAAAAACTTCACATTTTCCAAGGCACATTTTAGAAAAGATTAATAAATAACGAACAAAGACTTTTGAAAAGAAATATGGTAAAATGGAAAAAAGGAAATGATTCTGAGGTGACAAACATGCTGGAGAGTTACAAGACGATTTATAGAGGCGGACAAGGAGAGATTACAGAGAAAAAATCCAGATTTATCGCGACAGTCCGTGAAGTGAAAAGCGAAGAGGAGGCTCAGGCCTTTGTCGAGGAGATGAAGAAAAAGTATTGGGATGCCAGACATAACTGTTATGCTTATGTGATCGGCGAACATCGGGAGTATACCAGATGCAGCGATGACGGGGAACCAAGTCAGACAGCAGGACGCCCAATGCTGGATGTACTGTTGGGAGAGGAACTGTATAATACAGCAGTTGTGGTTACCCGTTATTTTGGCGGCGTTCTGCTGGGCACCGGAGGGCTGGTACGGGCGTATTCCAAAGCTGTCCAAGAGGGACTGGCGAACAGTTGTGTAATCGAGAAAAAACATGGAGTGTTACTGTCGGTGGATACCGATTATAATGGTCTGGGAAGGATTCAGTATCTGGCCGGAGAGAGAAAAATCCCAGTACAGGATGCTGTTTACACAGAAAAAGTGTCACTGAAACTTCTGGTTCCTATTGGGCAGATAGAGGAAATAAAAAAGGCCATTACCGAGGGGACGAACGGAAAAGCGAAAATGGAGCGGGAAAAAGAACTGTATTTTGCAAAAGTGGAAGGAGAGTATCTCCTGTATGAAGCATGAAAAAACTGCCTGAATTCTCAGGCAGTTTTTATAGAAGATGATAGTTTCGGTACAGAAATCAGTGACAGATTTCAGGCTCCGGATAATCGACGCCAAAAGTCTCCACAGTCATGGACTGAATCACTTGCGGTTCCAGAGGTTTATCGCGGAAATCTGTTGGAACCTGAGCAATTTTGTCTACAATATCGAGACCTTCTGTGACTTTGCCGAAAGCGGCATAACTTCCGTCAAGGTGCGGAGAAGTCTTATGCATCAGAAAGAACTGGGAACCTGCAGAGTCAGGATGCATAGCTCTTGCCATAGAGAGTACGCCTGGTTCATGTTTCAGCTGGTTTACGAAACCATTCTGAGTGAATTCTCCTTTGATTGTGTATCCGGGACCGCCCATTCCAGTGCCGTCCGGGCAGCCGCCCTGAATCATAAAACCATTGATGACCCGGTGAAAAGTCAGGCCATTATAAAATCCTTTTTTGACGAGACTGATAAAATTATTTACTGTATTCGGTGCGATTTCCGGATACAATTCAGCTTTCATAACATCGCCGTTTTCCATCGTAATTGTTACAACTGGATTTGACATATGAATTCTCCTTTTTGTATTTGATTTTGTTCGTCTGCGAGGAGCAGATTAATCGAAACAGTTTTTATTATAATATGTAAGAAAAAATCCTGCAAGAAAAAGGTAGAACATTTTTTATGGTGATGTTATAATGCGAAAATGAAGATAATCGATAGGGATGATGAAAATGATATATGAGACAAACAGTGCCAAGGAAACCCATGAACTGGGGAAAAGAATTGGCTCTAACGCAAAGAAGGGGCAGATTTATACTCTGGAAGGCGATCTGGGAGTGGGAAAGACCGTATTTACACAGGGAGTGGCAGATGGACTGGGAATCAAAGAACCGATCAGCAGTCCGACCTTCACAATTATCCAAGAATATCAGGAAGGCAGGCTCCCCTTTTATCACTTTGATGTTTATCGAATCGGCGATGTGGAAGAGATGGAAGAGATTGGATATGATGATTATTTTTTCGGGGATGGAATTTGCCTGATTGAGTGGGCAAATCTGATTGAAGAAATCCTTCCTGAGAATGTGATTACCGTGAAGATCGAAAAGGACTTAGAAAAAGGTTTTGACTATCGCAAAATAACCATAGAAGGGATGGAGCAGGAATGAAAATCTTAGGATTAGATAGCTCGGGGCTGGTTGCCTCTGTGGCAGTAGTGGAAGATGACACTTTGTTGAGTGAATATACAGTAAACCATAAGAAAACACATTCACAAACCCTGCTTCCTATGTTGGATGAGATTGTCCGCATGATAGAGTTGGATTTGAATGAAGTGGATGCGATTGCGGTGGCGGCGGGACCGGGTTCCTTCACAGGTCTGCGAATCGGGTCGGCAACTGCGAAGGGATTGGGACTTGCTCTGGATAAGCCATTGATTGCGGTTCCGACGGTGGATGCACTTGCTTATAACTTGTATGAGACCCATGGAGTGATCTGTCCTTTGATGGATGCGAGAAGAAATCAGGTTTATACAGGAATCTATGAATTTGCAGATGGAAAGTTTCAGGTGATTAGTGCCCAGGAGGCTATCAGCATTGAAGAGATCATAGAGAAAATTAATCAGATAGGGCGGGAAGTGATTTTTCTGGGAGATGGGGTTCCTGTGTTCCGTGAGAAAATAGAAGCCGACTGCAAAGTTTCCCATCATTATGCTCCGGCGCATGTGAACAGACAAAGGGCAGGAGCAGTTGCTGCATTGGGAACTCTCTACTATAAGGAAGGAAAAGTACAGAACGCCAGAGACCATCAGCCGGAATATCTGCGGCTGTCACAGGCAGAGCGGGAGAGATTGCAAAGAGAGAAGAAAAACTGTGAGGAGAAGAAGTGATGCTGAGAATTCGTGAGATGGAGATGGATGATCTGGAGCAGATTGCGCAGTTGGAAGCACAATTATTCCATACACCCTGGTCTTTGACCGGGCTGTTTTCTTTTTTTCTCCGCGAGGATGTGAAATTTCTTGTTGCTCTGGAAGGCGAGAAAATTGTTGGATATTGTGGAATTGTCACGGTTCTGGATGAAGGAGATGTTGTCAAAGTTGCCGTGGATCAGGAGTATCAGGGTCAGGGAATTGGAACTGCACTGATGGAGAATCTGATTCAGCGCATGCAGGAGAGTGGAGTTCGGACGATTCATTTGGAGGTAAGACAGAGTAATGAATCTGCCATCGCGTTATATCGGAAGATGGGATTTGCAGAGGATGGCATCAGAAAAGACTATTATGAGAATCCGGTGGAAAATGCATTGTTGATGAGCAGAAGGTGAGGAGAGAAAGAATGCTGGATGTATGTTTGTTAGGGTGCGGCGGCATGATGCCGCTGCCCAGACGTTGGCTGACTGCTTTGATGACCAGATACAATGGGAGCAGTCTCTTGATTGACTGCGGAGAAGGTACGCAGGTGGCAATCAAAGAAAAAGGATGGAGTTTTAAGCCGATCGATACGATTTGTTTTACACATTTTCATGGAGATCATATCAGTGGACTTCCGGGACTCTTGCTGACGATGGGAAATGCTGACCGCACGGAGCCGTTGACTTTGATCGGACCAAAAGGTCTGGAACGGGTGGTGAATGCTCTCCGGGTGATTGCGCCGGAACTTCCATTTCCCATACAATATGTGGAGTTGAGCAAGCCAGAAGAGGTACTGGAGCAAAATGGATATAAGATTACGGCATTTCGGGTCAATCATAATGTGGTCTGCTATGGTTATACCCTGGAGATTTTGCGTAAGGGAAAATTTTCAGTGGAAAATGCTCAAAAATATCAGATTCCTCAGAAGTTCTGGAATCCTTTGCAGAAGGGAGAGACAATTACGGACAAAGATCAGATCTATACTCCGGATATGGTTCTTGGACCGGACCGCAAAGGAATCAAGATTACTTATACAACCGATACCCGTCCGACAGAGTCCATCAGCAGGAATGCGGCAGGTTCCGATTTGTTTATCTGTGAAGGAATGTATGGAGGAAAAGAGAAAGAGGCGAAGGCCAGGGAGTATAAGCATATGACGTTTACAGAGGCAGCGACTCTGGCGGAACAGGCAAAGGCAGGAGAGCTTTGGCTGACACATTACAGTCCTTCGCTGGCGTGGCCGGATGAATTTTTGCCGGAGGCAAGGGCGATTTTCCCGAAGACTTTTCTGGGAAAAGATGGGAAAAGTGTAGAATTAAATTTCGAAGAGTAGGGTGATAAAATGGAAAAAGAAATGGTATCACGGGAATGTGAGAAAGATACATTGATTTTGGCAATCGAGAGTTCCTGCGATGAGACAGCAGCCTCGGTTGTGAGAAACGGAAGACAAGTGTTATCCAATGTGATTTCTTCACAGATTGAGCTTCACAAATTATATGGCGGTGTCGTTCCGGAGATTGCTTCCAGAAAGCATATCGAGAAAATTAATCAGGTGATTGAGCAGGCACTGGCAGATGCGAAAGTTACACTGGATGATTTGGACGCGGTGGGCGTCACTTACGGTCCTGGACTGGTGGGAGCTCTGCTTGTGGGCGTAGCCGAGGCGAAGGCGATCAGTTATGCGAAGAAGCTTCCGCTTGTGGGAGTGCATCATATAGAAGGACATGTATCGGCAAATTATATCGAACACCCGGATCTGGAGCCGCCTTTTCTGTGTTTGATTGTCTCGGGCGGTCATACGCATCTGGTGATTGTGGAAGACTATGGCAAGTTTAAAATTTTGGGACGGACAAGGGATGATGCGGCAGGAGAAGCGTTTGATAAAGTGGCTCGTGCCATTGGTCTTGGATATCCGGGAGGACCGAAGATTGATAAGCTGTCGAGAGAAGGAAATTCGGATGCGATTGTTTTTCCAAAAGGAAAGATAGAGGGAGCACCATACGATTTCAGCTTCAGTGGAGTGAAGTCAGCAGTTTTGAACTATTTAAATCAGGCAAAAATGCAGGGACGTGAAGTTCCGGCGGCGGATTTGGCAGCATCTTTTCAAAAATCAGTGGTAGAAGTTCTGGTGGAGCACACGATGCTGGCTGCAAAAGATTATAATATGAAGAAAGTAGCAATGGCGGGGGGCGTTGCTTCCAACGAACATCTGCGCGCGGCTATGAAACAAGCATGTGACGAAAATGGTTATCAATTATATTATCCGTCTCCTATTTTCTGTACCGACAATGCGGCTATGATTGGAGTGGCGGCTTATTATGAGTACTTAAAAGGAACCAGACATGGGTGGGATCTGAATGCAGTTCCTAATCTGAAATTGGGAGAGCGATAGAATGGAGAAAAAATGTACAGCAATTGTTCTGGCGGCAGGACAGGGAAAAAGGATGGGCAGCCAAATTCCGAAACAGTTTCTGCTTCTGAGAGGCTTTCCGGTTTTATATTATTCTCTTAAATGTTTTCAGGACTGTGAATGGATTCAGGATATTATTCTGGTGACTAATGAAGAGAGTGTAGAATATGTTAAAGAACAGATTGTGGACAGGTATTTTCTAACAAAGACCAGAAGAATTGTTACAGGCGGTGAAGAAAGATATGATTCTGTCTACGCTGGACTTATGGAATGCGTAGGGACAGATTATGTGTTTGTGCATGACGGCGCCCGTCCATTGATTACCGGGGAGATCTTAGAGAGAGTTTTCGACGGAGTAAAAGAGTATGGCGCCTGCATTGCAGGGATGCCATCAAAAGACACCATAAAAATTTCAGATGAGGGAGGATGTGTTCTGAGCACTCCGCCCAGGGACCGAGTTTGGAATGTTCAGACTCCGCAGGCATTTTCCTATTCGGTTTTAAAGAATGCTCATGACTCTATCAGGGAAAAAGGAATGAAGGGGATTACCGATGACGCTATGATCGTAGAGCAGGAGACAGAATGCTGGGTGAAACTGGTGCAAGGATCTTATGAGAACCTGAAGATTACCACGCCAGAAGACTTGAAAATTGCAGAGGCAATCCTGTCAGAAAGAGATTTGCAGAAAATCTAAGAAAAATAGAAAAATTTGAAAAAATCATATTGACAGAAATGGTGATTGATGGTAGTATATTTCTTGCGCTGACAAAGACAGTGCAACAACAAAAGATGGAGAGGTATCGAAGTGGTCATAACGAGGCGGTCTTGAAAACCGTTTGTCCGCAAGGGCGCGTGGGTTCGAATCCCACCCTCTCCGTACCGAAGCAAAAATGCGTAGGGCAATTTGGAGAAGTACCCAAGCTGGCCGAAGGGGCTCCCCTGGAAAGGGAGTAGGTCGTTAACAGCGGCGCGAGGGTTCAAATCCCTCCTTCTCCGTTTGTTATAGAACCGGTCAAAAAAGTTTTGAAGAGATGAAAAAAGTTCTTGACAAAGCTGGAGAGACGTGGTAATATAACGAAGCTGCTTTGAAGAGAAGTCAAGGGACTGAAAAAACTTCGAAAAAAAGTCAAAAAAAGTTCTTGACAAATGAAAAACAGTTTGGTAAAATAATCAAGCTGACTCGGGGAGAGCAGCACAGAGAACCTTGATAACTGAACAGTAAAACACATAGAACCTGAAAATTCTTTACATTCAAGAACGGTTTGAACGAACCAAAACAGTAATGAGGAATGAAGGATAGCCAAAGGTTATCCTGAGTCAAAC
>DXIX01000029.1 GCA_019112635.1 Candidatus Blautia intestinigallinarum | reverse complement strand
GAAGCCTCAGACACGGTAAGGAACAATAACTTCTGACGGAGAGAGGAATCCCTCCTTCAGTTATTCATTTAGACTTTGCAACTATTAACCTGTAGTCATTATTGACTACACCATTATTATACTAGGAGGCCAAAAATGATTGACACAAGACATTATAATTTCGCATTTCTGGACGAAGGGTCCAAGAGGGAGATACGCAGAAGCATTCTGAAAGCGGTGGCCATCCCGGGCTACCAGGTACCCTTTGGCTCCAGGGAATTACCGATCGGACGGGGATGGGGGACAGGAGGAATCCAGATCACCCTGTCGATCATTGGAAAAGAAGACATTCTGAAAGTCATTGACCAGGGAAATGATGACAGTGTCAATGCGGTGAATATCAAGAAACTGGTACAGGAATGTACGGATGTGGAAGTGACCACAGATTCGGAGCGGGCAACTGTGATTCAGAGCCGCCACAGGATTCCGGAGATCCCCATGAGGAACGATCAGATCCTGGTTCTCCAGGTGCCAACCCCGGAACCTTTGCGGATTGTGGAAGCGAAGGAATCTGTCACAAAAAAGATGCACGCGGAGGCAGAGTATAGCGGCATGTGGCTGTCTTTGTTCGAGGATCTGACCCGGTACGGAAAGATCAGCATCAGCTCGGAGTATCCGGTGATGGTGGAGGACCGCTATGTGACGAATCCAAGTCCCATCCCCCGGTATGACAACCGCAAATTGAACGACAGCGACACGTTGTATTTGTTCGGGGCAGGGCGTGAAAAGAAAATCTATGCCATTCCACCTCATACCAAGGTTGTATCCATGTGTTTCGAAGACGTTCCCTTCCAGACAGAAGATTTTGATGGAAAATGCTGCCGTTTGTGCGGAGCCACCGGAGTCTATCTGGATGAGTTGATCGATGAGAATGGAAACAAAGTCTATGAGTGTAACGATACCGGATACTGTAAAAAGAGAAGAGAACGTAAAAAAGCCGGGAAAACAAAGGAAGAGGAGCGTGTGTAAGATGGAACAGCCAATACTTCGAATTGACCATTTGACTGTGCGGTATGGAAAAACCTGTGAATACTGCAGAAACGGCGGGAAGCTGGTGAAAAACACCTGTCCCCGCTGCAAAACGGTGTGGGCCTGTAATGATGTGAACGTCTCCCTGTATGAAGGGGAGATCCTGGGAATCGTGGGAGAATCCGGGTCCGGAAAATCCACACTCATGAAAAGTCTCTATTTTGACTTTGACATCACCCAGGGCGAAGGGTATCTGAGAAAATATAAAAACGGCGAGGTGGACATCTTCTCACAGAGTCTCCAGCAGAAAAAATATATCAAAAATCACATTATGGGGATGGTTTACCAAAACCCGGTTCTGGGACTGCGCATGGATTATTCCAGCGCGGGCAATATCGCCGAGAAACTGATCGCAGCCGGCAACCGCAATTTTAAAAAGATGAATGAACGGATCGCGGAACTTCTGGACGCGGTGGAAATTCTTCAATCCAGGAAAAAAGAGCCGCCCAGAAATTTCAGCGGCGGCATGCAGCAGAGAGTACAGATCTCAAAAGCTCTGGCCAACAATCCGGAGATCCTTCTTCTGGATGAGGTGACAACCGGTCTGGATCTGTCAGTACAGGCAAAAGTCCTGGAACTCATCCGGAAAATCCGTCAGGAATTCAATATCTCCATCATGCTGGTCTCCCATGACCTGGCAGTTATCCGTATGCTGGCAGACCGCACCATTGTGATGCTGGACGGAAAGATCATTGAACAGGGACTGACGGATCAGATTCTGGATGATCCCCAGCAGCCATACACCCAGCAACTGGTACATTCTCTTCTGTAAGGGGCAGGATCAGACCAAGGGGAAGCTATAACTTAGGAGGACTACAATGCGGACAATCATAAAAAACGGGAAACTGATTCTGCCGGACCAGATCCTGGAAGACAGCGTGCTGGTGACAGAGAATGGCAGAATCACACACATTTGCCCAGGCCGGGAATGGAGAGGGGAGGGCAGAGTGATCGATGCGTGCGGTAAATACGTCATGCCTGGCATGATTGATATTCACTCGGACATGATTGAAGCTTACATTCAGCCCCGCAGCACGGCGGTCATGGATTTTCAGATGGGACTTCATGAGGCGGAGCGGGTGCTGGCCGGATGCGGAATCACCACCATGTTTCATTCCATCTCCATGTTCAAGGAGGGAGCCTGGGATGTAAAGGAGATCCGGCAGGCGCCCCAGGTGAAGAAGCTGGCCTCTCTCATTTTGCGCTACCGGCATCAGGAAAGGCTGATCCGGCACCGGTATCATCTGCGCTATGAGATCGACAACCTGGCCTGTTACGAAGGGGTCCGGCAGATGATTGAGGATGGGCTGGTGGATCTGCTCTCCTTCATGGATCACTCGCCGGGACAAGGACAGTACAAGAATCTGGAAATCTACCGGAAACATCAGCCCAATGAAGGAAAAGATCTGAGCGAGGAAGAATTCCAGAAGCTGGTAGAGTCGGAACAAAACAAAGAGATGGTCTCCTTTGAAAAATTGAAAGAACTGGCGGATCTCGCCCTTTCCAGAGGAATCTCCGTGGCAAGCCACGATGACGATACTCTGGAAAAACTAAAGGTCAACAAGGCACTTGGAGTAAAAATCAGCGAGTTTCCCATCACCCTGGAAGTGGCGAAAGCCGCAAAGGAAGCCGGATTCATGACCGTACTGGGAGCGCCGAACATCCTTCTAGGAGGTTCCCATTCCGGAAATCTGTCAGCACTTGCGGCCATCCGGGAAGGAGCGGCCAGTGTTCTGGTATCCGACTATTATCCCCAATCTCTTCTCTATGCAGTCTTCTGGCTCTCTCAAAGAGAAGGAATGCCTCTGTGGGAGGCCGTGCGGTATGTGAGTTTGAATCCTGCCAGGGCTGTGGGACTGGATCGGGAGATCGGATCCTTGGAATGCGGAAAACAGGCAGATTTTCTGATCATCGAACCGTCTGGGAAAATGCCGGTTCTTGAACAGGTATATGTGGCGGGAGAATGCGTATTCCAATGCCGGTACCGCAAGGCAGACGGCGAAGAACATCACTGATATCTATTTCGGAAAGGCTTGGTAAGACGAAACATGGAAAAAATTTTGGAAATCAAGGGACTGTCCAAACAGTTCTATCTTCATGAACAGAAAAGAGAAATCAAAAGCTGCCGGGATATCTCTTTTTCCCTTAATAAAGGAGATTTTATCGGTATTGTGGGCGTGTCGGGAGCAGGAAAATCCACTGTTTTGCGCTGTATCTACCGCACGTATCTGGCTACCACAGGAAGTGTGATATATGACTCTCTCTCCTATGGAAAGCTGGATCTGGTGCGGGCAGACGAACGGCAGATCATTCATCTGCGCAAAGTGGAGATTGGCTACGTTTCTCAGTTTCTGACCATACTTCCCCGTACCACAGCGAAGCAGCATGTAATCAACGGTGCTCTGGATGCCGGATTTTCCTACGAAGAATCCGTGCGAAAGGCAGAGGAGATGCTGCGCTATTTCAAACTTCATGAAAATCTCTGGGATATTTATCCAAACACCTTCTCCGGAGGCGAGAAGCTGAGACTGAACCTGGCCCATGCCATGGTCAAAGCTCCCCGGCTGCTCCTTTTGGACGAGCCAACCGCGTCTTTGGACAACAACACGAAGCTGCTGGTGAAGGAACTTTTGATGAAACTGAAAAAGGAGGGAACCTCCATGATCGGTATTTTCCATGACTTGGAGTTTATGGAAGGACTCTGTGACCGCGTCTACAACATTTCCCAGGGACATTTTCAGGAAGATCCAAAAGAAGAACCAAAAGCCGCGGTTTCATCCATTTGAGAGGAGGAGATTGGATGTATCTGGCAGATCTACATGTACATACTTCGGTCTCTGACTGCAGTATGACAGCTGAGGCAGTCTTGCAAAAGGCAAAAGAGGCGGGCCTTACGCATCTTGCTTTTACAGATCATGACACCACACAGCAGGCATGGGAACATGTGCGTCTTGCAGAAAAATATGGAATTCATGCCGTTGTGGGGGTGGAGATGTCCGCTTATGACTACGAGAGGAACCGCAAAGTCCACATCCTTGGTTACCGCTATCAGAGAACGGAACATATCGAGGCAATCGGACGCAAGACTCTGGAAAAGAGGAATGCCAACTGCCTGAGACAGATCAGCATCTTGAACACGCTGGGATATCGGGTCCCAGTGGAGGAAGTACAGAAACTGGCAGGGACCTGTATCTACAAGCAGCATATTCTGGATTATCTGGTCCGGACAGGGCAAAGCCAGGAATTGTTTGGGAAAATCTATCAGACCGTTTTTAAAAACGCCGGACCTTGTGATTTCGACATCGAATATCCGGATGCCCTGGAGGCAGTCCGGGCCATCAAGGCAGATGGCGGGCTGGCGGTACTGGCACATCCCGGCCAGCTTGGAAATTTTCCGATGATTCCAGCGCTTGTCCAGGCTGGGTTGGATGGGATTGAGTACAATCACCCTTCTCACGATCCGGAAAATCGGAAAAAAGTAAAAGAAGCGGCAAAAACTTGTGGGCTGCTTCTCACAGGAGGAAGTGACTTTCACGGCAGATACGAGAAGACCGTCAGCCATCTGGGTGAGTACCCGGCTCCGGAGTCATCTGAGAAAATTCTGTTTGGCTAAGTGCGTACATTTGAGAAAGAAAATGAATGGAGGAAAGAAGATGAAGAAAAGAGTAGTACTGGTAGCAATGGCAGCGATGATGGCAATGAGTGCTTTGTCTGGCTGTGTGACCAAAGAAGGCGAGGAAAGCCAGACTTCTGCCAATACGCAGGCAGAAGAGGAAAATGTATTGAATGTGTATACCGCTTTGGAGGATGAGCAGGTCAGCGATTATCTGGAAGAGTTCAAAGAGCAGAATCCGGATGTGACCGTCAATGTGACGAGGGAATCCACCGGTGTGATTACCTCCCGTCTTCTCGCAGAGAAGGACAACCCGGTGGCAGATGTGGTGTGGGGACTTTCCGCCACAAGTCTTCTGGTTCTGAAACAGGAGGGAATGTTGGAACCCTATGCGCCGGAAGGTGTTGACCGGATTCTCCCACAGTTTAAAGACACAGATGAGACACCGTCCTGGGTAGGAATTGATGCCTGGGAGACTGCCTGGATTGTCAATAAAGAGGTTCTGAAATCCCATGGCATTGACACGATCCCTACTTCCTATGAGGATCTTCTGGATCCCAAATATGAGGGACTGATTGCCATGTCCAATCCGGCTTCCTCAGGCACCGGACTTCTCACGGTCAATGGAATTCTTACCTTATACGGAGAAGAGGAAGGATGGAAATACCTGGATGAGCTGGACAAAAACGTGGCCGTGTACATGCATTCCGGAAGCCAGCCGGCGAAGGAGACCGCGGCGGGAGAGTACGGGATCGGAATCTCCTTTGGCTACCGCTGCCTGCAGTCTGCCGAGGAAGTGGGAAGCGACATCTGTGAGGCGGTCTTCCCCGAGGAAGGCTCCGGATGGGATATGGAAGCCAATGCACTGATCAAAAAAGACAATGAAAAACAGGTGGCGAAGGATTTCCTGGACTGGGCAATCTCAGACAATATCATGGATAAATATGCCACGAACTATCCCATCGTTGCCATCGGTGTGGGCGATGAGATTCCGGAAGGATACTCTTCCAATCCGCTGGATCAGCTGATTCCGGATATTGATTTCAACAAAGCGGCTCAGAATCGGGAATCCATTCTCGCAGAGTGGTCAGAGCGTTATGATGCCAAGAGCGCGCCGCAAGAAGAATAGACTCAAGAAATCGGAGGGATATACACATGAGTGTAAGTCTTAAGATTGAAAATGTATCAAAAGTATATAACAAAAACATTGCATTGAACAATGTGAATCTGGAAATCCAAGCAGGCGAGTTCGTCTGCCTGCTTGGCCCTTCCGGGTGTGGAAAATCTACCCTTCTGCGCCTGATTGCCGGTCTGGATAAACCTACGAGAGGGAAGATTTACATCGGGGAACGGGATGTGACAGATCTGCCGCCATCCCGGAGAAATTTCGGAATCATGTTCCAGTCCTATGCCTTGTTTCCCAACCTGTCTGCCTATGAAAATGTGGCCTATGGACTTCGCAACCGCAAAATCAAAAACCGGGATATCGAGGCGAGGGTGGACCGCCTCTTTGATATGATTAAACTGTCCAATGCCAAGAAGCGGCTTCCCTCCCAGTTATCCGGAGGAGAACAGCAGAGGGTGGCGCTGGCAAGAGCGTTGGCCACAGAACCGGATTTTCTCCTTCTCGATGAACCTCTGTCTGCGTTGGACGCGAAGGTAAGAATTACGCTGCGCAAAGAGATCTGCAGAATTCAGCGGGAACTGAATCTGACCACCATCATGGTGACACATGACCAGGATGAGGCGCTGACGATGGCAGACCGGATTATTGTCATGAATAAAGCAGTCGTCATGCAATCCGGGACACCTCAGCAGATTTACGATTCCCCTGGCAGCTCCTTTGTGGCTGATTTTATCGGCTCCATCAATTTTCTGGATACCAGTCTTCCCGTCTGGGATTCCCTTGGATTTCCAAAAGGGAAGATCATCGCAATCCGGCCGGAGAAAGTTAAGATTTCCAGAGAAAGAGGTACGGGAAGCGTCCATGGAACGATTGAGGATATCGAGTTTCGCGGATTTTATGACCGGATCACGGTGAAGATCAGCCATGTACTCTGTGACTATGTTTTTGTGTATGCGGATCTTCCCATTTCCACGGCAAGAGGCCAGAATTTCCAGGAAGGGGAAGGCGTTTATCTGTCCATACCAAGAGATGAGACATTGCAATTTGAATCAGAGACCACCAACATGGCGGAAAGGAAGAAAAAATGAAGAAAAGAAATAACTGGCTGCGGCGCTTTTCTAAAGAAGATTTTGTCCGGGCAGCTGCAATCTATGGCATTATAGTATTTCTCTTTGTGTTTTTGGCCTGTCCCCTGGTGACACTTTTTGTGAAAGCTTTTCAGGACAAGGACGGATTCTTTGTGGGACTTGCCCAGTTTCGGGAATATTTTACCAGCAAAGCGATGGTATACTCCATCTCCAATACCTTTGTGATCTCCATCAGTTCCACCGTGATCTCCGTCCTGCTGGCCTTTGTGTTTTCCTATTCCCTGTCAAGAAAAAATGTTCCCTTTAAATCGTTCTTCCGGTATGTGGGAATGATCCCGATTTTCGCTCCCACCATGCTTTTGGGTATTGCGCTGATCTATCTGTTCGGCAATCAGGGAATTCTGACTGCGTTAGGATTGAAAATTCCACTTTACGGGAAGACGGGAATTATTATCGCCGAGAGTATTTATTGTTTTCCTGTGGCGACAACCATCCTCATGGTTGCTTTTTCGGCGGCAGACAATCGTCTGTATGAGGCAGCGGACACCATGAGGACTTCAGCTCTGAGAAAAATGATCACAATCACCATTCCCAACGTGAAATATGGTCTGATCAATGCCATATTTGTGACCTTCACATACAGTTTTACTGATTTTGGCGCTCCCTCTGTGGTGGGCGGCAATTACAATGTTCTGGCAACCGATGTGTACAAACAGGTGGTCGGGCAGCAGAATTTTAACATGGGAGCAGTCGTGGGAATGATTCTTTTGTTTCCGGCGGTTTTGTCTTTCTTCGTGGACTGGTTTACAAACCAGAAGCAAAGTTCATCGATCTCCTCCAAGTCCGTTCCCTACCAGATCAAACCCCACCCGGTCAGCGACGTTGCAGCAACGGTTTTCTGTGTCCTGGTGAGTCTTGCCATGATCTTGTTTTTCGCAGTGGCGCTGTTTGCTTCCCTGATCAAATTATGGCCGTACAATCTGACTTTCACGCTGGATAATTATAATCTTGCCAAAGCGGGGTCCGGAAGCGGTCTTGCGGCATTTCGCAATTCCATCCTGGTATCTTTGATTTCTGCTCTTCTTGGCACAGTGGTCACCTTTCTTGGCGCCTACATGATTGAGAAGACGAAGAAATTCTATATCAGCAGGAAGATTGCCTACTTTTTGTCCATCACTCCTCTAGCCATTCCCGGAACTGTGGTGGGCTTAAGTTTCATCATGTTTTTCAATGCACCGTCTTTTGGGATTCCTTTTTCTGAGTACGCGTTGATCAACCCTCTTCACGGAATCTATGGAACCATCTGGATTCTGGTTTTCGCGAATATGATCCATTTCTATTCGGTTCCTTTTTCCACGGCAACCACGGCACTGAAAGGCCTGGACAGAGAGTTTGAGACGGTGTCGGAATCCTTAGCAGTTCCTTTTTACCGCACCTTTTTCAGAGTAACCGTTCCCCTCTGTCTTCCTGCCATCTGTGAGATGGGGGTATATTTCTTTGTGAATTCTCTGGTGACAGTGTCTGCAGTGGTCTTTTTATATTCTCCCACAGCACCCATCACTTCCGTGATGATCGTGAGTATGCAGGGCGCAGGACAGACCGCCCCGGCGGCAGCCATGTGTATGCTGCTTCTGTTCATCAATCTGGCGGTGCGTCTGGTCTATGAAGGACTGCGCTGCAGATCAGCGGCAAAGCGCAATGTGTAAAGGAGACAGATTTCGCTATTTTGTGTGGAATTATACATGGAATGTAAAATTGTGTAAAAGATTCAAAAAATCTTGAATGATTTTTTAAGATATTATATAATAAACGGGAATCCGAGTTCTGTAAAGAGGAATCAGAACCAGCTGAGTCTTTTGACCCAGCGAGGGTGTTGACCGCTTGAATCAACGCCTCCCGTGCTTGGAAAGGATTTACAACTATAGTGTACCCAGGGAGTTTCTGCGCAATTTTGACAGATTCGGAATGATAATTAAGACCCGTCTGCTGTGTTTCACAGCAGTTTTTGGGAACCGTTCATGCCGGCTGCTGCGACTACAACAGAAATTCCCGTCTCGTGGATACGAAACACGGAAATAGAAGTAACTGCCGGTAGACGGCATTTTTTTTCATGTAAAAGGGGTGCCAAAAAAGAAAATGAAAGAATTTACACATTTTGATCAGCATGGAAATGCTGTGATGGTGGATGTGACAGATAAACAGGTGACGGTGCGCACAGCCGTGGCAAGAGGAGAGATCCGGGTCAGTTCCCAAATCCTTCAGGCAGTGAAGAACCGTCAGGTCAAAAAAGGAGATGTGCTGGGAGTAGCCCAGGTTGCCGGAATCATGGGAACCAAGCAGACTTCTTCTCTGATTCCCATGTGCCATCCCCTCAATATCCAGAAATGCTCGGTGGATTTTGAGATTGATGAGGAACACAGTAAGATTGTGGCCATCTGCATGGTGAAAACAGAAGGAAAGACTGGAGTGGAGATGGAAGCCCTCACCGGAGTGTCGGCTGCTCTTCTCACCATTTATGATATGTGCAAGGCCATCGATAAGAGAATGGAGATGGGAAATATTCATCTGGTGGAGAAAACCGGTGGAAAGAGCGGGGACTTTCAGTATGATCGATGAATACCAAAGACAGATTGACTATCTTCGGATCTCTGTGACGGACCGTTGTAATTTAAGATGCCAGTACTGTATGCCCGAGGAAGGTGTCCCCCTGGTAAACCATGATGAGATTCTGCGCTATCAGGAAATTCTCCGTCTAGTTCAGGTTTTTGCCGGCTTGGGGATTCAGAAAATCAAGCTCACAGGAGGAGAACCTTTGGTGCGCAGGCAGCTGCCGGATCTGGCAGGCGAGATCAGGAAAATTCCTGGTATCCATCAGGTGACTTTGACGACCAACGGTGTCCTATTGAAAGAGCAGATGCGGGACCTGGCGAAGGCAGGAATCGATGGCATCAACCTAAGTCTGGACACACTGGACGGAGAGGAATATCAAAGAATTACCCGGCGGGCAGAACTGTCCCGGGTGTGGGAGGGATTCCTGGAAGCCTTAAAATATCCCCAGGTGACGTTAAAAATCAACTGTGTTCCCATGAGTCAGTCCAGGGAAAGTCTGCTTCAGGTGGCCCGCCTTTCCAAAGATTATCCTGTGCACGTCCGGTTCATCGAGATGATGCCCATCGGGCTTGGGGCAGACTGGGAAGGATACCGGGAGTCCAAGATCTACAGAATCTTACGGGAAGCCTTCGGGGAAGGAGAACCGGTCAAGGAAACTCTGGGAAACGGACCGGCACACTATGTTCAGTTTGATGGATTTCAGGGAAAGATTGGATTTATCAGTGCCGTGAGCCACAAGTTCTGTGACCAGTGCAACCGGGTCCGTCTCACGGCGCAGGGATATCTGAAAACCTGTCTTCAGTATGACCGGGGCGTGGACTTAAGGGAGCTTCTTCGCAGAGGAGCCACCGACCGGGAGCTGGCAGAGCAGATTGCGCAGGCACTTTTGGAAAAGCCAGAAGGCCATGCTTTTTATGAAAAGAAAGAAAAAGGGGAGGACACCGAGAAGAAAATGATGTCCCAGATTGGAGGATAATATGAAAAAGAAGAGGGTATTGATTCTTGTCTCGAGTGACAGCGGATACCGACAGGAACGGGAAGATTTAAGCGGTCCGGTTATCCGGGAAATCATGGAAGAACAAGGATACGAAGTGGTGGGAATCCGGATTTTTCCGGATGAACAGAAGATGCTGGAAGCTCAGATGATTCAGACAGCGGACAGAGGAGAGGCAGAGCTGATTCTCACAACGGGAGGAACCGGTTTCTCCCCCAGAGACTGTATGCCGGAGGCGACGAAGGCCGTCTGTCAGAGAGAGGTTCCGGGGATTCCGGAGGCTATGCGTGCCTACAGTCTTCAATTCACCGGAAGATCCATGCTGTCCAGGGCTGCGGCAGGCATCCGCAATATGACACTGATTGTCAATCTTCCCGGAAGCCCTAAGGCTGTGAGGGAATGTCTGGAATACATTGCTCCGCATCTGGGGCATGGTATTGAGATTTTGACCGGCGAGGCCGGAAATTGTGCGAGAAAGTAGGCGGAAAAAAATGGGAATTGTCAAGGCAGTATGTATCAGCGAACAGAAAGGAACGCAGAAGAAAAATATTGGAAAAGCGCAGCTGATCGAGGAGTTCGGTCTTCAGAACGATGCGCATGCGGGGAAATGGCACCGGCAGGTGAGTCTTCTGTCCTATGAGGTGATTGAGGCTTTCAAGGCTAAGGGAGCGCCCATCACAGACGGAGCCTTCGGAGAGAATCTGATCGTATCCGGTTTTGATTTTAAGAATCTGCCTGTGGGCACCCGGTTTGCCTGCAACGATGTGATCCTGGAGATGACTCAGATTGGAAAAGAGTGCCACCATGGCTGTGAGATACGGAGGATCATGGGAGACTGCATCATGCCAAGGGAAGGTGTGTTCGCCCGGGTCATCCACGGAGGAGAGATTGCCGTGGGCGATGAGATGACCCTGATTGAGAGGGCAGACTAAAGCTCTGTCACCAGAGAGATTTCACCGGTGGAGGATGCGTTCCATGTGTATCTGCATGGATGGAGGGGCTGTGCAGAATCCACTGTTGAGATAAATTATGGAATTCATCAAAGGAGGATCAAGATGAAAAAGAAAACTTTGGCAATCATTTTAGGAGCAACAATGGCGTTGAGTCTTTTTGCGGCAGGCTGCAGCTCCAGTTCACAGAGCAGCGAGTCCACACAGGAAGCAGAAGATACTTCCAGCCAGGAAGAGACAGCTTCTGAGGAAGACACCGGTGAAGATACCAAGGAAGAGACTGCAGGGAAAGGGCAGCTGATGATGGCCACTACCACCAGCACTGCCGACACGGGACTTCTGGATTATCTGGCACCGATTTTCCAGGAAGACACAGGATATGAGCTTCTCTGGGATGCTGTCGGAACGGGAGAAGCCCTGGAGATGGGAAAGAACGGTGATGTGGATATCGTTCTGGTTCATGCGAAGGCAAGCGAAGAGGAATTTGTGGCAGAGGGCTATGGCGTGGAGCGTTTCCCGGTTATGTACAATGACTTCATCGTGGTGGGACCGACAGAGCCCATCGCGGCCACCGAGGACATTCAGTCTGTGTTCACTCAGATTGTGGATGACCAGCTTCCATTTGTCTCAAGAGGAGATGATTCCGGAACAGATAAAAAAGAGAAACAGATCTGGGAGGATTTAGGACTGAATCCCACAGCCGATCCCAATTATCTGGAATCCGGACAGGGCATGGGAGCAACTCTGACCATGGCAGATGAGCAGCAGGCTTACTGTCTCACAGACCGGGGAACTTATCTGAAAATGAAAAAAGACGCAGATGTGCCGCTGGATCTGGAGATTGTCTGTGAGGGAGATGCCAATCTGCTGAATCAGTACGGTGTGATCGCTGTGAATCCGGAGAAATATCCGGAAGTGAATAACGAGGCAGCCAATGCATTTATTGACTGGATCTGTTCTGATGAAATTCAAAAACTCATCGGCGAATACGGAGTGGAAGAATACGGAGAAGCTCTTTTCGTGCCGAACGCTGGAACAGACGCATAAACTCTCTGGAGATAGAAAATGTTAAAAACATTTTTTGATGAACTTTTTTCTGATGTGGGAGTCTACGACGCCATCCGGGTCACATTCCAGATGGCGGTGACCTCCACCCTCCTTTCCGCCGTGGTGGGGACCTTCCTTGGCATGGCGCTGGAGAGGTTCACCTTTCCGGGAAAGAGACTGGTGATCCGCATCAACCGGACACTGATGGGAGTCCCGCCTGTGGTGGTGGGACTTCTGGTCTATATGCTCACCATGAGGCGGGGACCTCTGGGCAGACTGGAACTTTTGTTCACCATCAAGGGAATGATCCTGGCTCAGACGATCATCATCACGCCGATTATCTGCGGGCTGGTCTACACCTACGCGGCGAAGACAGCTCCGGCAGTCCGGGTGTTCGCAAAGACCATGGGAGCCGGTAAGCTGCAGACGGATCTGCTTCTCTTAAGGGAGATGAAACATGAGATCTATTTTGCGGTGGTGACCGGATTCGGGCGCTCCATCAGTGAGGTGGGCGCTGTCATGCTGGTGGGCGGCAACATCAAAGGGCACACCAGAACCATGACGACGGCCATATCCCTCCTGAAGAGTCAGGGAATCTTCACAGAAGGGCTCACCCTGGGAATTCTTCTTCTGGTGATGGCCTTCATCCTGCAGTGCCTGGCGGATTTCTTCCGAAAGGAGTCAGATGTGAATGAGAATTATTGATCTGGAAAAGAAAGTGGGAGATTTTCAGCTCCATATCGAGGATCTAAAGATCGAGGAGGGACAGATTCACGGTTTTATCGGAAGCAATGGAAGCGGCAAGACAACCCTGGCCAAGATCATCATGGGAATTCTAAAGCCGGATCAGGGGAAGGTTGACTACGGATCTATGAAGATGACCGAGATCACCATGACCAGCCAGCGGCCCTATCTTCTCCATGACAGTGTCTATGAAAATATTGTCTATCCGCTGAAGATACGCAAGATCCGCCCGGACCGCCAAAAGATTGCCGACCTTCTGGAGGACTGTGGCCTGTCTGGAAAAGAAATGCAGCCGGCGAGAAGCCTCTCCAGCGGAGAACAGCAGAAGGTATCCATGCTGCGCGCGCTGTGTTTTCATCCCCGCCTGGTGATGATTGACGAGACCTTATCCAATCTTGATCCGGACAGTGTGGACTATTTTGAACAGATGATCCGCAGGATTCACCGGGAAGAGAAGAATACCTGGATTCTCATCAGCCATCGGCTCAGCCATATTGCCCGAATGTGTACCCGGGTGCATTTTCTGGAGAAGGGAAGCGTACTTCAAAGCGGCTCGGTTGAGGAAGTGCTTTTTCATTCCCAGGTTTCCCAGGTGCAGCAATTTCTCAGAGGAGAGGCGCTGAGAGCACAGGATCCGACATGGGAACATGGATCTGAAAATCCGTAAAATTGCGTGGAAAAGATTGAACATAATTTTAAACTGTTGTATAATAAACGAAGAATCCGAGTCCTGTAAAGAGGAATCAGGACCAGTCAGGGAAATTCTCTGACGAGGGTATTGACCGCTTGAATCAATGCCTCCCGTGTTTGGAAAGGATTTTGAAAGCAGCATATGCGCACCGGCGATTCTTACCGCGACGAAGCGGCAGGTCTGTTTGGTGCACATAATTTGAGAAAATCATTTGATTGGCTGTTGCAAAATCCACTGCGGGAAAGTGATTCCCTGATTTCCAAGCGGAAACCCTATGAATCATCAAAGCAGAATTTTTTGAAGGGCCAGCATCTGTTGGCTCTTTTTTTCTATTATAAAATAGGAAAGCTTTTTTCAAAAAAGGAGACAATTGGAAAATGAAATTATTGAAAGTGGATAGTCTTGCGCAGGCAAGGGAAAAACTTCTCTCTCATATTACCTGGAAACTGTGTCAAACGGAGGAAATGAAGGTGGCAGACAGTGCCGGACGCATTCTGGCCTGTGAGGTCCGGGCGAAATCCCCGCTCCCTGCTTTTCGCCGTTCCAGTGTGGATGGATATGCTGTCGTGGCTGCTGATACTCAGGGAGCCAGTGAAAGCCTTCCCGTATTTCTGGATATCGCAGGGGAAGTGGAGATCGGCACGCCATCACCTTGTACCGTCCGAAGCGGTACCTGTGCTTACGTTCCCACGGGAGGGATGATTCCGGACGGAGCAGATGCCATGGTGATGGTGGAGTACAGTGAATTATTCGACGCATCCAGCGTGGCCATATACGGAGCGGTTCCCCCGGGACGGAATGTGGTTCAGATCGGGGAGGACGTGCAGGAAGGAGATGTGATTCTCCCTGCGGGGACCAGGATCCGGGCATCCCAGATCGGAGCGCTGTCCGGTAATGGCATCACTTCCGTTACTGTGTGGAAACCCCTGCGGGTCACCATTTTGTCCACCGGCGATGAACTGATAGAACCGGGAAAGCCATTGGATTTCGGAAAGATTTATGACATCAATACACCGGCTTTGGAACAGGCTGCCCGGGAGCTGGGATTTCAGGTTCTTCGGACTGAGGTCATTAAAGATGAGGAAGCATTGCTGGAACAGGCTCTGCGTGACAGCATGGCGGACAGTGATCTGGTGGTGGTATCCGGAGGAAGTTCCCAGGGAAAGAAAGACATCACTGCGGCCCTTTTCGACCGGCTGGCAGATCCTGGAGTCTTCACCCACGGACTGGCTTTGAAGCCCGGAAAGCCTACGATTCTGGCTGCGGACACGCAGACACAGACAGTGCTGCTGGGACTTCCGGGACATCCGGCAGCTGCCCTTTTAGTCTTTCATCTTCTGGCAGGATGGCTGGAACACCAGCGGACGAAGGAACCGATGGCGCATCGTGTTCCGGCGCTGATGGCTTGTAATGTTCCGGCTGCGCCCGGCAAGGATACCTATATCATGGTTCACCTGGAATCCGGGGAGGATGGACGGTATATTGCCCATCCGGTACTGGGTAAGTCCGGTTTGATGAGAACGCTGACCGGGGCAGACGGGTATGTGCAGATTCCCCTGGGAAAAGAGGGGCTAAAGACCGGGGAGCCGGTGTTGGTAGAATTTTTTTAGACAGCGAAGGGAATAAGAGATGGGAAAGAGAAATTTATATCTGAAGACAATACCAGTGGAAGAAGCACTGGATCAATATATGAAAGTTCTGCGGGATCTGGTGGAACCCAAATGGGAGACAATCCCTGTGACAGAGAGTCTTCACCGGGTCACAAAATCCGCAGTGTATGCGAAATACTGTTCTCCTCTGTTTAATTCCGCCGCCATGGATGGAATTGCTGTGATCTCGGAACACACCAAAGGAGCCTCGGAGGTCACTCCGGTGGAACTCATCCGTGGAAGAGATTTTCAGATTGTGGACACAGGAGATCCGGTACATCCGCCTTATGATGCTGTGATTATGGCGGAAGATCTGATGGAAACCGGGGACGAAGACCGGGTACGTATCGTGGAGGCGGCCGCACCCTGGCAGCATATCCGGCCAGTGGGAGAGGACATTGTGGCAGGTGAGATGATTCTGCCCGGACACCATAAGATCCGTTCCATTGATGTGGGAGTTCTTCTGTCTGCCGGAATTACCAGAATTGAGGTGGCTGCCCGTCCAAGAGTGGCTATCTTCCCCACGGGAACGGAGATTATCGAGCCGGAGGAGACTCCGGTGGAGGGAAGTATCATTGAATCCAACTCCAGAATGTTCGAAAATCTTGCCGTAGAGCAAGGAGCCATAGCGGACCGTTTTCTGGTAATACCAGACGATTACGGAAAAATCAAAGAGGAAATTGAGTGGGCTTCCCAGAATTATGACGTGGTGCTGATCAATGCCGGATCCAGCGCAGGGACAGAGGATTACACCGTACATGTGCTGCGCGAGCTGGGAGAAGTGGTGGTACACGGAGTATCCATCAAGCCTGGCAAACCGGTAATCCTTGCGGTGGTGAACAAACGTCCGGTGATCGGCCTGCCCGGTTATCCCGTCAGTGCCTACATTGGATTCGAGAATTTCGTCAATCCGGTACTCGCTATGCTGGGAGATACGGTGTGCAAGAAGAACCCGACGGTTCCAGCGGTGATCTCCAAGCGCCTGGTATCCAGTTTAAAGCACCGGGAGTATATCCGGGTGAAAGTGGGAAAAGTGGGAGAGAAGCTGGTGGCGGCTCCTCTTGCCAGGGGCGCCGGCGCTGCCATGTCCATGGTACGGGCGGACGGCTTCTGCGTCATTCCTCAGAATAGCGAAGGTGTGGAGGCTGGAGAGACGGTGCAGGTGGAACTGTACCGGGATCTGTCGAAGATCGAGAATACTCTGGTCGTCATCGGCAGCCATGATCTGATTCTGGATGTCATCGCAGACCAGATGCCGCAGATTCACAGGAATATGTATCTGTCCAGCACCCATGTGGGAAGCATGGGAGGACTGATGGCCCTTAAGCGAAGGGAAGCACATTTGGCCCCCACGCACCTGTTGGATGAGAAGACGGGTGTCTACAATATTTCTTATCTGAAGAGACTGTTCACGGAACCCATGGTGCTCATCAAAGGTGTGGGGAGGATTCAGGGGCTGATGGTGAAGAAAGGGAATCCCCTTCAAATCAAAGGAATTTCTGATCTGACCAGATGCCGGTTCGTGAACCGCCAGCGGGGCGCCGGAACCCGGGTTCTGCTGGATTACCTCCTGAAGAAAGAAGGAATTTCCCCAGAGGAGATTCATGGATATGATTTCGAGGCGGCGACTCACATGGCAGTGGCGGCCCAGGTGGCCGGAGAGGGCGCCGATGTGGGGATGGGCGTACTGTCCGCGGCTAAGGCCATGGATCTGGATTTCCTGCCCGTGGGAAGAGAATCCTATGATTTCGCCCTTTACCGGGAAGATCTGCAGATGCCTCTAGTACAGGCTTTTCTGGAGATTTTGAAATCCGATGCCTTTCATGAGAAGCTTCAGGAGCTGGGAGGCTATTCCTGGGAGGAAGCCGGGAATATTATTGAGATCGAAAAATGATTGACACAGGAGAGAAAATTATGGATATGGAAAAAGGAACCATCACAGATATTTTCGTCTATGAACATAGAGGCGCGTCCCCCAGGCCTGTGACGTCCTGCCAGGCGACGGTGCAGGATGGCCTGGCCGATGACTGGCACGGGCAGGATGTGGACAGACAGATCTCCATCCTCTCAGAAGAGGCAAGAGAGCAAAAAGAAGGATTCTGTCTGAAAAAATTCAAAGAAAATATCCGGACCCGCGGAATGGATCTGGCACAGGTGAAACCGGGAGATCAACTGAAGACCTCTCAGGTCACCTTTGAGATCACCGGGGTTTTCAAGAAATGTTATCCCGATCTGTGCCCTCTGGCCCAGTCCGGGAAGCCATGCCTGCTGCGGGATCACGCGCTTTTTGCCCGGGTTTCCAAGGGCGGCACTCTTCATGCGGGAGACGATATTTCCCGGGAACCTGCTTCGAAGTGAGTATATCTTATGAATGAACGGGAAAGAAATTATTCACTTCTCCTTCTGGCAGGAGGCAGGAATTCCCGCATGGGATTTCACAAGGCGAAGCTTAGCTATGGAGGAAGGACTTTTGCCCAGTTGATGATTGACAAAGCAAGAGCTCTTGGAATCTCCCAGATCTATGTGTCCGGGTTCCCAATCGAGGAGCCGGGTGTCACCGTGGTGTGGGACCGGTATCCGCAGCGGGGACCTCTCGGCGGGATTCATGCCTGCATGAAGGAGATGGAGACTCCCTTCTGTCTGGTTCTCCCGGTGGATGCGCCGAAGCTTCCGGTGGAGGTGCTGGATGACCTTCTGGCATATCACAGGACGCAGAGGAGAGGCTTACAAAGCGAGCAGGAGATTCCCCTTCTCTGGGAACATGGCGACCGCAAAGAACCGCTGATCGCCATTTACCCGGTTGCCATGGCAGATGCCATCGGGGATCTGATTGAGAAGGGACCGGCACCAGTTTTTCGCATACTGGATCGGTGGGGATATGAATGCCGCCGAAAGGAGATTGCCGCGGAACACTTGCTCAATGTGAATACACCCCAGTTATATCAGGAACTTCTGCGGGAAGAGAAGCCGAAAGAGGAATGGAAAATGGTGAAAAAGAGACTGGAAATTTGGAAAATCTGCCAGGAAAACCTGGAAAAGCAGGAGGATGAAGTGGCGGTGGAAGCTCATCTTGAGATTCCTCTGAGAGGAGGCAGAAGCCTTGCCGTGACCTGCACTCCTTCCCATGTGGAGGAGATGATTCTGGGAAGAAGATTTCTCATGGGAGATCTTGAGGAAGAGGAGCGAAGGGCAATCCCTTCCGGAAATCCATTAAAAAGTGTGAGGACCGGGGAGATTTTCCAAGTCGTAAAAGAGATGTTTGAACATCCCGGAGAATTGTTCCGGGATACGGGCTGCGCCCACAGCTGTGTTCTGCTGCATCAGGGGAAAATCCTGTGTTCCATGGAGGATATCAGCAGGCACAATGCCCTGGACAAGGTGGTGGGCTACGCGCTGAAGAACCACATTCCCATGGAGGAGTGTGTGGTCTTTTCCAGCGGGAGAATTTCCGAGGATTATCTGCGTAAGGTCATTGATGCCGGATTCCGGATTGCGGTCTCCAGAGCCGCAGTGACGGAAGGAGCGGTGAACCTTGCCAAAAAAGAGCAGATCACACTGCTTGGTTTTGTGCGCAAGGGCTCGGGAAATCTTTACCATATAGGCAATGTGAGTGTGACGGGGAATGAAGAGATAAGGTAGGAGGGGCCTTTCCCCGGTACACTTGATGATAAAAAATTTTTTAAGGAGGATAAGGATGATAACGCTGAAAATTAACAACCGTACGGTTGAGGTGGAAGAAGGCAGCACCATATTGCAGGCGGCTGAAAAACTGGGAATTTTTATCCCCACATTTTGTCATGACGATTATGGGCGCATGCCGGCAAAACACTGCAGCAACTGTACTGAGTACGGGGACTGCAAGATGTGTTCCTGCGAGGTGGAAGGAGAAGCCAGCCTTCTGACAGCCTGCAACACCCAGGCAGAAGAGGGAATGGTAGTCTGGACGGAATCTGAGGAGGTCAAAAAAGCCAGAACTGATATCCTGTACCGGATGATTGCCACCCATCCGCTGGACTGTATGAACTGTAAAAAGCTTGGGGACTGTAAACTGCAGAAATACTGTGAGATGTATGGGGTCAAAGATCCGCTGTATGAGATTCCCTTTGAGCACCGGGAGAAGGATCTGTCCAACCGTTTTTATTATCAGGAGATGGACAAATGCATCCGCTGCGGAAAATGTGTGAGGACCTGCCGGGAACTGGTGGGAATTGACGCCTTAGTCATGGCTCAGAAGGGCAGCAATGCCTATGTGATGCCAAAGGGCGGCGCTACCATGGCAGAGACCAACTGCGTGTCCTGTGGTAACTGTGTCTCCGTCTGTCCAGTGGGGGCTTTGATGCCGAAATCTCTGTATGATTTCAGACAGTGGGAAGTGAAGAAGGTGCGTACCACCTGCGCTTACTGCGGTGTGGGATGCCAGATCGATTTCTCCGTGAAGGATGGAAAGATCGTGGACGCCACCCCGGCTTACGGACCTTCCAACCAGGGGCTTCTCTGTGTGAAGGGTAAATTTGCCTATGACTTCATCAACCACAAAGACCGTCTGAAATATCCGATGATCCGAAAGAACGGAAAACTGGAGCGGGCTACCTGGGAAGAAGCTTTGGATCTGGTTGCCAGCAAAATCAAAGAAGTCAAAGAAAACTATGGCCCGGACGCTGTGGCAGGATTCTCCTCCGCACGTACCGTGAATGAGGACAACTATCTGTTCCAGAAATTCATCCGTGCGGCAGTGGGAACCAACAACGTGGATCATTGTGCCCGTCTGTGCCACAGCTCTACGGTGTCTGGCCTTGCCACCACTTTAGGAAGCGGTGCCATGACCAACTGTATTGCGGAAGTCAAGGAGGCAGATGTCATCTTCATCACTGGCTCCAACACTACGGAAACCCATCCGGTTATGGGAATGTATGTACGCCAGGCCCACAGAATGGGCAAGAAAATCATTGTGGCAGATCCGGTCCGCATTCCGCTGGCGGATCTGGCGGATATCTATCTGCAGATTAATCCAGGCTCCAGTGTGGCATTGAGCAACGGAATGCTTCACGTAATCTTCGAGGAGGGCCTGGAAGACAAAGAATATATTGAGAAACATACGGAGGGTATTGAACAGCTGCGGGAGTGCGTCAAGAAGTACACTCCGGAGAGAGTGGCCGAGATCTGCGGTGTGGACAAAGACCTGATTATCCAGGCGGCAAGACTCTACGCCAGCACCCACAAGTCCTACATTGCCTATGCTATGGGTATCACCCAGCATGTCAACGGCACAGACAATGTGACGAGCCTTAGCAATCTGGCACTGGTGACTGGAAATATGGGTAAGAAAGGAAGCGGCGTCAATCCGCTGCGTGGTCAGAACAACGTGCAGGGAGCCTGCGATATGGGAGCTCTGCCTACGGATTACCCGGCATACCAGAAAGTATTCAATCCTCAGGTTCAGGAGAAATTCGAAAAAGCCTGGGGAGTAAAGTTAAGCCCTGACAAAGGATATACCGTCACCGAGACCATCCCGGCAATTCTGGAAGACAAGGTGAAACTTCTATACATCATGGGAGAGAACCCCATGGTCTCTGACCCGGATACCAACCATGTGAGACATGCTCTGGAGAAAGCTTTCGTGGTTGTACAGGATATCTTCCCCAACGAGACCACAGAGTACGCCGACGTGGTTTTCCCGTCCACTGCTTTCGCAGAGAAGGACGGAACCTTCACCAACACCGAGCGCCGTGTACAGCGAGTACGCCAGGTGGTTCCTGCGAAGGGAGAGTGCAGGGATGACTGGTGGACCCTGATGCAGGTGATGAACCGGATCGGATATTCCTGCCATTATGACACGGTGGAGGATGTATTCAATGAGATGAGAACCGTGACCCCGTCTTATGCCGGAATCACTTATGAGAAGATCGAAAAGGCTGGCGTTCAGTGGCCTTGTCCGACGGAGGATCATCCGGGAACTCCGATCCTGCACGTCAACGGACCTGGAAGAGCAGGCGGCGGTCTTCTGAAAGCGCTGGAGTGGCAGCCGTCTCCGGATCTGGGAGATCCAGAGTATCCGATGACACTGACCTCCTGCAGAATTCTGTACCACTATCACACCAGAACACAGACCGACAAGGTGCCTGCAATTCATTTCACGGCGCCGAGAAACTGGATCGAGCTTCATCCGGATGACGCGAAGGAGCTGGGTGTTCAGGAAGGCGACTGGGTGAAAGTATCCTCCAAGAGAGGTTCCATCTACGTGGAGGCGAGAATTGTGGATACCCTGCAGCCGAAAGTAGCCTGGATGCCGTTCCACTATGCCGAGGGAGCCAACGTGCTGGCAGACTCCTCTCATCTGGATCCGGTCAGCAAAATTCCTGGATTTAAGCAGATCGGTATCCGCATTGAGAAAGTCAGTGCCCAGAAGGCCAAAGAGCTCACGGCGCAGGCTCAGAATGACGCCATTGAATATTATGAAAACGAAGACCCGAAAATCATCCGCTATGAGGAAAAAGAAGTGGAGGATCTGATTTCTGCCAGAAAAGAGGGCTGAGATCACGGTTTCTGATGAAAGGAATGGAGTAATATTATGTATGAAGTATACGGCGGAATGCTGAAAGAAGACATTGTCTGTGTCATCAACGGACAGAAAGTATCCTGTCCACCGGAATCCACGATTTTAGACGCAGCCAGATCGGCAGGAATTGAGATTCCGACATTGTGTTATCTGAAAGGCCTGACCCCCACAGGAGCCTGCGGGGTCTGTGCCGTGGAAATTGAAGAAGAGGGAGGGTCTGTCATCCGCAGATCCTGCCGCGTCCGTGCCAAGGACGGTATGGTGATCCGCACCGACACACCGGCTGTTCGGAAATACCGGGAGGACTGCCTGACAGAGATTTTGAAGAGACATCCCAATGACTGTCTGACCTGTCAGAAGACCGGCGGCAATTGCCAGCTTCAGAATGTGGCTTATCGGTTCGGCGTCAGCCCGAAGGTGCGGGAAGTACCTGGCCGGGGAATTGATGATTCCAGTCCGGCGATGGTGCGTGATATGGACAAATGTATCGCCTGCGGACGCTGTGTGACCGTCTGCAACGAAGTTCAGAAAATCGGTATCTATGAGATGAAATGCAATGAGGAGACCGGAGAGCGCTATGTGAATACCAAGAAGAATGTGCCTCTGTCCGCGACGGCCTGCATCAACTGCGGCCAGTGTGTGAAAGTCTGTCCGGTGGCGGCTCTCACGGAGAAGGACAACATTCACAAGGCCATGGCAGCTCTGGACGATCCTAATACGACTGTAGTATGGCAGATGGCTCCCTCTATCCAGAATACCCTGGGCGAAGAGTTCCATCTGGCCCCTGGAACCGATGTGACGAAGAAGATCGCCGCGGCTATGAAAACTCTGGGCGGATATGCCTTCACCACAGATTTCAGCGCGGATGTGACCATCATGGAGGAGGGTACCGAGTTCATCGACCGTGTGACCAACGGAGGCGTGCTGCCGATGATGACTTCCTGCTGTCCCGGATGGATCAAATACATGGAATACCACTATCCGGATCAGCTGGATCACTTATCTTCCTGTAAATCACCCCAGCAGATGTTCGGAGCTCTGGTGAAGAATTATCTTCCGGAGAAGATCGGTGTTCCTGCGAAGAATATCTGTCACATCTCCATCATGCCTTGTGTGGCGAAAAAGTATGAGTACAACCGTCCGGAGATGGAGTCTGAGAATGGACGGGACGTGGATATCGTTCTGACCACCAGAGAAGCGGCAAAATTATTCAAACTGCGCGGAATCAATCTGGCTACCATTCCAGACGCAGAGTTTGACAAGTTCATGGGAGAGGGCAGCGGAGCCGGACGGATCTTCGGAACCACCGGCGGCGTTATGGAGGCAGCCCTGCGTACCGTAGTCTGGAAGCTCACCGGCGGTAAAGTGGATCAGATCGATTATCACACGGTCAGGGGCTACCGTGGACTGAAGGAAGCCACTCTGACAATTGGAGATATGGAAGTCAAGGTTGCCATTGTCAACGGAATCGGAAATGTCCGTGCAGTGATGGAGGATATCCGTGCAGGTAAATCTCCTTATCACTTTATTGAGGTCATGGCCTGTCCCGGCGGCTGCCTGAACGGCGGCGGAGCACCTTTGACCGCCTCCCCGGATATGGTGGCTGAGCGTATGGAGCAGATCTATGAGAGTGACCGAAAGAATCCGGTACGCCGTTCTCACGAGAACGAGGAGGTGCAGTCTCTGTACAGGGAATACCTGGGAGAACCCTGCGGACATCTCTCTCACCACCTGCTGCACACTACCTATGTGGACCGCAGCGGCGAAGTGAAATAAGAAAGGCAAGGTGAGTGTATGGCTTTTGTTATAACCCGGCGCTGCGTGAAATGCGGAGCCTGTGAGTCAGAATGTCCTCACAGGGCCATTGTGGAAGAGGAGAAACAGTTCCGGATTGATTATCGAAAATGTATGCAGTGCGGCAACTGCATTGACATCTGCCCCAATAAGGCGATTGACGAAGTATAGACAAATGACTAATTACCGAGGGCCGCTCACACCGATGCGGCCCCAGGAAAGAGCGTTCTTCTCGCTGAGATCAGATTTGGAAAATGTGACAAAATCACGGATTTTTCCCCGTTGATCTGTTATAATGAGAAAAAATGAGAGAAAAGATCGGGAAAGGTGGGTTAAATCCATGAAAGTTGTTATTGTAGGCGGAGTGGCCGGAGGCGCCACTGCCGCAGCGAGAATCCGAAGACTGGACGAGAACGCTCAGGTGGTGGTCTTTGAGCGTTCCGGTTATATTTCTTATGCGAACTGCGGACTGCCTTATTACATTGGCGGCGTGATTGAGGACTCCAGGGAGCTGACTCTGCAGACACCGGAAAGTTTCCTTCAGCGCTTCCGCATAGAGATGAAAGTACGCCATGAGGTGCTTGCGATTCATCCGGAGCAAAAGACTGTCACTGTCCGAAACCTGAATACGGGTGAGACCTTCGAGGAGAGTTATGATAAACTCTTGCTCTCACCGGGGGCGAAGCCCACACAGCCGGAACTGCCCGGCACAGGTACAGACAGACTCTTTACCCTGCGCACGGTGGAGGACACTCTGCGTATCCATGAATTTGTGAAAAAAGAAAAACCCAAATCCGCCATTCTGGCCGGAGGAGGCTTCATCGGGCTGGAGCTTGCCGAGAACCTGCATGATTTGGGAATTCAGGTCACCATTGTTCAGAGACCAAAACAGCTGATGAATCCGCTGGATTCGGAGATGGCAGCCTTTATCCATGCCAAGATGAGAAGTGAAGGCATCCGTCTGATGCTGGGACATTCTGTGGAAGGATTCGCCCAGAGTGAAGGAGGCGTTCAGGTACTGCTCAAAGGAGAAGAGCCTCTGTCAGCTGATCTTGTGATCCTGGCCATCGGTGTTACCCCGGACACAGTCCTTGCCCGGGAAGCAGGTCTGAAGCTGGGACTGAAAGGAAGTATCGTGGTCAATGACCGGATGGAGACCTCTGTGCCGGACATCTACGCAGTGGGAGATGCCGTACAGGTCAGACATGCCGTCACCGGTTCCGATGCAGTGATTTCACTGGCAGGACCCGCCAATAAGCAGGGACGTATCGCGGCGGACAACATCTGCGGCCTTGACAGCCATTACCAGGGTTCCCAGGGATCTTCGGTGATCAAGCTCTTCGACATGACCATTGCAGCAACCGGAATCAATGAGAAGACCGCACAGAAGGAGGGAATCTCTTATGATAAGATTTATCTGTCTCCCATGAATCATGCTGGTTACTATCCCGGCGGTACGGTGATGTCGATGAAGATTTTGTTCGAGAAAGAGACTTACCGTCTTCTGGGAGCACAGATTGTGGGATATGAAGGGGTGGATAAACGGATTGACGTGCTGGCCACCGCCATTCATATGAATATGTCTGCTCTCCAGCTCAAAGATCTGGATCTGGCCTATGCACCGCCATATTCCTCCGCAAAAGATCCGGTGAATATGGCAGGTTACATGGCAGACAATCTGGCCGCAGGACGTTACCGCCAGTTCTTCCTGGAAGATCTGGAAAACCTTCCAAGGGATGGAAGTGTCACACTTTTGGACACCCGCACGGTGAGAGAGTATGAGAGAGGCCACGCAGAAGGCTTTCGTAACCTTCCTCTGGACGAACTGCGTGACCGTCTGGAAGAGGTTCCAAGAGAAAAACCAGTGTACGTGATGTGCCAGAGCGGTCTCCGCAGCTATCTGGCCTGTCGGATTCTGACACAGAACGGCTTTAGCTGTTACAATTTCTCCGGTGGCTACCGCCTCTATGAGACGGTTCATCTGGATCAGCTCGCTGCGAAGGAAGAATACCCCTGTGGTATGGACAGAAGATAAAAGAAAAGAAGAGAATCCTGACAACAAATGTTTTTGTCGGATATTTATCAGACTCAGAAACAAAAAGATTTCTGAGTCTGATTTTTGTTTTATAGAAAACTTTGTTCCTTCAAAGTCTGATAAAATGAAAAATGCTGGAAAATTTATTGAAAAAAAGATCGTTTTAAACAATTTGAGAAAGGAAAGACAGAATTTATGAAAAATTTAGACAGCATGGAACAGATCATGATGGAACCTGCAATGGAAGAATATAAGGAAACGCAGCGAAAGCTGCAGGAGGAAGGGGATCCCCTGGCCTCTCTGGAGGGGATTCCCTATGAATCTTCTGCCGATGATATTCGAAGAGAGAAGCTGCTTAACGAGGCTGCCCTGGCGATTTTGGCACTGCTCCTGCTGGGAATGATTGTTGTAGCTGCTGTGCGGCTGCGGAAGAAAAAAACAAAGTGAGAGAAGGTGTCTTCAGGAAAATTTGAGATTACCGGACAGTTCCTTAAAAGCTCAGAAAACTTCTTTACAAATATACTACTAGATAGTATAATCCGATTAAGGAGGAAGAAAGATGGAGATTAAGGGCGGCAATATCATTTCACAGATCAAGAGACTTTCGGATCGGATCTTCCAGCGGATTCTCGCTGAGCAGAAGATTGATGCGTTCAACGGAGCACAGGGGCGTCTTCTATACGTGCTCTGGCAGGAGGAGAACATTTCCCTGCGGGAGCTCTCAGATCGGACGAATCTGGCTCCCACGACCCTTACCAGCATGATTGACCGGATGGAGGAGGGCGGGCTGGTCAGCCGCGCCCAGGATCCCCAGGACCGGCGCAAGACGCTTCTTATGTTGACGGAGAAGGCCAGGGATCTGCAGAAGGATTACATGGCGGTGTCCGGCCGTATGACGGATATTTTCTATGAGGGATTTACCCCGGAGGAGATCGCCCAGTGCGAGTCGATGCTGGCCCGTATTCATCAAAATCTCCAGCAATATGAAGAGGATTTCCCCGGATAGGAATCTTCCTGACTAAGACCGGGAAAGTTATTTTTTCAAAAGAAAGGATGGGAAAATTATGAACCAGGATGTAAGAGAGTACGTTACGGAGAAAGTGAAGGAACTGATGAATGCAACTACCTGCTGTGCGGAGGCGAAGGCTGTGGCACAGAGCTGGCTGGATGCAGTGGGAACCGATCAGGAGGCACAGAAGACGAAGGAGCTTATCGCTGAGGTGGAAGCAGACATTATGCCTATCGATACGCTGATCGCTTTCGCAGGTTCACCGGCTGGTGCGCAGGTGTTTGGAGAGAATGCGAAGGAAGTACAGGCACATGCACAGGCTGTCAAAGACGCAGGAGCGAAATATTGTGACTGTCCTGCCTGCGCTGCGTGCGAGGCGATCCTTGCGAAGAAAGAGGAACTTCTTGGCTGAGACTGTGTGACAAGTTGGTTCACAAGGCAGAAAGCAAGATAGAGTATCTGAGAAAAGAAGGAAAGTTGTGAAAAATTGTCAGAAAATCTGTTGACAAACTTTGACAAGTATGTTAAATTAATGTCAGAGTTAAAGCGGTACCAATTATTGACGGGATCGTGTGGAGCTAACCACAAGGGAATTGATACTGGATAAGAGCCGACCGTCTGGGCAGCATTTGGACCTTTTCAAATGCCGCCCTTTTTTTCTCTGTGAAAAGCATAGAACTGGGGAGCTTTTTACAGGATCCAAAGGCAAAAAAGGAGAAGGGAAAAGGGGCAAAAAACTATAGGTCTATGAAGGAGGAAAAAAATTATGTTTAAGGATGAATTCCAAGCAGTCTGCAATGCAGGAGCAGGCAAAGTGAACTTGATGAAGAAGAATCCTCTGGGATACTTCGTGGCGGCTTTGGTGGCTGGTATGTTTATTTCATTCGGCAGCTTTGTGGCGTTTACGCTGGGCCAGGTGATTTCCGCGGGAGATGCGGCATCCTGGACGAAGCCCACGCAGGCGTTCGCCTTTGCGTCAGCACTCAGTCTGGTGGTGATGGCAGGCGCGGAGCTGTTCACCGGTAATAACTTTGTGATGGCAGCAGCTTCCCTGCGCAAGAAGGTTTCCTGGGGAGACACCATTAAGTTGTGGATCTTCTGTTGGATTGGCAACCTGATCGGTTCTCTGCTTTTCGTGGGATTGTTCCAGCTGAGCGGAATCCCGACCGCCGGAGAAGGCGATGTGGCTGCTTACTTTACTCAGATTTCGCTGGGAAAAGTGGGATATGCGCCTCTGCCATTGCTGGTGCGTGCAATCCTGTGTAACATTCTGGTATGTCTGGCTGTATGGTGCGGTACCAAACTGAAATCCGAATCCGGCAAGCTGATCATGATTTTCTGGTGTATTTTCGTCTTCATGGTATGTGGATTCGAGCATAGTATCGCAAACATGAGTATCGAAGGTGTGGCCCTGGTGAACGGCGGCATTGGCATCGGCCAGTACTGCTACAGCGTACTGCTGGCCAGCCTGGGTAACATGATCGGCGCGATTGTATTCGTGACACTTCCGTATCATCTGATTTCTCAGGAAAAATAAGTAAATTAAAATTTTCTTACATAGATCCTCCCTGTCCGGGTACAAAGACAGGGGGGATTTCTTTTTTTGAATGAAAAAAATTTGTCAAAATCTATTTAAACATTCTGTCATCGGGGCTATAATATTTATACTATGGAGAAATTTCGGTCGAAGAACCGATTATTGGGGGTTTTTAAGATGGCAAAAACATCGACGGCAACTTTGATGACGGAGGGGCCGATTTGGCGACGGCTGATTGCCTTCGCAGTTCCCCTGTTCTGGGGAAATCTGTTTCAGCAATTATACAATACGGCGGACTCTCTGATCGTCGGCAATTTTCTTGGAAATAATGCGCTGGCGGCGGTCAGTTCATCGGGAAATCTGATCTTTCTGCTGGTTGGATTTTTTAATGGGATTTCCATCGGTGCCGGTGTGGTGACAGGAAAATATTTCGGCGCCGGGGATCAGGAGAATCTGAGAAAATCCATTCATACAACGATTTTGTTTGGAATTGCCTGCGGCATTCTTCTGACGGTGGTCGGCATTGTGGCTGCGCCGAAGATTCTGATTCTCATGGGTACGCCTCAGGAAGTACTGTCCCAGTCCCTGGATTATTTTCAGGTATATTTCGCAGGCTCCCTGGCTTTTGTGATTTATAACTTTTTTGTGGGAATTCTGCAGGCGATGGGAGACAGCCGGCATCCGCTCTATTTTCTGATTATTTCCTCTTTGACGAACATTGCGCTGGATCTTCTGTTTGTGGGAGGTTTGGGACTGGGCGTGTGGGCTGCCGCTTTCGCGACTATTCTCTCTCAGTTTCTAAGCGCCTTTCTGTGTCTGTTTCAGCTGATGAAGGGAAATGAAGTGTTCCGCCTCCGCCTTCGGGATGTCCGGGGTGACTGGGGAATGCTCTGGCAGATCGTGGTGAACGGTGTTCCGGCCGGGGTGCAAAATTCCATTATATCGGTGGCAAATGTGTTTGTACAGTCCAATATCAATGCCTTTGGTGCTACGGCGGTTGCAGGCTGTGGATCCTATTCCAAGATCGAAGGGTTCGGTTTCCTTCCGGTCACCTGCTTCGCTCTGGCGCTCACCACGTTCACCAGTCAGAATCTTGGGGCGAGAAAATATGAGAGGGCGAAGAAAGGAGCTGTGATCGGTGCGGTCTGTTCCCTGTGTGTGGCAGAATTCATTGCCCTTTGCATCAACCTGTTTTCCCCATGGCTGATCGGTGCCTTCGGCGGAGGACAGGAGGCAGTCAGCTACGGTGTGGCCTGGGCCAGAACCGTTACCTGGTTTTATTTTCTGCTGGCTTTCTCCCACTGTATGGCAGGAATCCTGAGAGGGGCAGGCAGATCGGTGGTGCCCATGTTCGTCATGATGATTTGCTGGTGCGTGATCCGTGTGGGATACATTTCCGTGATTGTCCGGTGGATTCCGAACATCCGGGTGATTTTCTGGGCCTACCCGTTGACCTGGTTCTTAAGTTCGGTCGTATTTTTGATCTATTTCCTGAAATCAGATTGGATTCACGGCCTGGAGAAGCACCGGGGAAAGCCGGTTCATACGGCCTGAGACAACGTTTCCTCCTTGTCACATAAAAGTATGGATGCAAGGGGAAAATGAGGAAAGAAAGGCAGCTGTGTTGGCTGCCGGATTGTCAAACAGGGTAAGGCTCTCTGCAAAGGCTTGCGAGCAGGTCTTAAATAAAGAAAAGTGAGGATATGATATGGAACAGATCGAGATGATTCTGGAGTTTTTATTGGAGCATGTGGTGAATCTGGGAATTCTGGTATTCGAGTTCGTGGGTGTGGCTGTGATCGTGGCCAGTGGAATCATGGGAACCATCAAGTGGATCCGCCATGACCGGGATACCAGAATCTGCCTGGCAAAAGGACTGGCCATGGGCCTGGAATTTAAGATGGGAAGCGAGATCCTGCGCACGGTGGTGGTGCGTCAGTGGAGCGAGATTGCCATTGTGGCGGGAATTATTGCCCTGCGGGCTGCTCTGTCCTTTTTGATACATTGGGAGATTCGGGAAGAGAAGAAAGAAGAGAGGGAAAACGAAACCTTCCGCGAGAAGAAAAACGAAATTTGACTTGGTTTTGTACAACTTTAGGAGAAAAAATTGTAGACTCGGATGTGGGAGCAATGATCGGAGTCATGACAGACAGCGATCTGCTTGTTCAAGAAGCGCTTGCAAGTCAAGGAGGTATGAATATGTGTACTGCATTAGAACGCCTGAAAGAAGAAGGACGGGAAGAGGGACGCGAACAAGGAAGACGTGAAATGCTTTTTGCGCTGCTGCAGGCCGGAGCGGAAATGAAACTGCTCAGAGAAGTCAGTGGATTAACGGAAGAAGAAATAGAGAAGCTTCGTAAAGAAATAAAATAATTGCCGAGAAAGAAATACCGGGAGAAATTCACGCAGAAAGTGAAATTTCTGCCGGTGTTATAATATAAGGGAATAAGTAGATTTATTTGCTTGAAGTTTTTCTGCACAAGGTATATAATAGCACGGACTGTATCATAATACGGGCTAATAGAATTTGTTGTAAAGTAGTGATTACATAGTAAAAAGAGAGGGTTTTATGAGAAAACTAGCTTTAAATGATGAAATATTATTGAAGGTAGACAAACCTGCCCGTTATATCGGAGGTGAGGTCAATGCGGTTATGAAAGATCCCGAAAAGGTTTCTATCCGTTTTGCCATGGCCTTTCCGGACGTGTATGAAATTGGAATGTCCCACCTGGGAATGCAGATTCTCTGCCACATGTTCAATCAAAGGGAGGATGTGTGGTGTGAGAGGGTCTTTTCGCCCTGGACAGATCTGGATGCTTTGATGCGTCAGGAGAAGATTCCCCTTTTCGCCCTGGAATCTCAGGATCCGGTGAAGGATTTCGATTTTCTGGGAATCACCATCCAGTACGAAATGTGTTATACCAATATTCTCCAGATTTTGGACTTAAGTCAAATTCCCTTGACAGCCACAGAGAGGGGCGAGGACTGTCCGATTGTTATCGGGGGAGGGCCTTGTGTCTACAATCCGGAACCGATTGCGGAATTCTTTGATCTGTTTTATATCGGAGAGGGAGAGATTCGTTACGATGAGCTCTTTGATCTCTATCTTGCCAATAAGAAGGAGGGAGGTTCCAGAGAGGAGTTCCTGCTCAAGGCGGCAGCGATTCCGGGAATCTACGTTCCCCGGTTCTACCAGGCTTCCTACCATGAGGATGGAACTTTGGCATCCTTTTCACCGACCCGTCCGGGAGTGCCTGAGAAGGTGGAAAAACAGGTTGTGATGGATCTGGATACTTCCGTGTATCCCACCAAGCCGGTGGTTCCCTTTATCCGTGCGGTTCAGGACCGGGTGACACTGGAGATTCAAAGAGGATGTATCCGGGGATGCCGTTTCTGCCAGGCCGGAATGATATACCGCCCCACCAGGGAAAAAGATGTGGAAGTGCTGAAGAATTATGCCCGCCAGATGCTGGAAAATACAGGGTATGATGAGATTTCTTTGAGTTCCTTAAGTTCCAGCGATTATTCCCAGTTGAGAGAACTGGTGGATTTTCTGATTGATGAATGTGCGGACCAGAAGGTGAATATCTCCCTTCCATCCCTTCGGATTGATTCTTTTGCCCTGGATGTGATGGGAAAAGTTCAGGATGTCCGCAAGAGCAGCCTGACATTCGCTCCCGAGGCGGGTTCCCAGAGACTTCGGGATGTTATCAACAAAGGACTGACGGAGGAAGACATTCTCCAGGGAGCCCGAACTGCTTTTCAGGGAGGCTGGAATAAGGTTAAGCTGTATTTTATGTTGGGGCTTCCCACGGAGACGGAAGAGGATATGAAAGGAATCGCTCATCTGGCTGAGAAAATCGCGGAAGAATACTATGAGATTCCCAAAGATCAGAGAAAAGGAAAAGTCCAGGTCAATGTGAGTACTTCCTTTTTTGTGCCGAAACCATTTACCCCGTTCCAGTGGGCGTCCATGTTTTCCCAGAAGGATTTCGAGGGAAAGGCGAAGGTCGTAAAAGAGGAGATCCGTGCCCAGCTGAATCAGAGAAGCATTCATTACAGCTGGCATGAGGCAGATGTGACCATACTGGAAGGATTTCTGGGCAGAGGAGACCGCCGGGCTGCCCAGGTGATCCGCCGGGCTTATGAAAAGGGGGCTCTGTATGACGCCTGGTCTGAGACGTTCCATCAGAACATCTGGATAGAGGCCTTTGAGGAGACCGGGATTTCCCTTGACTTCTATACACTCAGAGAGCGTTCCACGGACGAACTGCTTCCCTGGGATTTCATCGACGCAGGAGTGACTAAGAAATTCCTGATCCGTGAGTGGGAGCGGGCGCAGGAAGGAAAAGTCACGCCGAACTGCCGGATGGACTGCTCCGGATGCGGAGCGAAACGTTATCAAGGAGGTGTCTGCTATGAAGGTCAGAATTAAATTTTCAAAAGAGGGTTATCTGAAGTTCATCGGACATCTGGACACGATGCGCTATTTTCAGAAGGCACTGCGCCGGGCCGGACTTCCGGTGGCATACAGTGAGGGATTCAGTCCTCATATTATCATGTCCTTCGCTTCCCCTCTTGGCGTGGGAGTCACCAGCAGCGGGGAATACTTCGATGTTCAGTTCACAGAAGAAGTCTCCACCGATGAGATTGAGAGACGTCTGAATGAAACTATGGTAGAGGGGATCCGGATTCTCTGTGCCCGGAAAGTGGAAGACGGCAAGGCCAGCAAGGCCATGTCTCTGGTTGAGGCTGCTGATTATGAGATCACATTCTGCGGTGAGCAAAGGCCAGAGGAATGGTGGTCCGAGAAGATCTGCAGTTTCCTCGCCCAGAAAGAAATCCCTGTGACGAAGAAGACGAAACGTAATGAGAAATCGGTGGATCTTCGCCCGAACATCCATGAAATGCGTCTGTCCAATCAGGGAATCTTTATGCGACTGTCTGCTGCCAGCCGCAATTACACGAAACCGGAACTGGTTCTGGAGAACTTCTTTGCCTATGCGGACATTTCGCCCGAACAGTATCCATACCAGATACACCGCTGCGAACTTTACGCAGACCTTGCCCAGGAGGAAAATCTTCATCGATTTGTTCCTCTGGCAGATTTAGGAGAGAGAATTGAGTAAATTACTTTTTACAAATATGCAGATCCACGGGGTTCCCTGTGCGGTCAGTGCACTGGAGGAGGAAGACCGGATCCGGGAGATTCAGTTCACATCGGAACACCGGCCGAATATTCTGGGAAATATCTATGTGGGACAGGTTCAGCGGGTCATCCCAAACATCCATTCCGCTTTTATCATGATCCAGAATGGACTGACCTGTTACTATTCTCTGAAAGAGGAGAGTACTGCAATCTATGCGCAGCCTTACCGGCATTCCAAGATCGCACCTGGGGATCAGATTCTGGTTCAGGTGTCAAAAGAAGCTATGAAAGGGAAGGTTCCCAGTGTGACAACACGGTTGAATTTTACGGGAACATATCTGGTTCTCACCACCGATGGAAGCCAGATTTCCTTTTCTTCGAAGCTGATCAGCTATGATAAGAATTGGCTTCGCGAACTTCTGACGCCGGTGATGGACGGAACGTTTGGAATCATCGTGCGCACCAACGCCAGGAGCGGAAAGCCCAAGCAGATTCTGAAGGAATTCCAGGAGCTTAAAGAGAAGATGGATCAGGTACTCCAATATGGCAGGAGCCGTACCTGCTTCAGTCTTCTCTATGAGGCAGAACCTTTCTATCAGAAGGTTCTCAGAAACACTTACACCGAGGGACTCACAGAGATCGTCACAGACGTCCCTTCCCTGTACCAGAAGCTGAAGACGCTGGATCAGGTACAGAGAATCAGCGGGAGCTGCCAGCTTCGTCTCTATGAAGATTCTTTGCTTCCGCTTTATAAGCTGTACCAGCTGGAGTCTGTAATCCGGCAGATACAGCAGGAGAAGATCTGGTTAAAAAGCGGAGGTTTTCTGGTCATTCAGCAGACAGAGGCTTTTGTGTCCGTCGATGTGAATTCCGGCAAGTATGTGAATAAGAAAAAAGCAGAGGAGACATACCGGAAGATCAATCTGGAGGCTGCCGCGGAGATTGCCTGTCAGCTTCGGCTGCGAAATCTTTCCGGGTCTATTCTGATTGATTTCATCAGTATGGAGAATCCGGTCTATGAAGATGAGCTCTTCCACGTATTGCAGAAGTATCTAAAAAAAGATCCCATCCGAGCCACGGCGATTGATTTCACCAAGCTGAAGATTGTGGAGGCAACAAGAAAGAAAGTGCGCCGTCCTCTCATTGAGGATCTGCGTGAATTACAGGAGGAAAAATCATGCTGAGTTTTAATCATTTTAATTTTAATGTGCTGGATCTTGAAAAAAGCATCACCTTTTATAAGGAGGCACTGGGACTGACTCCAGTGCGGGAGAAGAATGCGGAAGACGGATCGTTCAAACTGGTTTACCTTGGGGACGGGCATTCAGATTTTACTCTGGAACTGACCTGGCTGAAGGACCGCAGCGAGCCCTATAATCTGGGAGAAAATGAGTTCCATCTTGCGTTTACCACGGATGAGTACGATGCATACCATGAAAAACATCAGAAGATGGGATGTATTGTTTTTGAGAATCCGGCGATGGGAATCTACTTCATCACGGACCCGGATGGCTATTGGATCGAAATCGTGCCCGATTTATAAAAAAATAGTTAAAAATATACTATACAAAAAATACCTTCTCATGTTATACTGGTAAAAATAGACAAAGAGGAGGTATTTTTTTATGGTTTTCAAAAAGTTTGAAGAACTTTTGGCTCTGGTTGATCCCAAAGCAAATAAAAAAACAGTAGCCTTGGTCAGAGCAGAAGATGACCACGCCCTCGGTGCCGTGGCAGAAGTGGTAGAAAAAGGATTGATTGACGCGATTTTGATCGGAAACCGTGAGGCGATCAAAGAGACAGCAGCTCACCTTGGCGTCAATGTCCGGGATGAGCAGATTCTGGATGCTCAGACACCGGAAGAAGCGGCTACGGAGGGAGTGAAGCTGATCCGTGAGGGAAAAGCGGATTTCCTGATGAAGGGCAAGCTTGAGACTGCTCAGATGCTGCGTCCGGTTGTCAACAAGGAGACAGGCCTTGGCAAAGGCAAAGTGATGAGCCATGTGGCGCTCACGGAGATTCCTTCTTATCATAAACTGGTGATCACGACAGATGGCGGAATGCTTCCTTATCCGACTTTGGAGCAGAAGAAGCAGATCATTGAAAATGCGGTTGAGGTTCTCCACAGACTGGGATATGAGAATCCCAAGGTGTGTGTCCTGGCAGCGTCTGAGACACCGAATCCCAAGATGCCGGAGTCCATGGATGGAGTGGCGTTGAAGGAGATGAACCAGAAAGGAGAACTGACTGGATGTATCGTGGAAGGACCGATCTCCTTTGACCTGGCGATGGTGAAAGAACGTTCTGTGACCAAGGGATATGAGAGCCCCTGTGCCGGTGATGCGGACATTCTTCTGGTTCCCAATGTACATGCCGGAAATATGCTGGGAAAGAGCCTGACAGAGATGGCTCATGCGAAGATGGCAGGATTAATCATGGGAGCAAAGTGTCCGATCGTGCTCACTTCCCGCGGTTCTTCTGAGGAGGAGAAGTTTAATTCTCTGATTCTTGCCTGCATCGTGAGCAACAAATAAGAATTGATAATCGTATTACCTTGACAAGAGTGGATTCATTTTTTTATAATTGATGCATGATGCATCGTGCGATATAAAAAGAATAATGGGGGTTTAAAAAATGAATAACACAAAACGTTGGAGTTATCTGATTGCTGGAACTGTTATGCTGTTGTTTCTGGGGCTGATTTATGCATGGTCGATTTTCAAAGCTCCTTTCAATGAGGTGTACACAGACTGGACGGAATCACAGCTGTCGCTTACGTTTACGATTTCTATGATTTTCTTCTGTCTGTGCGGCTTTTTCTCCGGTCTTCTGGCGAAGAAATTTCCGCCTCGGACAGTTCTCTGGCTGTCAGCAATTATGCTTTTTATTGGATTTTTCGGAGCTTCCAGATTGAATCCTGATGATTCCGGCACCAGCTTGATCCTTTTATATGTCTTCTATGGTTTCTTCTGCGGCGGTGGAGTTGGTTTCGGATACAACACAGTGATCAGTACGGTGAACAAGTGGTTTACAGACCGGGCAGGTCTTGCGTCTGGATTGATGTTGATGGGATTCGGACTGGGCGGAATTATCCTGGGAAGTGCGGTCAACAGTCTGATCAGTGCCATCGGACTCTTTCCAACCTTCCTGGTTCTTGCCGTGGCCGTGGCAATAATCCTGGTGGCAGGTTCTTTCTTCATGAAAGTACCGCCGAAGACGGAGAACGAATCAGCCACGAGTTCCGAAGAAGAGGTTCCCAGCACTACCACAGCAGATATGTTGAAGACTCCTGTCTTCTGGCTGTTTGTTCTGTGGGCGATTCTTCTGAATTCTGCCGGCCTTCTGGTCATCAACAGTGCGGCGTCCATCGCACTGGCTTTTGGTGCGCCGGCTGTTATGGGACTGGTTGTCTCTCTGTGTAACGGCGGCGGAAGAGTGTTCATGGGAAGCTTCTTTGACAAGTTCAGCACCAAGCCGTCTCTGTTTTTGAACATCTGTTTTACGTTCCTGGCAGGATTGTGTCTGTTCCTGGGTGCTGTGAATTTCGGAATTCCATTTATCTTGATCGGTCTTCTGCTGGCCGGTGTGGGATATGGCAGCACACCTACGATAACATCCGCGTTCATCCACAAAGAGTATGGTCCCAAGTATTATCCGGTGAATTTCAGTCTCGGCAACTTCGCCCTGATTCCTGCGGCGATTCTTGGACCGATGATCTCCAGTATGCTGATTGAGCAATCCGGAGGCGCTTACAATTCTACTTTTGTGATGATCATGGTGCTGGCAGTGGCAGCCTTGGTCGTAGATGTATTGATTATGAAGTTTAATAAGAAAAAATAGTATCAAAAAAAGACCATTCCAAGATCCGAAGCTTGATAAAAGCCTGGATTCTAGGAATGGTCCTTTTTATTTTACATAGCTGTTTTTATTTTACAACTGTCTTACTGAATCGGTTCAAAGTCAGCCACACCATGTTTGCAGAGCGGGCAGATGAAGTCATCCGGCAGCTCATCGCCTTCATAAATGTATCCGCAGACTTTGCATACGAAGCCTTTCTTGCCCTCAGTGTTTGGTTTCGGTTTCACGTTGTTCTGGTAGTAAGTATAAGTCATGGTCTCTTTCTCACTCATCACACGTGCCTCTGTCACAGAGCAGATGAACATGCCATGGGTTCCAAGATCCACATACTGCTCAACTTTCAGGCAAATCACAGCATTGATATACTCCGGAAGGATCACAAGACCATTGTCGGAGCGAATCGGTGTGATGCCGTCAAATTTATCCGCAGTACGTCCGCTCTGGAATCCGAAGCGCTCAAATACACTGAACGGAGCGTCCACAGACAGACAGTTTACATTGAGAATGCCAGTCTGTTTGATGATATGGTGAGAATAGTTCGCTTTGTTGATGTTGACAGCCACACGGTTCGGGGTGTCGGTCAGCTGTGTCACAGTGTTGACGATCAGACCGTTATCCTTTTTGCCATCGTTGGAGGTAACCACATAGAGGCCATATCCAATGCGGAACAGAGCAGTGAGATCGTTCTTGTTGGCGGAATCCGGGGACTGCGCGATGTATTTCTGGCAGAGTTCGTTGGACATTGCTTCCAGCTGCTCTTTGTTCTCAGCGCTGACCGCAGATTTGATTCTGACGGTAGTGTGAAGCCAGGTGATGTCTTTGGATTTTGCAAACATACATTTCATGATCTTCGCAGCCAGAGGAGACCAGGAACCATTCTCGATCAGACCGATGGTACGTTTCTGGAAGTTCCGCTCAGTCAGATGATCGATGAACTGTTTCATGAATGGGAAGATCTCTGCGTTGTAAGTGGTGGTAGCCAGTACCAGTTTCTCATAGCGGAATGCGTCAGCCACAGCCTGTGACATGTCACATCTTGCGAGATCATAGACAACAACCTTCGGGCATCCCTTCGCTTTGAGCTGCTCAGCCAGCATCTCAACGGCTTTCTTGGTGTGTCCGTATACGGAAGTATATGCGATGACAATACCTTCTTCCTCCACTTTATAAGAAGACCAGATATCGTATTTCTGGATGTAATGTCCGAGATTTTCTTTCAGGATCGGTCCGTGCAGAGGACAAATGGTCTGGATATCCAGAGTGCCTGCCAGTTTCAGAACAGCCTGAACCTGTGCGCCGTATTTTCCAACGATACCGATATAATAACGGCGTGCCTCGTCATCCCAGTCTTCTTCCACATCCAGGGCACCGAATTTACCGAATCCGTCTGCGGAGAAGAGAACCTTCTCGGTGCTTTCGTAAGTCATCATAACCTCTGGCCAGTGAACCATTGGAGCGAACACGAAGGTGAGCAGATGCTTTCCGAGAGATAATGTGGAACCATTGTCTGCAACGTGGCGTTTTACCTGAGGATCCAGGTTAAAGAAACAATCCATCATGGCGAACGCTTTCGCAGTGGCAACGATGGTTGTATCCGGATATGTCTTCATGAAGTTCTCGATATTGGCAGCGTGATCCGGCTCCATGTGCTGAACTACCAGATAATCTGGTTTTCTTCCATTCAAAACGTTTGCGATATTGTCCAGCCACTCATGGGTAAAATGGATATCCACGGTGTCCATGATTGCGATCTTCTCATCGTCGATCACATAGGAATTGTAGGACATTCCGCTTGGCACTACGTACTGACCCTCAAAGAGATCCACCTGATGGTCATTCACACCAACGTATTTGATAGTTTCAGTGACATTCATTGTTATTTATTCTCCTTTCTCATCTTAGGAAATATTGTAGAATCATCCGGCTGCCCGGACTCATCTTTTGCTGAATCTTTCACAATCTTATTATAACAGGAAACTCTCAGAAAGCAAAGGAGAATCGAATGTGTTCGCAAATTTCATGAAAAAGTCGCAATAACTCTTGACTTTCACCACTTTCGATGCTATTATACAAAGGTATGCCGCACAAAGAGGTTTGAAGAGCCGCAAGGCCACCATATTTGGCGAGTAATGTTTATAGGAGGTGCCATATGTACGCAATTATTGCAACAGGTGGTAAACAGTACAAAGTATCCGAGGGCGATACCATTAAAGTAGAAAAACTTGGTGTGGAAGCTGGAGAGACTGTTACTTTCGATGACGTAATCGCAGTGAGCAACGACGGTCTGAAAGTAGGCAGCGATGTGGCAAATGCCAGTGTTACCGCTTCTGTAGTTGAGAACGGCAAAGCTAAGAAAGTTGTCGTTTACAAATACAAAAGAAAAACTGGTTATCACAAGAAAAACGGTCACAGACAGCAGTACACGAAAGTGAAGATCGAAAAGATTAACGCTTAATTCCTGTCGGAAATATGATTCGTGTAACAGTAAAAAAGAAAAATCATTCTTACGCAAGCTTTCATTCCAAAGGGCATGCAGGGTATGCCGATTCCGGGAAGGATATCATCTGCGCGGCGGTATCCGCACTGGTGATCACGACGGTGAATTCCATCGAGACTTTCACGGAAGATGAGATTGAGCTGAAAGAGGATGACGGGGAGGTATTCTTCCGTTTCACAGATCCGGTCAGCGAGAGAGGAACCCTTCTGATGGATGCCCTGGTTCTGGGTCTGACTCAGATCGAAGAGAGCTGCGATGGTAAGTATTTAGAGGTAATAACCAAGGAGGTGTAAGGCCATGATGAGAATGAACCTTCAGCTTTTTGCTCATAAAAAGGGAGTTGGTTCTACTAAGAACGGCAGAGATTCCGAGTCCAAGAGACTGGGAGCGAAGAGAGCAGACGGACAGTTTGTAAAAGCTGGCAATATCCTTTACAGACAGCGCGGAACAAAGATTCATCCAGGTGTGAACGTTGGATGCGGCAAAGATTACACTTTGTTTGCTTTGACAGACGGTGTTGTAAGATATACCAGAAAAGGAAGAGACAAGAAACAGGTTTCTATCGTTCCAGTATCTGAGTAAGAGCAGCATGAGGCTTCAAATCGTATCGGTTTGGAGCCTTTTCTATCATATAGAAAAGATTCAGGAATGAGACGAGACAAGACAAGCATTCTATATTTGCAGCGGAGGTAATTATGTTTGCAGACAGAGCGAAAATTATCATCCGATCGGGAAAAGGCGGGGACGGCCACGTAAGTTTCCGCAGGGAGCTCTATGTTCCCAACGGAGGCCCGGACGGAGGGGACGGAGGAAAGGGCGGAGACGTCATCTTCGAGGTGGACAAAGGCCTGAATACTCTGACAGACTATCGTCACCGCAGAAAATTCCAGGCGCAGGACGGAGAGCCCGGCGGGAAGCGCCGCTGTCACGGAGGCAATGGAAGTGACATCATTCTGAAGGTTCCGGAGGGCACCGTTGTGACGGAGGCAACGACCGGGAAAGTGATCGCGGACATGTCCGGGGAAAATATCAGACAGGTCATCTTAAAGGGAGGCAGAGGCGGCAAGGGAAATATGCACTATGCCACAGCTACCATGCAGGTTCCCAAATACGCACAGCCGGGACAGCCGGCTCAGGAATTGGAAGTCCAGCTGGAGCTGAAGGTGATCGCTGATGTGGGTCTGGTGGGCTTCCCCAATGTGGGAAAATCAACCTTTCTCTCCAGAGTCACCAACGCGCAGCCCAAAATTGCCAACTATCATTTCACCACGCTGAGCCCCAACCTGGGGGTTGTGGATCTGGACGGCGCAGGTTTTGTCATTGCCGATATCCCGGGATTGATTGAGGGCGCATCTGAGGGAGTGGGACTTGGACATGAATTTCTCAGGCATATTGAGCGTACCCGTGTCATCATTCACATTGTGGATGCCGCATCCACAGAGGGCCGTGATCCCATCGATGATATCTATAAGATCAACAAGGAACTGGAAGCCTACAATCCTGAGATTGCCAGACGTCCCCAGGTGATTGCCGCGAACAAAATTGACGCCATCTATGATGAATCCGAAAGCCCGGTAGAGCTTTTGAAGATGGAATTTGAGCCGAAGGGAATCAAAGTCTTCCCCATCTCAGCGGTCAGCGGCCAGGGTGTGAAGGAGCTTCTGTATTATGTACAGGGTCTTCTCAATTCCATGGAACAAAAGCCTGTGACCTTTGAACAGGAATTCTTCCCGGAGGATGTTCTCGTCACAGAGAATCTGCCCTACACAGTGGAAGTGGACGAGGATGATGCGCACACCTTCATTGTGGAAGGTCCAAAGATTGAAAAAATGCTGGGATATACCAATCTGGATTCCGAGAAGGGATTCGCTTTCTTCCAGCGTTTCCTGAAGGACAGCGGAATTCTGGATGACCTGGAGGAAGCGGGAATCCAGGAGGGAGATACTGTCCGCATGTATGGTTTTGAATTTGATTATTATAAGTAGAGGTAACAATCGATGACGAGTAAACAGAGGGCTTATTTGAGAAGTCTTGCCATGAAAATTGAGCCGATTCTTCAGCTGGGAAAGAGCGGTGTGACTCCCGAGAACACTGCCTCTGTGGCGGAAGCTTTGGAGGCGAGGGAGCTGATCAAAATTTCTGTGCTCCAGAACTGTCTGTTCGATCCACAGGACATGGCGCAGATGCTTGCGGAGCGGACACAGTCTGAGGTAGTGCAGGTAATCGGAAAGAAAATCATTCTCTATAAGAGAGGAAAAAAAGACAAGAGAAAAATTGAACTGCCGAAATAAAAAAGAGGAACCATTATGGGAGAAAAACGCAGAAAAATCGGGATTATGGGGGGAACTTTTGATCCCATCCATATCGGTCACTTAATCTTAGGGGAGAAAGCTTACGAGCAGCTGGAACTGGAAAAAGTTCTGTTCATGCCGTCCGGCAATCCGCCTCACAAGAAGAACCGAAAAGGACGTGCCAGCGATGAACAGCGTGTGGAGATGGTCGCCAGAGCCATCGCCCCCAATCCTCATTTCGAGCTTTCCACCATCGAGATGCATGAGGAAGGATATTCTTATACTTACAGGACACTGGAACAGTTAAACGCAGAGAATCCGGATATTGAGTATTATTTTATCATCGGAGCCGACTCGCTGTTCAGCCTGGACAGCTGGATGAAACCGGATCGGATCTGTGCGGCCTGTACCATTGTGGTGGCCACCAGGAACCATACACCAGTGGGCAAAATCGACGTTGAGATGAAGCGTCTGCAGGAGAAGTATCACGGCAATTTCATCCGCCTGGATACCCTGAATATCGATGTCTCCTCTCAGATTCTCCGCCGCTGGGTGCAGGAGGGGAAGAGTATCCGCTATTACTGCAGTGACTCCGTAATTTCCTATATTGAGAGTCAGAAGATCTATCACCACTGAGAGAGGAGGGGAGAAGATGGCAGTCTATGATCTGTATCATATGCAGAAAAAGCTGGAGAAATACCTGGATGAGCAGCGTTTTCTGCACACCCTGGGGGTGATGTATACCTGTGCTTCCCTGGCTATGGTGCACGGCTATAACTTGATGGATGCCCAGGTGGCGGGACTTTTGCACGACAGTGCAAAGTGCATCCCGAACAAGAAAAAACTGGAAATGTGCAAAAAACATCATATCCCCGTGACCGAAGTAGAGAGGGAACATCCTTTTTTACTTCATGCGAAACTGGGAGCCTATATTGCAAAAGAAAAATATCATGTGGAGGAGGAATCGATCTTAAGTTCCATTACCTACCACACAACCGGAAAGCCGGATATGACAAAACTAGAAAAGATCGTGTACATTGCGGATTATATCGAGCCTATGCGTGACAAAGCCCCGAATCTGGATTCAATCCGCCGTACGGCTTTTCAGGATCTGGATGAGTGTATGTATGAGATTTTAAGAGATACTTTGTCTTATCTGGACGGAAATCCGGGAGAGATTGATACTATGACCCGTGATGCCTTTGAGTTCTATCAAAAGCTTCACCAGGAACGCAAACAGGAGGTCGAAAGATGAATATCGGAAAAGAAATGGCCAGACTGGCATACAAGGCGCTGGATGAGAAGAAGGCAATGGATATCAAGATTATCGATATTGGGGAAGTCTCCACCATTGCAGACTATTTCATCATTGCCAGCGGCGGGAACCAGAACCAGGTTCAGGCCATGGTTGACAATGTGGAAGAGAAGCTGGGAAGAGCAGGCTATGAGCCAAAGCAGATCGAGGGAACCCGCAGCTCCAGCTGGATTCTGATGGATTACGGCGATCTGATTGTACATGTCTTCGATGAAGAGAACCGGCTTTTTTACGATCTGGAGAGAATCTGGAGAGACGGCCACACCATCACAGCCGAGGAATTGGAAGAAGAATAGAAGTTTTTGCGACAGCCGGGCTTGCTTAAGCAGGCATTTGCCGGGCGCACCGCAAAAAACCGGGACACACCTGCATGGGCATGTCCCGGTTTTTTTCTGAGATTTTATGATTCATTATTGAAACAGACGGAAGACTCCAAAAACCTTCCCCAGTATCTGAAAATCCTCATCCTGGTTCACGATAATCGGATCCATGGTATCATTCTCCGGCTGAAGACGGTAGTATCCGTCTTCCTTATAGAACCTCTTGACTGTGGCATCTTCCCCCAGAAGCGCTACCACAATCTCTCCGTTCTCTGCGTCCGGCTGCTGCTGAACCAGTACCTGGTCCCCATCCAGGATACCGGCGTTTACCATACTCTCACCCTTCACATGGAGAATAAAACATTGCTTATTCGGCATCATCTCCGCTGGCACTGGAAAATAACTCTCGATATTCTCTACGGCCAGGATCGGCTGTCCGGCGGTCACTACGCCGACAACAGGCACGTTCACCATCTCCCGGCGGAGAAGATTAAAGTTATCGTCCAGAATTTCAATTGTGCGCGGTTTCGTCGGGTCTCTGCGGATATATCCGTTCTTCTCCAAAGTCTCCAGATGTGCGTGAACGGAAGAAGTGGATTTCAGTTTCACCGCCTCACAGATCTCGCGGACTGACGGTGGAAATCCCCGATTTAAGATCTCATTTTTTATGTATTCCAGAATCTCCCTCTGTTTATCGGTTATCTTACCGTACCCCATATAGGCTCCTCCCGTCTATTATTCAAAATATTCTAATTCATTCTATCATATTTGTTGAGGAAATGCAAACAAACATTCGAAATTCCGAGATCAAATGGAGCGGGAGGCAGGACGGTAATCTGTGAGGCGAAAACGTGCCTTAAGAAATCTGCAGGTTATGTCCTGCTTCAAAAGCCTTCAAATTCACTTCCAAGAATTTGGCTGGAACCTGTTCAGTGATAATCCGTTTCCAGTCAATGTCATCCAGTTTCAGCACACCCACCAGAGCACCGAGGAGACAGATATTCTGAGCCTTGATATTTCCTGCTTCCTCGGCAATCTTGCTAGCCGGAAGGACAATTACATTTTCGACAGCTTCTTTTAAGACTTCATGGGCATTATGCGGATACTCTGCAGCCCCTGTCAGAACCGGCATAGAGTAGATTTCACGCTCATCCATCACGATCATGCCGCCTTTTTTCAGGTAGGGGAGTGCGCGCAGTGCCTCGACCTTCTCAAAAGCTACGATCAGATCGGCTTCCCCGTTTCCGATATTGGGAGCGTAAACTTTCTCGCCATATTTAATCTGTGTGTTCACGGTGCCGCCTCTCTGGCTCATCCCATGAATCTCACTCATTTTCACATCATAACCTTTTTCCATCAGGCCGGCGGTGAGAATCTTGCTGGTCAGGATGGTCCCCTGTCCGCCTACGCCGGTCAGCAGTATACTTGTTGTCATATCATTCACCTACTTTCGTAATTGCTCCGAATTTACACATTTGCATACAAAGTCCGCAAGCATTGCAGTTCGCCGGGTCTGCCACATAGGCCTTCTTATTCTCGAACGCGAGAGAAGGACAGGCAATCTTCATACAGGATTTACAGCCTTTACATTTGTCTGCATCGATCACACAGTGTTTTCCTGCATTCTGTTTGATTACAGACTTGATCAGGGCACAAGGACGTTTCGTCACAATGAGATAAGGACCTTCCACTGCCAGAGCTTTCTCAATGGCTTCTTTCATGCCGTTCAGATCCAGAGGATCTACCACAGAGATAAATTCTTCAGACAGCCCGGTAGCTTTGATGATATCCAACAGTTCAATTCTTGGCACTTCCTCGCCCATCAGGTTTCTCTCAGTTCCCGCATTCTCCTGATGCCCGGTCATGGCAGTAATCGAGTTATCCAGCACACAGAGGCATACGTTCGCCTGGGCATGAATGGCATCAATCATACTGTTCATTCCGGAGTGGAAGAACGTGGAGTCTCCCAGGATACCGAAGACTTTTCTGGAATCCTGCTGTCTTTTCAGTGCCTGAGCCAATCCGATCGGAGCGGAGAATCCGGCACCCATACAGATCGAGATATCGAATCCGTTCAGAGGAGGATTGACACCCAGAGCATAGCATCCGATATCGCCCACAGCAATGAGACGTTTCTGGAAGCGGCTCAGAGAATAGAAGAATCCTCTGTGGGGACATCCGGCACAGAGAACCGGAGGTCTTGGCGGAGCCTGAAGCTCTACCTGGTATGTATCCGGGGCAGTTCCCACCTGAAATGCTTCTCTTACAATCTGTGCGTTCAATTCTCCCTGACAGGTGACTACTTCTTTGCCAAGACAGTCAATCCCGAGTGCCCGCACAGCAGTCTCCAGATAAGGTTCGCCTTCCTCGATGACATACACTTTTTCCACGTTCTCACAGAATTCCTGGATCAATTTCTTGCTCAGAGGATAAGTAAGTCCGAATTTCAGATAGGAGGCATTGTCCCCAAAGACTTCACGGGCATGCATGTAGGAGATTCCGCTGGTGATGATTCCAATCTTTTTGTCATGATACTCTGTGCGGTTCAATGCGCAGGAGTAAGCATATTCCTCCAATTTCGCAAGATTTTCCTCCACAGCCAGATGGCGGCTTCTGGCCACAGCCGGGAGCATAGCGTATTTATCTACTTTGCGCTCATAGGGCTTCACACCGACTTCCTTACGGTCAGCAAGTTCCACAATACTCTTGGAATGACAGACACGGGTGGTCATGCGAACCAGCATAGCCAGATCGAAGCGCTCGCCGATCTCATAAGCTGCTTTCACATAATCCTTGCACTCCTGGGAATCGGAAGGCTCTACCATACCCAGCTTCGCGTGCTGCGCGTACAGGCGGTTATCCTGCTCATTCTGAGAACTGTGACAGCCTGGGTCATCAGCGGTAACAATTACCAGACCTCCGTTGACACCGGCATATCCCATGGTGAAGATCGGATCAGCCGCCACGTTCATGCCCACATGTTTCATGGCAGAGAGAGCTCTGGCACCGCCAATGGAAGCGCCGGAGGCAATTTCCACAGCAACTTTTTCATTGTTGGCCCACTGACAGTAAATGTCATCTTTATAAAGAGAGACATTCTCCAAAATCTCTGTACTGGGCGTACCGGGATAGGCGGCAGCAACTGTCACGCCTGCTTCCCAGGCACCTCTTGCAACGGCTTCATCGCCGCTCATCATCACTCGCATATTCACACACTCCTTTACATTTTATTTTTGTGATGTTTTTAGATGCATGATGCATCGTGCGTTAATTTATTAATAACAGAAAGATTAGGATCTGTCAATCCTTTTTCTTCTTCATCTTGACAAATATTCTAAATTTAGCGTATGATAAATTCAAATGAAGGAGCAGAGTAACTATGAAAACAATCAAAGAACAAACCTATGAGATTTTAAAAACAAGAATTTTAAAGCAGGAGATTCCTCTTGGAAGCCGTATTAATATCGGACAGTTATCAAAAGAATTAAAGGTCAGCAATTCTCCCATACGGGAAGCGCTTAACCTTCTGGAACAGCAGGGATTGGTCATCACCACACCCAACAGCGGAATTCATGTGGTGACCCTGAACCGCCGTGATATGTTTGAACTGGCACAGGTTCTCTATTTCTGGATCACAGGAGCCTATAAGTATTGTGTAGAGATTGACTGCACAGAGCAGCTGTGCGAGCATATGGAAGAGACACTGAAGATCCAGGAATCTTATTTCGAGAAAAAGGATGCCTATGAATTCACTTATTATGCGGATATGTTTGACCGTTGTATTCTGGAAGCCACAGGAAATGAGAGATTAATTTCCCAGTTTGACGCAGTCTTTCCTCTCTTTTTCCTGGGTTCCCTCTATGACCATCAGAATGATGACCAGGAGTGGGTCATCGGACTGAACCAGCACAGAGATATTTTAAACGCCATCCGGGAGAAGCGCCACGAGGATGTGCTGAAATTGTTGGAGATTCATTATTACAAGCCTGTGTGGGATCTGAGAGGCAGCAAGAGAGAAGAGGACCCGGAAGATTAACTTAGTAAATATAGTCAAAAAATGAGAAGCTTTTTTATAAATTTCTTGAAAAATTTTCGAAAAAAGCTTCTTTTTTTTATTTATTGTTGACAATGGAAGAGGCACTTTCTATAATTAATGCATGATGCATCATGCGATTAAGCATGGAATTTGAAATGGGGGATAATCATGAGATACAGACATTTTCAGGAACTTCTGGAATTGGTAAACACGAAGACGGATCGCAAGACTGTGGCTTTGGTGCGGGCGGAAGATCCACATGCACTGGAAGCGGTGGCAGAGGTGACACGGGAGGGGCTTGTGACGCCGCTTCTCATCGGAAACCGTGAGGCAATCCATCAGACGGCAGAGCAGATTTCTTTTGCGATCACAGATGACCAGATTCTCGATGCGGAGGATCCTGAGAGCGCGGCATCCCTTGGCGTGCAGACGGTGAGAGAGGGGCGTGCGGATTTCCTGATGAAAGGAAAACTTGAGACTTCGCAGATGCTGCGTCCTGTGGTGAATAAGGCAACGGGACTCGGACTGGGAGGAGTCATGAGCCATGTGGCAGTGAATGAGATACCTGCTTATCACAAATTGCTGCTCACCACGGATGGAGGAATGCTTCCTTATCCGACGTTGGAGCAGAAGAAGAGTATCATTGAGAACGCAGTGAAGGTGATGAGAAAGCTGGGATGTGACATGCCGAAGGTGTGCGTGCTGGCTGCCTCAGAGACGCCGAATCCAAAGATGCCGGAATCCATGGAGGCCCTGGCACTCAAGGAAATGAATCAGAAAGGGGAGATTGGGGACTGCATTGTAGAGGGACCGATTTCCTTTGACCTTGCCATGGTGAAAGAACGGGCAGTGGTGAAGAATTATCAGAGCCCCTGCGCGGGTGACGCAGATATTCTGCTTGTCCCCAATATTCATGCAGGGAACATTCTCGGAAAATCTCTGACAGAGATGGCACATGCGAAGATGGCCGGATTGATTGTCGGTGCTAAATGTCCGATTGTCCTGACTTCCAGAGGTTCCTCGGCAGAAGAGAAGTTTAACTCGCTGATGCTTGCCTGCATTGTGAGCGGCTGACCATCAGACTTCAAAACAACAGAAAGGGTTGACCAACGATGAAAAATGAGAAAATATTAGTGATTAATCCAGGCTCTACATCCACGAAAATCGCAATTTACGAGGGAGATCAGCAGAAATGGATGGAGAGTATCTCCCACAGCCTGGAGGAGCTGAAAGAATATAAAACCATTTATGACCAGCTGGACATGAGGACAGCACTGGTAAAAGAATGCCTGGAAAAGCACGGGGAATCCCTTGACTCTCTGGCAGCAATCGCAGCCCGGGGCGGTAATATGCCTCCGGTTCATGCCGGTGCTTATGAAGTCAACGATTATATGGTAGATTTTCTTCATTACCGGCCAGGAGACCAGCATGCTTCCAACCTGGCAGCCGGCATTGCGTTTGACATCGCCAAACCGCTGGGAATCAAGGCTTACACTTATGATGCCGTAACCGTGGATGAGATGCTTCCTGTGGCCTCCATGACCGGGTGGAAAGGAATTGTCCGTGTGGCCCGGGGACACAGCCTGAACACCAGGGCGGCAGCTTTGAAATACTGCCGTGATCATCAGCTGGATTATGAGAAGATGAATCTGATTGTGGCACATCTGGGAGGAGGAATCACCATCAATCTGCACAGCGGCGGAAGAATGATTGACATGGTGATGGACCAGGAAGGACCGTTTTCACCGGAACGGGCGGGCGGTTTCCCGACTTATACTATGGTAGAACTTGCCTACGGCGGAGAATACACACGGGAAGAGCTGATGAAAAAACTGCAGAGAACCGGAGGGCTGGTTTCTTTCTTCGGCACATCGGATCTGCGGGACGTGGAGAAAATGATTGCAGACGGCAATGAAGAGGCTGCATTAGTCGAAGAAGCGATGGCCCTTGCCATTGCAAAGAGTATCGCGAAGCTAGGACCGACAGTGAAAGGAAAAGTGGATCAGATTATTCTGACTGGAGGACTTGCTTACTCTAAGAGACTGACAGACATGGTTATTGAACGTGTATCATTTCTGGCACCGGTATCCATTTTACCGGGAGAAAATGAAATGCAGGCACTGGCGGAGGGAATCCTTCGGGTGCTGCGCGGGGAAGAGAAAGCCAGAATCCTGACTTCCGATGAAAAAGACGATTAATTTCCATAAATTCTGATACATAATGTTTCTTACAAAGGAGAGAGTCTGCATTTTACCACCTTATGCGGACTCTTTCTTTAGAGATCAATCTATACGACAAACCCAGGTTTTTCAAATAGATCGACCCGAAATTAGACAAACCACTTTTTAAATTCCCATTTCCGTGTTAAGATTAATCTAAACATAGTTAATATTAATCTTAACATATTATCTGGACTGGTATCCGATTTGGATGTTATCGTCCAGACTAACGGAGGTTTTGCTATTGGAAAAACGAACAACTTACCGGGAACAGACAGATATCAAAAACACTCTGCGTCTGCGGGAAATCTTAAAGGCCTTGCCGCCGTTTTGCCGGGATTATTTTCGTGCTCTGGAGGCTACCACAACCACCAGGACCCGCATTTCCTACGCCTACGACATTCGGATCTTCTTCCAGTTTTTGCTGGAGGAAAACCCTGCTTTTCGCGGTTATAGCATGAACCGCTTCACTGTCGATGTCCTGGATCAGATTCACGCAGTTGACATTGAGGAATATCAAGAATACCTGAAAGTATACCAAAATAGTCAGAAAACAACAACCAACGGAGAACGCGGCCTGAAACGGAAAATGTCCTCTTTACGCAGTTTTTATTCCTATTATTATAAGAGGGAAATGATTCACACAAATCCTGCCGTTCTGGTGGACATGCCGAAACTGCATCAGAAAGCCATCACCCGTCTGGATGCGGATGAAGTCGCCATGCTTCTGGATTACATCGAACATGCCGGCGACACACTCACAGGACAGAAAAAAGCTTACTATGAAAAGACCAAAGAAAGGGATCTCGCTCTGGTCACATTGCTGCTGGGGACAGGTATCCGTGTCTCAGAGTGCGTGGGGCTGGATGTGGAGGACATTGATTTTAAAAATAACGGCATCAAAGTCACAAGAAAAGGCGGCAATGAGATGATCGTCTATTTCGGCGAGGAGGTCGCCGAGGCATTGCACCGTTACCTGGAGGTTCGCAAAGGCGTTACCCCTGTGGCCGGCCATGAGCACGCACTCTTCTATTCCACCCAGAGAAAACGTATGGGGGTTCAGGCAGTGGAGAATTTGGTCAAAAAATATGCCTCTCAGATTACCACTACCAAGAAAATTACGCCGCACAAATTGCGAAGTACCTATGGCACCGCCCTTTATCAGGAAACGGGCGATATCTATCTTGTGGCAGATGTGCTGGGACATTCGGATGTCAACACCACGAAAAAGCATTACGCTGCCATGGATGACAGCCGCCGCAGAAAGGCTGCCTCCGCTGTCACTCTCAGGGAACACATGGAAAAATAAGATTGTTTACATAATATTATTATTGACAACTTTATAATTTTGCTGTCTGATATCTTGTTTTTTGCGAAAGAATAGAAAAAGAGCTGCTGGTCCGTTCCGACGTCTGTCGAAAACGTTCCATAGCTCTTCTTCATGAGTTTCTTCTATTTATTATTTATATTATAGTGATGTTTTTAATGATCTGGTTCTGATACATAATCCAGAGGATCTACATACTGGCCATCGGATTTCACACCGAAATGCAGGTGCGGTCCGGTGGAATTTCCCGTGGATCCCACGTAGCCAATGAGCTGACCTTTGGTCACCCGGTCCCCCACACTCAGACCTGGCGCGAACCGGCTCTGATGCATATACTGAGTCTCAAGAGCCTCTCCATTGATCGTGCCGTGTGAGATCTGAATATAATAACCGGCAGAATCACTCCACTGGCGTACAACGATGACGCCGGAAGCCGCCGCATAAATTGGCGTTCCGCTGGCTGCAGCGATGTCAATTCCCATATGATTGGTGGATCCAATACCGCCGGGAGACTCTCTGCCTCCAAAGTAGCTGGAGATATAGGACCAGCTCTTCAGCGGCCAGGAGAAGGTATTCGCAGTGTTTACCTTTCCTTCCTGCCATACACCGTCGCTTCCCATATAGTGGTTGGAATCTACCCAGGTGTTAGTAGCAAGTTTTCCGGAATCGTAGAAGTAATACAGTTTGCCATTGATCTGATTAAATCCGGTCAGAGCGTAACCGTAACGATACAGGAAATAATAAGTGCTTCCGCCAATCTCCTGCCATCCTGTCAGGAGCGCTCCGCTGGAGCTTGCGTAATATTTCTTACCATCGCTGGTGATCCACTGGCTGGTGTATGCAGCTCCGTCACTACTGCTGAAGAAATAGAACTTACCGTTAATCTTTATCAGACCTGACTGACGGATACCCGTCTCCGGATCGAAATAATAAAGCTTTTTATTGATCCGGTTGGCACCGGTGAGCATTCTGCCGTCCCGGTACAGGAAATAACGATACTGTCCGCTGCTGTTTTTCAGCCATCCCTCAGCCCGGTATCCGTTGGCTCTCACATAGAACTTATATTTTTTGCCGTCAATGGTGGATGTGATCCAGCAGCTCTTGAGCATATGGCCATCCCCGCGGTAGAAATAGTAAGTGTGGCCGTCTTTGTAATCCAGCCATCCTCCCTTGTACAGCTTTCCATTCTCGTCGTAATAGTATTTCTTGGAACCGATGGTGACAATGACATCGTGAGCTCTGCGCCCAGTGCTGTAGAAGTAATACTCTTCCGCATCAATGGTCTGCTGTCCGGTACGCATCACACCGTCATCTCCGAAATAATAATAATTTCCGTACTGCGTCTTGAACCATCCCGTCTGCATATACCCCTTAACAGCGTTAAAATAATATTTTTTACCGTCAATGGTGTGAAGTCCCTCATAGCGGATACCCGTCTCCGGATCGAAGTAGTACTTCTTTCCTCCTATGGTATTCCAGCCGGTGAGCATCCTGCCGTCCCGGTACAGGAAATAACGGTAGTCACCGTTGGCATTTTTCAGCCATCCCTCAGCCCGGTATCCGTTGGCTCTCACATAGAACTTATACTGCTTGCCGTCGATGGTGGATGTGATCCAGCAGCTCTTGAGCATATGGCCATCCCCACGGTAGAAATAATAAGTATGGCCGTCTTTGTAGTCCAGCCATCCTCCTTTATACAGTTTTCCATTCTCATCAAAATAGTATTTTTTTGAGTCAATGGTGACAATGACATCATCCGCAACTCTTCCGGTGGTGTAAAAATAGTAGGTCTCACCGTCAATCGTCTGCAGACCGGTACGCATCACACCGTCATCCCCGAAATAATAGAGGTTGCCGGCCTGGGTCTCATACCATCCCGTCTGCATATAGCCGTGCACAGAATTGAAATAATAATACTCATCACCGATTTTCTGCTTGCCGGTCAGTTTCTTGCCGTTCTGATAGTAATAAGTATTTCCGTTTTCTGTGACCCAGCCGTTCTGAACCGCGGCATACACCGCAGATGTGCCTGCGGTCATTGTCATTCCCATGCCAAAGAACAAAGTCAGAAGAAGAAACAGACCATACACATAACCCTTCTTTTTCATAATGCTACTCCTCTACCCTCCTTTTCTGGTTTGTTTCTTTTCTCTTATCCCAACAGTGACTCGTCCAGAACCACTGTAAACGGGCCATCATTTTCCAGAGAAACTTTCATATGTTCTCCGAAACAGCCGGTCTGCACGACAGGGATCTCCTCCCGCGCTTTCTCAACCATATATTCATAGAGCTCATTCGCCATATCCGGAGCTCCTGCCTCGATGAAGCTGGGGCGATTTCCCTTTTTGCAGTTTGCATAGAGGGTAAATTGGGAAATCAGAAGCAGTTCCCCGCTCACATCACGCAAAGATAGGTTCGTCTTCCCGTTCTCATCCTCAAAAATCCGCAGCCCCAGCAGTTTTTTCAGATATTTATCCGCAATCTCCTTCGTATCCTGCTGACTGACACCGATGAGAACCAAGAAGCCCTTTCCAATCTTGCCAACCACCTGGTCCTGAACAGTCACCTGTGCGTGGTTGACACGTTGAATTACAAGTCGCATTCTTTTCTCTCTCCATTTCTGTTGTAACTGGTAAAATTATAACATGCCTTCGCAATTTTGTCACACTTTTTTAATTATTTTTGTATCTTTTTTAACATAAATTCGCTATAATAGTCACGTTATTACGCACAGGACTTTAGAAATGACTTACAGGAGGAAATATGAAATATCAAAAATTACTGAGTATCACGAGAAAAGCAATCGATGAATTTCAATTGATTGAGGACGGGGATCGAATCGCGGTTGGAATCTCCGGGGGAAAGGACAGTCTGACGCTTCTGTATGCCCTGGCCGGGCTGCGCCGTTTCTATCCGAAAAAATTTGAATTGGAAGCTATCACCGTGGACATGGGATTCGGTGATTTTCACACAGAAAAGATTCATGAGCTCTGTCAGGAACTTCAGGTGCCTTACACCGTAGTACCCACACAGATTTCGCAGATTATCTTTCAGGACAGAAAAGAAAGCAACCCCTGTTCTCTGTGTGCAAAGATGAGAAAAGGGGCGCTCAATGAAGTTGCCAAAGAACATGGCTGCAACAAAATCGCATATGCACATCACAAGGATGATGTGGTTGAGACACTCATGCTGTCTCTGATTTACGAGGGAAGATTCCACACCTTCTCACCCCGGACCTACTGGGATCGCATGGATCTCACACTGATTCGTCCGCTAATCTTTCTGGATGAAGCCGATGTCATCGGGTTCCAGAACAAATATCAGCTTCCTGTCGAGAAGAGTTCCTGTCCCGCGGACGGCAATACCAAGCGGGAGTATGTCAAGGAACTGCTCTGCAAACTGAATCACGACAATCCCGGAGTAAAGCAGCGTATGTTCACCGCTGTTCTGAATGGAAATCTAAAGGGATGGTCTACAAGGTGCTCTCAAAAATCTTGATTGCCTCTGCGATGGCTTTCACAGAACCCTCGATGCCAAATTTTCCACTGTCGATACAGAGATGATAGCTGGTTGCCTCTCCCCATTTTTTGTTGGTGTAATAGTTATAATAGCTGGAACGGCTCTTGTCAGTCTTCAGAATCATATCCTTGGCCGCGCTGGCAGTCTTGTTATGCCGCTCACTGATTCTCTGGATTCTCTTATCCATATCACAGTGAATGAAGACGCTGATGGCGTTCTTCATATCTGCCAGGGCATAATCCGCGCATCTGCCAACCATGACACAGGGCCCTTCGGCAGCCAGTTTCTTAATCGTATCAAATTGAGCAAGAAAAATCTTGTGGTTCATTGGCATATCGGTAAAGGCAGATGAAGAATATCCGAAAGAATAGGTATCCATCACCAGAGAGTAAAGGAAGCTGTTGGTTGGCTTCTCATCGTGGTTTTCGAAGAGCTCTTTACAGATACCGCTGTCGTTGGCTGCATGTTCCAGAAGTTCTTTGTCATAGCACTTGATTCCGTATAGCTGTGCCAACTCCTGGCCAATCTGTCTGCCACCGCTTCCAAATTGTCTTCCGATTGTTATCACTGTGTTTGTTTTCATAGAAGTCACTCCCTTCACCAGAGCCTTAAAGCTGTCTGAATAAAATTTATATAAGCTATTATACTATAGTTTTGTTGGAATTTCCAATTATTTTCGTAATTTTTCCAATAGTTTTTGAAAATACTCTGGCAAAGGCGCTGTAAATTCGACATATTTCTCAAAATGGGGATGCCAGAATCCCAGAACCATGGCATGCAGCGCCTGCCCTTGAAGCCGGTACGGGTTCTTCGCGGATCCGTACACCGTATCCCCGAGAAGGGGATGACCGATATGGCTGAAATGAACCCGGATCTGATGGGTTCTTCCCGTCTCCAGCTCACATTCAACATAGGTGGCGTTCTTCAGCCGTTCCAGGACACGGTAATGGGTCACAGCGTCCTTTCCATTCTTATAGTTCACCGCCATTTTTTTCCGGTCCTGGGGATGACGGCCGATCGGCCCTTCGATGGTCCCCGAATCCTCCGGAAGATTTCCCGTGACCACGGCCCGGTATCTCCTCGTGATGGAATGTCTGGCAAGCTGATCTGCCAGACTGCGGTGAGTCTGATCGTCTTTGCAGACCACCAGGGCTCCAGTCGTATCTTTATCGATGCGGTGTACAATTCCCGGCCGCAGGACTCCGTTAATCCCGGAGAGATTCCCCTGACAATGAAACAGGACTCCATTTACCAGAGTCCCCGTGTAGTGTCCCGGACAGGGGTGAACCACCATGTCCTTCGGTTTGTTGACAATGAGAAGATAATCATCTTCATATAAGATGTCCAGAGGAATATCTTCCGGAAGAATATCCGGTTCCTCGTCGGGCGGAAGCTGAAAATGAATCATATCCCCTGCCTGAAGCTTGTAATTGGCTTTCACAGCTTTCTCTTTCACATAGACCTTGCCTTCCTTTAAAAGCTTTTGAAAATAAGATCTGGAGACTTCCGGCATTTTCAAAGACAAGTATTTGTCAACCCGCTGACCGATATCCTTTTCTTCGGCTTCTAATCTGATTTCTTCTTCCATTAAAATCTCTCCTCTGTTATGAATGCCATTTCAGGAATTCATAATCTTCTTTGCGGTAAATCACCAGTACATTCATCAGCATTAAAATTCCGCCTGTCACAACACAGCAGTCTGCGAAGTTAAAAATCGGGAAGTCAATCAATGAGAAATAAATAAAGTCTACCACATATCCCCGCATAACCCGGTCAATGAGGTTTCCCACTGCGCCGGCTGCCAGAAGCACCGTCATCACCCGAAAAAGCCAATACTCCTTCTTTGAGGGCAGTTTTCCATAGAAATAAACTGCCACAGCCAGAAAGATACAGCATAACAGAACGAACAGCCACCGTTGGTTCTGGAGAATACCAAAAGCTGCCCCAAAGTTTTCCAGATACTGCAGTTCCAGGACTCCCGGGATCAGAATAATCGCTGACTGATCTCTTAAATGGGCAATAGCCAGATATTTTGTCCACTGGTCAAGGGCCAGGAGAAAAATGAGGCCTAAAATCCCCGCAATAATCGTTCTTTTTCTTGTCATTGTTTCCTCCGCTTCAAATATATCGTTTCAGAAGGACGCGTACCCTTCCTTTTTTTGTCTCACCAGAAGCTCCCTCATAGAGGAATCTTCCTTTCTGTCTGACCGAAATCAGATCCCCTGGAGCCGGATTATATCCATTGGAGGTGACCAGCCTTCCATTGACAAAGACCTTCCCTCCCTCGATACAGGGAACGATTTTCGAACGGGATTCCCCAAATGCCAATGCCAGAAGAACATCCAGACGCACCGAGGGGACAGTTCCCTGAATCTCCTTGAATTTCGGCCGTGGAAGCTCACCTTGATCCTGTACCGGTTCGGCCGACACTGTGGTGTGGCGCACTCTGGTCAGATTCTCACAGACAAATTCAGACATCGATTCCTTACAGAAGCAGTAAGCACCGTCCTCTCCCACCAGAATATCGCCCAGCATGGAACGGTCCATCCCAAGATTCACAAGTGCTCCCAGGTAATCTCTGTGGGTCAGTTTCTCCGCGAATTTGACAGCCAGAGGGCGAATCCGCAGACAGACCAGGGGATAGGTAAGATTCTCTCCAAGGTAAGAAAGAGCATCAGGGAGAAATGCTGCCATCTGACGCTCTGCCAAATCATAGCCGCCAAAAGTACATACCGACACCGGCAGCTCTTTTGGCGGAATACTATGAATCTTATGTAGTTCATCCAGATTCAGAAAATCGGTAAACAGAATAATATCTCTGTTGTATGCCCGGTTTGCCAAATCTTTTATACGTTTTTCAAATAAAACTTCTCTGTCCATTTCTTAGTATCCTGCGCGCATGGATGGAATCGCACCGTCCAGGATATTCTGGAAGTCTCCTGTGATGTCCACATTGTACGGTGTGAGAATAAAGATATAACTGGACACTTTCTGAAGACGTCCGCCCAGAGAATAACAGGCTCCGGAAGTGAAGTCAATGATTCTCTGCGCAAGCTCCACATCCATTCCCTCCAGATTCAGGACAACTGTGGAATTGTCCACCAGAGAATCTGCGATCTCGCGGGTATCTTCCATGGTGGAAGGCTTGATCACACATACTTCCATGGACTGACTCTGCGCATATTTTTTGGAATTACGCATAGGAGTGATCTTTGACGGAGCAGGTCTGGACGCCTGACGCGCCGGTTTCTCCGCTCTCTCAGTCGTCTTGGCCGCTGCCGCTGTTTTAGAAGCCCGCTTGGTAACTTTGACAGGCTCATCGTCGAAATCATCAAAGTCATCGTCGAAATCGTCGTCCTTTTTCTTTGAAAATTTCTCAAAAAACTTTTTTCGAGGTTTCTCTTCTATCTCATCGAAGTCGTCATCCAGAATGTCATCATCCAAAAAGTCATCGTCGTCAAAATCATCATTCAGTTTAATGGCATCTAAAAACTTATCTAAAACACTCATTTTTAATCTCCATTCTTTAATCTTTTCGTGAATAATCACGTGCGCCGAAAATCGCAGTGCCGACCCGGACCATTGTCGCACCCTCTTCAACTGCCACTTCGAAGTCATTGGTCATTCCCATGCTCAGCACACTCATAGTAACATTATTAATGTTTTTCGCGGCAATGTCAACACTTAATTTTTTCAAACTTCGGAATACTTCGCGATTTTCCTCCGGATCTTCAACAAAAGGTGCCACCGTCATCAGACCGCACACCCGTACATTCGACAATTTGGAGATCTCTTCCGCAAGAGCAGTCACTTCTTCCAAAGAAAGGCCGAATTTACTGTCCTCCTCAGCCACATTGACTTCAATCAAGATCGGCACGGTGACATTTTTTTTCTTTGCCTCTTTGTCGATGGTCTCCGCCAGCCTGAGGGAATCTACAGAGTGGATCATCTGAACCTTGTCCACAATGTATTTTACCTTATTTCTCTGCAGGTGACCGATCATATGCCAGTGAATATCCTGGGGCAGATGATCATACTTGTCCATAATTTCCTGTACCTTATTTTCACCGAAATTCCGCGCTCCTGCGTCGTAAACTTCCTGCAGCATCTCGACAGGTTTTGTCTTGCTGACAGCGATCAGGGTCACTTCCTTCGGATCCCGGTTGCTTCTTTTACAAGCTTCCTCAATTCTTTTCTCTACGTCTCTCAGATTTTCTGACAGCATCGTATATCCCTCCCTTAATAGACAATGTCAGATTCTTTGACACTGTCCGCATTTTCTGCAATGTGATCGTATCTTGACAGTCCGTAGGACGTGTTGCTGCGGACAATGGCATATTCATCATTCTGATCAATCAGTTCGATCCGGCGGAATACCGCATAACCCTGATTGATGCAATAGACTCCTTCCAGTACTCCGGTGTCACCCACCACGTATCTGCCGGAACCATCGGGACTTTGAATCGCGTCCCCTTCTTTCAGAGTGTCTGAGGAACTGTTTTCCTTTCCATCTCCGATTTCAAAATAATAGTAGTCATCCGTGGATGCATAGACGGTCGGTGTCAAAAAGGATGTGGATTCCTCTCCGTCGCTGTCGGTGTGCAGCACGGTGAATCCCTGATAATTCTCATTCTCGTCAACTTCCGCATATTCCTTCGGAACAATATAAAAATCCTTCGTGGTGATGGCACTGAGCGGGATCTTCAGTCCGCTCTGGGTGTTCGTCACCAGCTCAATCGTCAGAAAACGATCCGATGCATAGCGTATCAATCCTTTGTTAAAAGTGATTCTTCCATATTGATTTCCATCAATCTCCTGAATGGCAAAATCACCAATCTGTGTCGCCCCGTCACTGTTAAACTTCACACGGATACTCTCCGTGTCCATCAGCTGGGCTGCCTGCTTGGAACTCAGCGGAATCAAAAGATCCCAGGTCTCGCTGGTAATAATCGTGTAGACCGGATCCCCCGCTTCTACTTCCCGTCCTGTCTTCAGATCCTTCTTCTCGTAGGCATTCTGGTCGAAATCCTCCGCTGTCAGATCTTCCACGGTCTTGTCTTCATATCCATCGGTGGAGTACAGGACAATTCCATCTGTCGGGCTTCTGGAGAGTGTCTGACCGGCTGCGAGGACACTGCCCGAGGTCGTCCCCTCCTCATCTGTATCATCGGAAGAACTGCTCTCACCTGCATAGTTTAATATATTCCCCGCCAGCTCATATTTAAAACTATAAGTTGAATTAAAATTGGATGGATGGAAGCCGTTGGAGAAACTGCTCATCTGACTTTTGATCCTTGCCATATCATCAGAACTCAGTGTCTGGGCTCCCTGGGAAGACTGGCTGGTGCTCAGGCCAAAGACAATGCCGTTGGCATTGATTTTATTGCCCTCTCTGGCATAATAAGTGATGTATCCAGAAGAATCCGCAGACACCACCTCTTCCTCACAGATGACCAGACCGGTATAGAGTTCGTTGCTGGACAGAGGACCGGATGACACCTGATAGGACTCAATGTGAGAGCTGGTCAGATAGCGGACTCCGATAATTAACAGGTATAAAAACAAAATGCCGAACATAACTGTTCCGATATTCAAAGTGAACAGCTTTCGGAAATCTTTCATGGATATATTTAATTTTGGTAATGATTTCTTTGGTTTTGGCAAAAGAAACTTCCTTTCTGGGTCTCATGCTTACATATTCAAGTGTAAATCACACACAGATGTATTGTATCATTTTCCATTTCAGATTACAAGTTTTGAAATCTGGAAAGCAGAGAACTTCCTGTGAATTAAGTGTGAAAAAAAGAGAAACCTCGGGTTTTTCCAGGGGTTTCTCTCATTTTTTTCGGATTTGTAATTCTTCCCGGATGTTGGAATGAATATGTAGCATCCGGCCTAGAGTGACACACTCACATTCTCAAGGAATTTTTCAGGGAGTTCTTCTTTGTCCAGGGAAATACTGATTATAAACTTGACGGAGAACTGTTTTCCAATGTCATTTAACTGATCCAAAGTAGAGGCCACATCCTCTTTGCCAGCGTCTTCCAACTGCGCAATCTTCAGGAAGCTGTCCAGATAAACCTGCTCAAGGTCATGATCCTGTGAGAGGATTCCACAGATGAATCCGACAAACTCGTCACTGTTCTTCACCGGATATCCGGTCACATCAATCAAACGTACCTTATTGTTCAGCTCAAACATATGCTTTGTACTTTTGTCCAGATAAACAATGTTTCCGTTTACTTCCTTCACTGAGCCGTTTACTTTGTCTAACAGTACTTTTGTCTTACCTTTACCTTTTTTTCCTGTAATTAGTTCAACCATGCTGTTTTCCTCCTTAGACACGTATAATATGAATTTTTACCAAAAACCATATTTAATATGTTTCAATTATAGTGTATTTCGCCAAAGAATTCAATCCTTATTTCTGAAAAAAAACAGATTTTCACGAATTTTTAAATGTTTATCTGCTGCAGGAGCAGATTCATTTGTTCATACAGCAGTTCTTTCGTGGCTGCGTTCATCACAATGGAGATATAAGGCTGACCGTAGGCATTCTGTGTGAGCAGTGCCAGACAGTTTCCCGCGTCGGATGTGGTCCCGGTCTTTCCGCCGAGAATGGTCACATCTTTTGGCGGAGTTGCCTCTCCGGTCAGATAATGATCCGTGGACGCAAAGCTAAGCGCTGCGGCACTGCCATCTGCATGTTCAAAGTTCACCGTATAAGTGGACATCTGAGAAATCTGCAGAAATTCCCGGTAGGTTCTCGCCTCATTCAGCATCAGATAGATGTCATAAGGTGTCGTGTAATGGTTCTCTGACTGAAGACCGTGGGGATTCTCAAAGTGGGTTCCCGTCATGCCAAGGCTGGCAGCGTAATCATTCATCATATCCACGAAATCCGATTGATTTCCTCCCACATATCTGGCAATGGCGGAGGCAGCATCATTTCCGGAATAAACCAGAAGACAATGAACCAGCTGATCCAGTGTCAGCTTATCTCCCACCATGAAGCCGCAGACCTGGGAGCCGGATTCCAGCATCAGATCCTCCTGCTGAATGACGACAGTGTCGTCCAGTTTGCCGCTTCGCAGGGCAAGCATAGCCGTCATCATTTTCGTAATACTGGCAGGATAGACTCTCTCATAAAGCCCTTTTGCATAGAGCACTTCCTGGTGACTCAGATCAAACAAAGCTCCCATCTGTCCGTCAGGAAGTTCCAGGGTATCTTCGGCCACATCCCCAGACGGGCTGACACACAGATCCTGCGCAAAAGTCTTAGCTCTCTCCGGAGAATTCCCGATATGAGACAGCTCAAACTCATTCTCCGACTCATAAGAAAGCGTCCGGTCTCTCAGAGTATCTCCCCGGAATTTATACACGATAAATACCATGCCTGCGGCAATGATAAACAGAAAAAGCAGCATCCACAAAGTATTTTGGATTCGGCGCCTTCGCATCCTGCGCATTCGGCGGGAATATCTGGAATCTTTGTCTTTTCTGGAATCTCTCTTCTTTTGCTCTCTCATCTATAAATATTCCTCTCTTCTGGTGATTCGTGGAAGATCACGGTATTCTCTGCTTTGCAGACCCACGTTCAGAACGATTCCCATTCCCAGATACAGACTGACTAGAGAAGTCAGACCATAGCTGACAAAGGGAAGCGGCGTTCCCGTGTTCGGCATCAATCCGGTTGCCACACAGATGTTGATAAAACTTTGGAAGGCAATGATGGTGCCCACCCCGCAGCAGATAATCCTCCCCGATAAATCCTTGGAGCGCATACTCATCCTTAAACATTCCAAGCAGATGAACAAAAGAAGAAGGACGATCACCGTACATCCCAGGAATCCAAGCTCTTCGCCTGCCACAGCGAAGATAAAGTCTGTCTGAATCTGGGATACGAAGTTTCCGTTGTTCGCGGAGGATACACTATTGTTGTTCAGACCCTTTCCCGTAAGCTCTCCGGAACCGATGGCCACAATGGAGTTTCTCTGCTGTTCTGTGTCATCAGAGTATTCCTCATTTTCCGGATACAGCCAGGACATGATACGATCCCTCTGATAGTCCTGGATCAGTTTCTGATCCGGCTGGACTACAATGGCCAGAAAGATGACCAGAAGGGGAACAACAATCAAGATCGCGCCGCCGATAATCTTATAGCTCAGCCCTGCCATGTAAATCAACACACAGAACAGAATGATTACCGTGATGGTATTTTTCAAGTCCGGCTGTATGTAAATCAAAGCCAGCGGAATCAGAAGCAGAAGCGCTGACTTCGCGATGGTGCGCACCGTATTCAGATCTTCCTCGTGGTCCATAAAGAATTTTGCGAAAAACAAAATCAATATGATCTTGGAAAGCTCCGTGGGCTGAAAACGGATGAACCCCAAGTCAATCCATCTCGTGGCGCCCCCCGCTGTGGAACCGAAAATACGGACAGCCAGGAGCATGACAATATTGAATCCATACATCAGCCAGGAGAAATTTAGAATCCAGCTGAAATCCATCAACGACACAATTATCATGACCACCAGACCGAAAATCACACCTGCGAGCTGGCGGTTGCGCAGGGATTCCATGGCACTTCCCACCAGGAGAACTCCAATGGTGCTGATTGCGATCAGCAGGAAAACAAGTCTGAAATTGTAGAATCTCAGTTTATACTGTTTTATCATAAGTATCACCCAGAATTTTTCTTAGTCTTTAATGGGATGCAGATACGAAGAACCGGCGGCTGGCCTTTGACCTCAAAAGTCACTCCCGTGTCCATCACGGAGAAGTACCGGGCAGCGGTCTTCAGAAAATCATTCTGCATCATGGCAATGATCTGTGGAGAGCAGTTCATTCGTTCCGAAACCAAAAGCAGTTTCATTCTGTCTTTTGCAACCTTACTGGAATTTCTTTTTTCTGTCAGGAACGACCACATATCTGCCCTCCTTACTTTCTGCGAAATCTGGCAAACAATCCTTTTCTGGCCTGAATGGAGGGAAAGGGAACTTCCTCCCCCAGCAGACGGCGGCAGATATTGCGGTATTCTTCCTCTGCCTGAGAGTGTTTTCCCGACAGAGGTTCTCCCTGATTTGTGGAGATCACAATCTGCTCGTCGTCCGGCACTGTGCCAATCAGATCCACAGCCAGTATGTCTACCACATCGTCCACGGACATCATGTCTCCTCTGCGGATCATGTCCGGACGCAGGCGGTTGATAATCAAATGAATTTTGCGGATCTCATTCGCCCCGAGAAGCCCGATAATCCGATCCGCGTCCCGGATGGCTGATACTTCCGGCGTTGTCACCACCAGAGCATGATCCGCCCCGGCTATGGCATTTTTAAACCCTTGCTCAATCCCCGCCGGACAGTCCAAAAGAATAAAGTCGAACTCTTCCCGCAGAGTGTCTGTCAGCTTGATCATCTGCTCCGGAGATACGGCAGACTTGTCCTTTGTCTGGGCTGACGGCAAAAGATAGAGATTCGGTGTCCTCTTATCTTTAATCAGGGCCTGCTTCAGCCTGCAGCTTCCATTTACCACATCCACCAGATTGTAAACGATCCGATTCTCAAGCCCCATCACCACATCCAGATTGCGAAGTCCGATGTCGGTATCCACCACCACAACTTTTTTGTCCAGCATCGCCAGACCCATACCGATGTTGGCGACCGTGGTGGTCTTTCCGACGCCGCCTTTTCCTGAGGTAATTACAATCACTTCACTCATATCTGTTCCTCCCAACGATAATCCCCATCCTGCGGGTATTTTCCTTTGTATTTTAGTCTGTGGATGAGTTACTGGTATCAGACGAAGCGATTCCCGTAACAATGTTTTTCTCATCTGTCAGATCAAAGATATATTTAAATACATCATTTGCAGCCAGGCAGGCATTTCCGGATGAATATCCATTTGGAATCCTAATGGCAATCGCCACTTCCGGTTCATCCGCCGGAGCATATCCGATGAACAGACCGTGGTCCGGCCGTGTGGTGGATTCCTGGGCGGTTCCCGTCTTTCCAGCCACAGACATTCCCAGTCCGGCGAATTCCGGGTGCGTCTGAATCACACGCTGCATACCATTGTGGATATCATCCCAGAGATTGCTGGGCAGATCCAGTTCACTCTGAATGCCAGGAGTATAGTCTTCGATCAGTTCTCCGGTGCTGTCTGTCAGTTTGTCCAGCAAAGAGAGCTGGAAGCTGGTACCCTCGTTGGCCAGTGTGGTCACATATCTTGCCAGCTGGCTGGTGGTATACAGGTGGGTACCCTGTCCCATGTAGGAAGGAACCGCGTACTGGTCTGATACCTGGGGAGCTGACTCCGTAATCTCAATTCCCGTAGTCTTGTCCAGATCCAGCATGCTGGCATAATTGTGGAGAGTCTGGAGACTTCTGGTCTCTGAAAAATTCCCCTCCTCATCCTCTCCTGCCATGAAACCGATGGTGTTGAAGAAAACGTTGCAGGACTGTTCAATCGCCGAAGTGAGATCCAGACCTCCGTGTCCGCTCTTATTCCAGCAGTTAATGGGAGGCTGAACCAGGTCAAAGACTCCGGTACAGTCTATGATGGTGTCATCATCAATCAGATTTTCTTCCATTCCCACAATTGCAGACACCAGCTTAAAGGTGGATCCCGGCGCTGTTCTCTGCTGAGTCGCTTTGTTGAACAGCGGGGAAGTCAGGTCGGTATTCAGTTTCGCATAGTACTCCTGATCCATCTGGTTCGCCAGCCGGTTGTTGTCATATCCTGGATAAGTGACACAGGCGAGAACCTCTCCCGTGTTGACATCCGTCACAACACAGGAGGCAGAACAGGGGTCCAGAGCCAGCTGACCCGGTGTGATCTCCAGATTACTGATTTTCGTAATCATGAAATCATAGGAAGAGGTTGCTCCGGACACTAAAGATTCATACATCCCGTCGTCTTTTGACAAAACTCCCTGTTCATAGAGGACCGTACACAGCTCGGTTCCGGATATTTTGTCTTCCTGCAGCATATATTTGTATAACAGCTTGCTGAAGTCGGTATCTGTCTCCAGATAATCTGTGATATAGGCGGCCAATGCCTGGTAAACCTCTGTGGAATCCAGATATTCCCCTTCCGGCGAGATCTTAGAGATGTCGATCCAGTTCTGGCTTGCCGCATACGTCAAGTAATCCTGAAGACTGATGCTTTGATCCTCTTCCCATGCCTGATAAGTGGCGTCATTGCGGTCGATGGAATTCGAAAGCAGAATCTCCAATTTACTGGTGAGCAGTGTATCTGCGATGTAACTGATATACTCCTGCATCTGTTCATCCAGATCCCGGAAAGCTTTCGGAGAGTCTCCTGTTAGCTCCTGAGTTATTCTATCAAAAATTTCCTGCTGCTTTTGTTGAAATTTGGCATATAAATTTTTTTCTGTCTCAGAGGCATCCTCATCGTCAAAATCATTGATATCAATGACACTGTTGGCAATCAGCGCATTGTAGACATCGTAAATCGGAATCTGAATCTCACTGGCATCAGAGACAGCAGTCACGTCAAAAGTCTTGGACGGAACAATCTTGGACAGTAGAATTCCCGCCACCCTCTGCTCCAGAATATGGTAGATGCTCTCCTGCATATCCTTGTCAATGGTCAGATAGACGTCATTTCCCGCTGTGGGCTCCACGCGACTGTCCTCGTCAATCTGCAGAACTTTTCCCAGGTTATCCACGTAGACGGTCTCCTCACCGTCCGTTCCCTGAAGCTGTGTCTCCATATACTGCTCGATGCCGGCCTTGCCGACCACAGCATCGGAAGAATAATCTTTTCGCTCTTTCCGAAGTTCTTCCAGCTCTTCGCTGGATGCCTGCCCGGTATATCCGATGATGGAAGAGAAATAGATACCGCCGTCATAAGACCGTATGGAATCTTCCACAACCTCCACACCCTGGAGGTCCTCCTGATTCTCCATCACTGCGGCGATGGATTCGTTACTCACCTGGGTGGCGATTGTCACCGGCATATATTTCTGAAAACTGTTGGTGGACAGAGCATACCGGATCTTCGTCATATCCAGAAGTTCCTGGGGCGTATACTCGGCAGGCAGGTCATAGGAATCCAGTTCTTCCTCCGTGTAGGCATTATCCCCTGTCAGCACGAGACAGAATCTCTCATCCCCGGTCAGATAGTCCATGATTTCCTCTGCGGTGGAGTTCGCCTGTTCCTTGGTCATATCATCGATCAGAGCCTCCCCGTAGATGTCCGCCCGGAAGCGGTCCAAAGTCACACCCTCGTCCACGTCAAAAACATAATTGCCATCTTCATCCAGAACGATGTGGAAGCTTACGTCCACAGAATCTCCATTCTGCGTGAGAATCTTGAGAACCTGATAAGCCGTCTTGTTCAGTGTCAGATTCCGGATCCGGTCACTGTCGTAGGTGCCATTGTCCTCCAACGTGATAGAATAGGCAAGCTCGTTGGAGGCGAGAACCTCGCCGTTACGGTCATAGATATTTCCCCTGGTACTTTTGAGTGTCCTTGTCTTCGTTGTGCGCATATTGAAGTCATTCACATAGTCTTCACCCTCGATAATCTGAAGCTGGAAAAGCCTGTGAATCAATACGCATGCCAGCCCCAGAAACAGAAGTCCCAGCACTGTCGTTCTCGGAATTGACAATCTTTTGAGTATTTTCTTTATTTTATTAACCAAAATGAATCACTGTCCTTTGTTGTTCGTATTCCCATAAAACGATAGTTGATTTTGTAAAGAATTTTGTAGACCAGAATCGTCAGAAGCACTGTGTATAAAAGTTCCGGAATCATAATCCGGAAAAAATACACGCGAAACCCCAGACGTCCTCTCAATAGAAACTGAAGGCCATAGACCGCCAGATTGTATACCAAATCCCCCACGCCCACCAGGCAGAGGGGAACCTTCAGGTCATCGTCATAGAAAATCTGACAGCCGAAGCCTGCGAAATAACCAAGATACATATAAATCAGCGCATAAAAGCCGAAAAGGGATCCGTAAAACAGATCCACCAAAAGCCCGCAGAAGAATCCCACAAACATTCCCGTCTTCTTTCCCCGCAAGAATCCCATACAGATGCAAAGAATCGCCAGCAGATTCGGAGAGATGGAGCCGATTGAAAAAATCTGCAGGATGGTACATTGCATGAGGAATGAGACAAGAATCAAAACTGCCAAAATTATTCTATTCTTCATTGCCGTCTTCCTTTCCTTCTTTCAGCGTGGTGATCACCAGCACATCCTTCAGATGGGCAAAATCCACCGGAGATACGATGGTTCCTGTCTTCGTAAGATTGTTGGAATCCATCTCCACATCACTCACATAGCCAATGAACAGACCGGCTACATACTTATCGCTGATGTTGGATGTGACAATCCTCTCTCCCTCCTGGATCTCATCATTTTCATCATACATCTGAGAAAAACGCAGCTTGCCCTCATCGATCAGTTCCAGGTCACCTTGTACCACACAGGTATCCGAGGTGCTGACTGCCTGTCCGCTCACATTGCTGCTGTCATCGATGATAGAGCGAACGGTAGCCCAGTGGTTTCCCACTTCCGTCACAATCCCGACCAGCCCCCGGTCCGCAATGACATTCATATCTTTCTGAATTCCGTCCTTACTGCCCTTGTTGATGACAAAGATATCATACCAGTTTCCGGGATCCTTGGAGATAATCTCCGCCGCCACCTTGGGATATTCATCATATTCCTGGTCCAGCTCATACATGGCACGCAGATCCTCCAGATCCGACTGATCCAGTACCAGTGCATTGTTCTGCTCCGTCAAGGAGGCGATCTGCTGGCGGAGCTGTTCGTTCTCTTCCATCAAATCCTCCTTGGAACGGAAACTGTCTTTTATCTTCGTCAAACCTTTCCCGATCTCATTGACACTATTCTCAAAAGGGATTACCACATATCCAGCCAGGTTCCTCAAAGGAGCTGTGGAGATGCCTGAGGCAAAGACAGCTGCAATCAGGCCGACACAGAGAAACGTCATAATCGCCAGAGTATGCTTGCTTTTTATCTTAAAATGAATTTTAAATTTTTTCTTCATGAATTTATTACTTCACCATCCTGTACCTACAGTTTTCTCTGTTTGATGGGGGAAGCCCAGTACTGCAGTTCCTTATTCTGAATCACTTTCTTCAGCCCTTCAATGGTGCTCATCTCAAAAAGCTCAGACAGACGGAAGCTGCACCCGGTGCAGTTGCCCAGATAACTCTCAATAAAAGGGATTCTCGCCGTGCCGCCCGCCAGATAAATCCCCTCCTGGGCAATCTGATAAGCAATCTGCGGCGGTGTTCTCTCCAGAAAGGATTTGATCTCCGCACCGATGACATCCGCGCAGGCGGAAATTCCCTCATTGACGGTGGATGAAGAGATCACCTCTTCTCTTGGAAGCCCGGAGATGCTGTCGATTCCCACCACTTTGCGCACCTCTTTACTCTGGGTATTCAGCCGTCCCATGGCAGCTTTCAGCCGATGGGCTGTCCGATTGCCGATATTCAGATCGTAATTCTTGCGAACCTCTCCGATAATCTTCTCATCCATCTGCATTCCGCCCATGGGAATACTCCTGCTGATAATCACGCGGCCACTGGCAATCACAGACAGCTCCGTCTTCTGGGCGCCAATGTTGACCAGCATACTTCCCTTGCTGGTTTTCAGCGGAATATCCAGGGCCAGCGCATCGGCCAGAGGAGACTCCACCATCATCACCTTATTGTTCTGCAGCATTCTTCCGTTCGCCACAGTATAGTAAGCTCTCTTCTCCACGGCGGTTGCGTCCACCGGTATGGAGAAATAGATCAGAGATCCAAATGGCGTGTAAGACTCAATTCTCTTCAGCATCAGATACAGCCCCACCTCCATGGTGGAGATGTTGGCGATCTTTCCGTTCTGAATTGGACAATCTACATGAATATTCACAGGTGTCTTCTCGTACATCTCATAGGCTTCATTTCCCACAGCTACAATCTGACGCTTGTTGCGGATTGCCACCATATTTTTCTCTCTGTATTTCTTATCTTTCGAAAGTGAATAGATTTTGACACTGCTGGTGCCAAGATCTACTCCGTACACTTTGCGAAGCATTCTGTCTCCCCTCACTCGTTTTTGTCAGATCATCTTCTCCCGACGCATGCTGATATAACAATGATCTCCTATTATAATGTGATCCAGAAGATGAATATCCAGCAGCTCCCCTGCCTGATAGATCTTCTGTGTCACCCAGATGTCATCCTGACTGGGCGTCGGATCTCCGCTTGGATGATTATGCAAAAGCAAAATATTGACCGCTCCCTGACGCAGCGCTTCCAGGTATAATTCCCTGGATGAGACTAAAGAAGCATTGACAGTTCCCGTGGAAATCACCTTCTCCGTCAGAAAACGGTTCTTCGTATCCAGCATGACACATAGCAAAGACTCTCTCTCCTCATGCCGGAATCGTTCCATATAAAAATCAGCCACCGTGTCCGGCTGGCAGAATGCCAGCCTCTCCTTCGCCTGCATACCCGCCAGGCGGACGGACAGTTCCGCGATACACTGAAGCTGTACTCCTTTCACCTGTCCGATCCCCGGAATCTCCATCAACTCGGGAAGCGACAGATGATACAGGCCCAGAAGGCCTTCATAAGGCGGTTTCGACCGCTTCAAAACTTCTGAGGCCATCTGCACACAATCCAGACCGGCGGTGCCGCTGCGCAGAATCACTGCCAGAAGTTCCGAATCCGACAGGCTCTTGACCCCTTTCTCAAGACATTTCTCATAAGGTCTCTCCGCCTGTGGTTTTTCTTTGATCATAAATGCTCCTTCCCACTCTCTTCCGTCTATGTAGGAAAATCGCATCTTACATTCTAGCACAAAAAACAGGGGATGTACACACTCCCTCGGGAATTTAAAAAGATTTCACATTTTCTCTCCCAAGGCGGCATATTTTCGCGCGATAGCCTCTGCCACCTTGATTCCGTCCATGGCAGCCGAGGTGATACCTCCCGCGTAACCGGCTCCCTCTCCGCAGGGATAAATCCCCAAAATCTCACTTTGAAGATCATTTCCTCTGAGAATCCGCACCGGGGACGAGGTACGGCTCTCCACCCCGCTCACCAAGGCGTCATAGGAGGCGAATCCACGAATCTTCCGGTCGAAGGCATAGACTCCCTCTTCAATGGCGTCTCCCACAAAGTCCGGCAGAATCGCCCGTACATTGGCAAGGGCCCAGCCGCCTTTCATACAGGGACGCATTTCTCCTAAGATCCTGCTTTTTTGTCCTGCACAGAAATCACCGAATGTCTGCACAGGAATTTTCCCGCGGCCGGCTTCATAGGCTGCCTTTTCCAGCTTCCGCTGAAAAGCCACACCGCCCAGGACACCTGGTTCCCCGAAATCCTCCGGCCGGACTGTGACAATGAGGGCACTGTTGGCATTGCGGGAATCTCTTGCCTGATAGCTCATTCCATTGACCGCCAGCATTCCTTCTTCCGAGGAAGCGTTCACCACATAGCCTCCCGGGCACATACAGAAGCTGTAGACTCCGCGGCCGGTGTCTGTCTGATGTGTCACTTTGTAACTGGCCGCACCCAGATAGGGATTCTCCTTCTCCCCATACAGGGCCTGATTAATCAGTTCCTGGGGATGTTCCATACGCACCCCCACGGCAAAAGCCTTGGGCTCCATGGGAATCTTCCGCTCGTGGAGCATGGCGAAAGTATCCCTGGCACTATGTCCAATGGCAAGGACACACACCTGAGCAGGAATCTCCTCTCCTCCTCTGAGAACCACACCCGTCAGACGGCCATCCTCCAGCCTCAGATCGGTAACCTGTGTCTCAAAACGAAATTCCCCGCCCATGGACTCAATCTGTCTGCGGAGAGTCTCCACGATGGGGACCAGAAGATCTGTGCCAAGATGCGGCTTCTGTTCGTAGAGAATTTCTTTTGGCGCTCCAGCCTTTACAAATCTTCGCAGCACCTCTTTGTTTCTCCCGGAAGGATCTTTCACCAGAGTGTTGAGTTTTCCATCTGAGAAAGTCCCCGCTCCTCCTTCTCCGAACTGAACATTGGAATTGAGTTGCAGCGTTCCTGTCTCCCAGAAAGTTTCTACGGTTTTCTTCCGCTCTCTGGCTGTCTGGCCTCTCTCCAGAATCAAAGGGCGGTATCCCGCATGGGCCAGATACCATCCGCAGAAAAGCCCTGCCGGCCCGCCTCCCACGATGACTGGCCGATGTCTGAGTGACTCCTCCCCGCAGGGTGGAAAATGATAGCGCTTGTGTTCAGTTGACATAATATTATTATTTTTAACTTTTTTCAGGATTTTCTTCTCATTTTTTACGGTCACATCCAGAGTATAGCGAAATACTTTCTCCTTTGGATTCCTGGCATCCAAAGAACGTCTCTCAATTTCATAGGAAAGAGGTTCCTGGCTGTTCAGACGGAGAAGCTTCCGTATTTTTTTCTCCAAGGCCTCCTCGCTGTGCGAGATGGGCATGGATACCTGATTCAGTCGAATCATCACTTACATCCTTTCTCATAAAAAAGAATCGGTTCTTTTTTGTGTTTCAGTAACTAAGTATAACGCAAACTTTTTTCAGGGACAAGAGGGTATCTTCTTTTTGGAATCCTGACTTTTTCTTTGCAGGTTTTTCAGGATCGTGATATGATACAACAAAAAGAAAAACTGAGGTGAATAAGATGGCTGAAAAATATACCAGAGAATATGAGGTCTACTGTCCCAGAACACAGAAAAAAGCAAAACACACCGTGGAATACGCCAGGGCAACCTGTACCCGGGTTCCCGATACCATGCTTCACTTCCACTGCGGCCTGGAGGGCTCCTGTAAAGACTGCGAAAAAGACTATCTGGATTGAGGAGGGAATCTGTCATGAATCTGACCATTCGAAAAGCCACCTTGAAAGATCTGGATGAGGTGGCCGTTATCTATGAAAAAATCCATTCTGCGGAAGAGAATGGGGAAGTTTGCATTGGCTGGCAACGAGGCGTATATCCGGAACGATCTACTGCCCTTCAAGCCCTCCAAAGAGGAGATCTCTTTGTGGAAGAACAGGAAGGCCGGATTGTCGGAACCGCAATCTTGAATCAGATCCAGGTGGATATCTACAAAAAGGCCCACTGGCAGTATCCCGCATCTGAAGATCAGGTGATGGTCATGCATACCCTGGTGATCCACCCCGAAGTCAAGAGCCAGGGACTTGGCCAGGCTTTCGCCAGATTTTACGAAGAGTATGCCCGGCAGCAGGGATGCTCTTATCTGCGCATCGACACCAATGAGAAAAATACCCGTGCCCGCCGGTTTTATCAGAAACTGCAGTACAAAGAGATTGACATTCTCCCCTGCACGTTTAACGGCATCCAGGGAGTAAACCTGGTGCTGTTGGAAAAGAAGATTGATTAGCTTGTCTCCTTTTCTTTCACATACTCTTCCAGGCACATCCCGCTTTGCTGCATTTCCTGTGCGGCTTCTTTGCCCACATATCGGTAATGCCAGGGTTCGTTGCTGATGCCGGTAATGTCCACTTTATCAGCAGGATAGCGTTTGATAAATCCATATTTCCAGGCATTCTCGGCAAGCCAGTTGTAGACGGCGTCCGAGGAACACTTGCTGGTGTCGGCGTTGATGTCCACGCTCAGCCCCAGCTGGTGTTCACTGGTGTCCGGAACTGCGACATATTCCCTGGCGAGCTTTCCTGCTTCTGCCTTGGAATATCCCTGTGCCTGGTACTGCACCACTCTCTCGTCCATAATCTGTTCTTGTTCTTTTCGGGTCCGGTAACCTTCCCGGACAAACAACGCCAGCCCATCAGCCCTCGCATCATCGAACATCGACTGAAGTTCCGGGTAGATTCTGGAGTCTACTTTCTCTCCATTGGAGAGCTCCACCAGGTCCACCTTGTAGTTGGCAGGAATGCGGTGATCTTTGTTGACCAGAATCAAATTCCAGCCAAGTGAAGTATCTGCCTGACTTGTTCCCAGGCCAAAAGGCAGGCTCACAGCAGATGACAGCCCGCTTTGGCTGGTGACAAACCCGGCGACGCACAGACACAGAATTCCCATGCTCAGCAAAGCCGCCGCGAACCGAAGTCCTCTTCTTGATTTTTTTCTTGATTTCATTCTTGTTCTTCCCTTCTATATCTGTTATATAGCAGTTTAAACTCTAATGAAACTCTAAAAATCTCAGAGTACATCTTCGACAACTTAAGATTTTTTCAGCAAATATTTTTCAAAAGCTTTATGATTATCCCAGTGAACATCCTTAAGAAACAAAAACAGCCATATAATAAAAGCAAGAATAGCCATATATGGTGTCACCAAATAAGATAATATTGCACCGATTAACATTATACCAGACCAAATAAAACATTGATTTCTCATATCACGTGAAATATAAGCTTTATCATATAGAGCTTGTTCCTCTTTAGATAAAGAATTAAATCCTGCAACAAATTTAGTCGCTTTCTCTTTAAATATTGCAAATAGAATTCCCACAATTCCAAAAGGAATAACCAAAACGCCACATGCCCAAAATCCTATTATATTCATTTATGATTCCCCTTTACAAATTTCTCGCTCTGTTTCTTTGAGAAAAGTATAACAGAAATATATGGATGCATCTATGTCACGCTATTCAATTTTGCCTCTTTTTCGATAATTGGCTTTGCCCTCCTACAGCCGCATGCTGTCCGGCAAGAGCTCCTGTAGACCAGGCAAACTGCAGATTATAGCCTCCGCAGGCTCCGTCGATATCCAGGATCTCCCCGGCGAAATAAAGTCCCGGGCAAATCAGGGATTCCATAGTACGCGGATCCACCTGTTCCACATCCACACCGCCGCAGCAGACCTGGGCGCTCTCCATGGAATGCGCGCTCTGTACCACAAGGCGCAGATGCTTCAAGCTTTCTGGATATCCCGCCTTCAATAAGATGGGAATCAGTCTGTCTGGAAACAGACCGCACAGGAGTTCCTTATCACTCTTATAGGGACACTGCTCTTTTCGCATATTCAAAAAAGAGGCCAGTGTTTTGTTTTCAAATTCCGGAAGAAAATCAATCTCCAGCTCCGTCCTGGCTCCGGCTTCCAGGGCCCTCACGGCATAACGGCTGATCTGGAAAATGGGGATTCCGGAGACCCCATATTTTGTCATCTGAAGTTCTCCGCTCTCCGACGCCATCGGTTTTTCGTTGACCAGCAAAGTGACCTGGCCATCCACACGGACGCCCGCCCAGGAGGAAAACCAGTTTCCCTCACAGCGAAGAGGAACCAATGCCGGCAGCGGTTTGACGATCCTATGTCCCAGCATCCGGGCCAGAGCATAGCCACTGTCATCGGCTCCGGCAATATTGGAAGCCGGCGATCCCGTACACAGAATCACCCGGTCACTGTGATAGGTCCACCCGTCGGTTTTCACATGGAACTGTCCCTTCTCATAGCGCACCTCTCTTACATTTTCGCAGGTCTTCATCTTCACCTTACGGTATCTGGCCTCCATCTGGAGTACATCCCGGACACTGGAAGCCTGCTGGCTGTGAGGATAGAGGCGTCCCTCCTGGTTCTTGGTGTAAATCCCAAGTTTTGAGAAAAAGGAGATGGTCTGCCGGTTGTCAAAATGACGGATCACATCCAGGGCAAATTCCGGGTGTGTCCCCCGGTAAGAATCCGGGTGAATCTGAACATTGGTAAGATTGCATCTTCCGTTTCCTGTAGCCAGAAGCTTTTTTCCAAAACTTTGTTCATGCTCCAAGAGGGTCACCTGGGCCCCCTCTCTGGCAGCGAAAATCGCCGCCATCAGGCCGGAGGCGCCGCCTCCGATCACTAGAATCGATACTGGATGGGACATTGTCATTCCTCCTATGGAAGTACCACAAGTTTCTCGTCAATCAGTTTCTGAAGAGATTTTAAAATTCCAAGTTTCGCATGTTCCCAGGTCAGTCCTCCCTGAAAATAGACCGCATAGGGAGGCTTCATGGGACCGTCTGCGCTCAACTCGATGGAAGATCCCTGTACAAAAGCACCTGCGGCCATGATGACCTGGCTGTCATAGCCGGGCATGTCCCAGGGCTCTGGATCCACATAGCTGTCCACGGGCGCCGCCGCCTGGATTCCCTTGCAAAAGGCAACCACACCTTCCGGAGTTCCCAGTGTCACAGCCTGAATGATATCCTGACGGGGTTCCCTGCCGTCTGGCACCACCGGAAATCCCAGCTTCTCATAGACGTTGGCCGCGAAAATAGCACCTTTCAGCGCACCCTTTACCACCATGGGCGCCAGGAAAAATCCCTGATAAAAGGACTGATTGACCCCTAAGGTTGCCCCCACTTCCATGCCAAGCCCCGGGGAAGTCATACGGTAGGACGCATTTTCCACCAATTCTTTCTTTCCTACAATATATCCGCCGATGGGAGCCAGTCCGCCTCCCGGATTCTTGATCAGAGAACCGACCATCAGATCTGCCCCCACATCGGTGGGCTCAATCACATCCACGAATTCCCCGTAACAGTTGTCTACCATACAGGCCAGATCTTTCCTGCACTGTTTTACAAAGGTGATGGCCTCCCCGATCTGCTGTACGGAGAAGGAAGGTCTGGTCTGATATCCCTTGGAGCGCTGAATGGTCACCAGTTTGGTTCTCTCATTGATGGCCTCCCGGATAGCCGGATAGTCGAAGCTTCCATCCTCCAGAAGATCCACCTGGCGGTAAGTGATCCCATACTCAGCCAGAGAACCGCTGGACGGCCGGATTCCTATCACTTCCTCCAGGGTATCGTAAGGCTTGCCGGCGATGGACAAAAGCTCATCTCCCGGTCTTAAGTTTCCAAACAGAGCAATGGCCAGAGCATGGGTTCCGCAGGCAATCTGCGGACGGACCAGTGCCGCCTCCGTGTGAAAGGTATCTGCATATACCTGCTCCAGAGTATCCCTTCCCAAATCGTTGTAGCCGTAGCCGGTGGATGTTCCCAGGCAGGCCTCGCTGACCCGGTTTTTCTGCATAGCGGCCAGCACCTTCATCTGATTGTACTCTGCTGTCTCGTCGATTTTATCAAAACGTTCTCTCAAATCCTTGATAATGGTCTGTCCAAAGTCATAGACCTGGGAACTGATTCCCAGGCGTTCATACATCTCTCTCATCATATCGTCCTCTCCAAAATCCTTTTCTCCTCACAGATTTTCAGCATATCTGCCAGAATCCGGTCCTCATCATAATCATATTTTTCCTTGTCCATCCAGATTACATCTTTTTCCCGCTTGAACCAGGTAATCTGACGCTTGGCAAAATGTCTCGTATCCCTCTTTAAAATACGGATGGCTTCCTCAAAGGAAATCTCCTGATCCAGGTACGCAAGAATCTCCTTATATCCCAGTCCCTGCATGGATACCAGACTGCGGTCGCATCCCATGTCTTTCAGATGCCGTACTTCATCGAGAAGTCCTTCTTCCACCATCTGATCCACCCTCTGGTCAATGCGCCGGTAGAGAAGATCTCTGGGAGCATTCAAGACAAAATAGGCCAGATTGTACGGAGATTCCTTTTCCTGCTCCTGCTGGTTGTGAAGGGAAATCGGATAGTGGTTCTCTTCATAGAATTCCAGGGCACGGATCACCCGCTTGACATTATTGGGATGAATCTTTCTGGCGCTTTCTTCATCCACCTGTGCCAGCCGGCTGTGCAGATACTCTGCCCCCTTTTCCCTGGCGAGCGCTTCCAGCTCCCTGCGGAAAGGGCTGTCCTCTCCCTCCTGGGAGAAATCAATGTCCCGGGTTACCGCTTGAATGTAAAAGCCGGTTCCTCCCACCAGAAGGGGAATCTTTCCTCTGGAATAGATCTGTTCCATGGCCTCTTTCGCCATCTGCTGAAAACGCACCACATGAAATTCTTCCCGCGGGTCCAGAACATCCACAAGGTGATGAGGCACTCCCTGCATCTCCCAGGGGCGGATCTTCGCGGAACCGATATCCATATATTTATAAACCTGCATGGAATCCGCCGAGATGATCTCGGCATCCAATGCCTTGGCAAGTCCGATGGACAGACTGGTCTTGCCCACTGCCGTCGGCCCTGTCAATACCACTAACGGTCGTCTCATTTTTCCTCACCTGTCTATACGATTCTCTTAAATTTCTTCTCAATCTCTGTCCGGGTCATAGCGATAATGGTTGGTCTGCCATGGGGACAGTGATACGGATTCTCAAGGGTCAAAAGCTGATCGATCAGCTGATTGGCCTCCGCCGGGGACAGACGGTTGTTTCCCTTCACGGCTGCCTTGCAGGCCATGGTGGCCATGCGTCCCGCGAAGATTTCCGCCGAAATCTTTCCGTCCCGTTCCAGTTCATCCAGCATCTCCACAAACAACTGTCCCTCTGTATACCCGTACAGATCTACGGGCACCGCATGAATGCTGTACTCCTTTCCCCCGAAAGGTTCAATCTCAAATCCAAATCTGCGAAACAGATCCTGATGTTCCTCCAGCAAAGTGGCTTCCTGCATAGTCAGGCTCACCAGAAGAGGCGGACTCAGATACTGGGAGAGAATCTCCTTTTCCTGATACTGGCGGACGATTTTCTCATAGAGCACTTTCTCATGGGCTGCGTGCTGATCGATAATATAAAATTTGTCCTCATATTCCACCAGCCAGTAAGTCTCAAAAAGCTGACCGATGAGCCGGTGCTGGCTTCGCGCCTTCTCTGACAGCATACGGGTCTCAAACAGATTCAGCTGCTGTTCCTCAGACTCCGTTTTCGGAACTTTCTGTTTCGGGACTATCTGTTCTTCCTCCATCGTTGGTTTTTCGATTTGTATTTCCCGGGAAGGTTCCTGGCTCACTTGGGGCAGAATCTTTGGCTCTGTTATGGGAACGGATGCCTCCCTTTTCTGGAACAGGATCTCCTCATTGGGTTTCAAAACTGGAGAATTTTCCTGCATCCGCGCGTCCAGCATCTCCCACCGGTTTCTCTTGGGCGCCTCTTCCCGGATTTTCTGAATCTGCCGGACTTCAAAAGGTTCCGGGATCTGTCCCGGTTTCATCTTTGGACTGTCCTTGGCTTCTTCTTTCTCCTGCCCTGCCTGGACCTCCGGGATCATTTCCTTTCCTTTCAGGGTCTGCGAAATCGCCTGGAAGATCCAGTCATAGACTTTCTGTCCATCGGAGAAACGGACTTCCATCTTCGCAGGATGTACGTTCACATCCAGGTCATTGCCAGTCATCTCAATCTGCAGAGACGCAAAAGGAAAACTATGCTGCATCAGATAACCTTTGTAGGCATCTTCTATGGCCTTGGAGATGATCTTGTTTTTTACAAACCGGCCATTGATATAATAATTCTCAAAATTCCGGTTTCCCCGGCTCACGCTGGGCTTGCCGATGTAGCCGGTGATTTTCAGAAATTCATTCTCATAATTGACTTCCAGAAGCTCCCTGGTGATCTCCCTGCCATAGATCTGATAAATCACATCCCTGCGGTTGTAATTGCCGGAAGTGTGCAGTTTCACCTGTCCGTTGACAATGTATTTAAACGAAATCTCCGGGTGAGATAAGGCCATCTGTTCCATCAGACTGCTCACATAACTGCCCTCTGTGACTGCGGTCTTCAGAAATTTACTTCTGGCCGGCACATTGTAAAACAGATTGTGCACCAAAAAGGTGGTCCCCTCCGGGGCTCCGATTTCCTCCAGAGATTTCTCCTCCCCGCCTTCAATCACATACCGCACGCCAGTGATGGAGGAAGGAGTCTTCGTGATCAGTTCCACCTGGGACACGGCTGCAATGCTGGAGAGCGCCTCACCCCGAAAGCCCAGGGACGCGATGTGTTCCAAATCCTCCACCCGCTCAATCTTGCTGGTGGCATGGCGGACAAAAGCCAGAGGAACCTGTTCTTTCTCGATTCCGGAACCATTGTCTGTAATCCGGATCAGGGATTTTCCCCCTTCTTTGATCTCCACGGTCACGGCAGTCGCCCCGGCATCGATGGCATTCTCTGTCAGTTCTTTCACCACTGAGGAAGGGCGTTCCACCACCTCCCCCGCAGCGATTTTATCTATGGTATTTTTGTCCAGAACCGCAATTTTTCTCATGGTCATCCCTCTTTACCAACGGTTTTTGATCTTGTTTTGCAGGCGGTACAGGAAATTCAGGGCATCCATCGGAGTCAGGTTCGTCACATCCAGATCCCGGATCTCCGCGATGATGTCATCATCCTGAACCGTGTCAAACAAGGACATCTGTTCCATATCCACCTGATCATAGGTGAATTTATTTTTCTTCTTCGGCTCGGTCAGATCCCGCACGGCAGCGGTGATATCTGAGGCCACAAGCTCATCGGCCAGTTCCTTCGCCCGTTTCAGCACCGATTCCGGCACTCCGGCCAGCCGGGCCACCTGGATTCCGTAGCTTCTGTCCGCGCCGCCTTTCACAATCTTACGCAGGAAGACAATGTCGTCTCCCTTTTCTTTTACTGCCACACAGTAATTATTCACACCGGGAATCTTGCCCTCCAGTTCCGTCAGCTCATGATAATGGGTGGCAAACAATGTCTTGGCTCCCAGAAGTTTCGGATTGCTGATGTGTTCAATCACCGCCCATGCGATGGACAGGCCGTCAAAAGTACTGGTGCCGCGGCCGATCTCATCCAATATCAGAAGACTTTGGGATGTTGCGTTTCTGAGGATGTTCGCCACTTCTGTCATCTCCACCATGAATGTACTCTGGCCGCTGGCCAGGTCATCGGAGGCCCCCACCCGGGTAAAGATCCGGTCCACAATTCCGATATTTGCTTTCTCAGCCGGTACAAAGCTTCCCAGCTGTGCCATCAGGACGATCAGTGCCGTCTGTCTCATATAGGTAGATTTTCCCGCCATATTCGGACCCGTAATGACAGAAATCCTTTTCTTATGATTGTCCAGATAGGTGTCATTGGCAATGAACATGTCATTTTCAATCATCTGTTCCACCACCGGATGACGGCCATTTTTGATATCGATCACACCTGTGGTATTGATTTTCGGACGTACATAGTTATTTCTCTCAGCCACCAGAGCCAGAGAAAGAATAGCGTCCAAAGTCGCCACCGCTTTGGCGGTTTTCTGAATTCTCACAACTTCTTTTCCCACAGCGTCCCGCACCTGGCAGAACAACTCATACTCCAGGGCATAGAGCTTGTCTTCCGCCCCCAGAATCAGATTTTCCAGCTCTTTCAGCTCCGGGGTTACGTAACGCTCTGCATTGACTAACGTCTGTTTTCGGATATAATCTTCCGGCACCAGATCTTTGAAAGAATTGGTCACTTCCAGATAATAACCAAATACCCGGTTGTACTTCACTTTCATGGTCTTGATGCCTGTGCGCTCCCTTTCCTTGGCTTCCAGCTGGCTCAGCCATTGTTTTCCCTCGGATTTGGAACGGCGGTACTGATCCACTTCCTCGTTGTATCCTTCCCGGATGATGCCGCCATCCTTCATGGCAAGGGGAGGCTCCTCCACAATCGCCCTTACCACCAGGTCTTCCAGATCTTCCATGGCATCCAGATCCTGGAAAATCTGTGTGAGAAGCGAAGAGTGGAACTCTTTGAGAAGATCTTTGATATAAGGAAGCATGTGCAGGGAGGAACGAAAAGCCACCAGATCCCTGGGATTGGCAGATTTGTAGCTGATTCTGCTCACCAGTCGCTCCAGGTCATAGATGGGACCTAAATATTCTCGAATCTCTTCCCGCAGAAGGGCATTTTTATTCAATTCTTCGATAGCGTCCAGCCGTTCTTCAATCGCGTTTTTGTCAATCAGCGGCTGCTCCACATAGGAACGCAGTGTTCTGGCGCCCATGGCAGTCCGGGTCTTATCCAGAACCCACAGAAGGGAACCTCTTTTCTGTTTCTCCCGCAAGGTCTCCACAAGCTCCAGGTTTCTTCTGCTGGAACTGTCGATGAGCATATATTTATCTGCCGAATAAGGGTGAATGGAAGTCATATGACTCATGGCAGACTTCTGTGTCTCTGTCAGATATAAAAACAGTGCTCCTGAGGCAATCATTCCACTGTCATAATCCTTCAGCCCGATTCCTTCCAGCGTACTCACATGAAAATGGTCCTTCAAGGCCCGCTCACAGGTGTCCTGATCGAAATGCCAGGACTCCAGAGAATTCACATAGATATTCAGCCGGTTCTTCAGATCATCGGTATCCACCCCGCTCATCAGGAAAGAGTCGTTGCAGATGATCTCCGCCGGTGTGAATTTATTGATCTCATCCAGCATCTTCTGCGTGCGGTCGATTTCCGTCACATAACAATCTCCCGTGGTGATATCCGCAATGGCACATCCAAAATGATCCTCTGTGAATACGATTGACATAATATAATTATTTTTCGTCTCATCCAGAGAAACCGCGTCCAGAACCGTACCTGGAGTCACCACCCGGATGACCTCCCGTTTCACCAGTCCTTTGGTGGTCTTTGGATCGCTGACCTGTTCGCAGATGGCGACTTTATACCCCTTTTCAATCAGTTTATTCACATAAGTATCCGCAGCATGATAAGGGACACCACACATGGGTGCCCTTTCCTCCAGACCGCAATCTTTTCCTGTCAGCGTGATTTCCAGCTCTTTTGACGCCGTCAGCGCATCGTCAAAGAACATTTCATAGAAATCCCCCAGACGGTAAAACAGGATACAGTCTTTATATTCTTCTTTTGTCTTTACATACTCCTGCATCATTGGTGATAAAGCCATATCAGATTTTCTCTCCTATATAATAAAAGCCTTTGCATTCGTTCAGCCGTACCGGAATCATCTCTCCGATCAGAGAAGGATCTCCGGGGAAGTGTACCAGGAGATTCTGTCCCATCCTTCCTGTGAGCATTCCCGGTGCGGTCCGGCTTTTTTCTTCCACCAGAACTTCCTGCACCGTTCCCAGGAACCGGGAGGATGCCTGCCGACCTTTCTCCTGTACCAGGCTCAGCAGACGGTCAAACCTATCTTTGATCACATCTTCCGGAACCTGATTCTCCATGGACGCAGCAGGTGTTCCGCTTCTCTTGGAATAGATAAAGGTGAAAGCTGTGTCATACCCCACCTGCTCCACCACTTTTAAGGTCTCCTGGAAATCTTCTTCCGTCTCGCCGGGAAATCCCACGATGATATCCGTGGTCAGCGAAATATCCGGGACCGCACCGCGGATCTTTTCCACGAGATTCAGGTATCTCTCCTGATCGTATCTGCGGTTCATTTCTTTTAAGATGCGGCTGCTTCCAGACTGAAGGGGCAGGTGCAGATGATGACAGATTTTTTGACTCTTTGCCATCACTGCGATCAGCTCGTCAGAGAGATCCTTCGGATGGGAAGTCATGAACCGGACCCTCTCAAGACCTTCGATCTTCTCGATCTCCTCCAAAAGCTCGGCAAAGGTGATGGGGTGTTCCAGGGTCTTTCCATAGGAATTCACATTCTGTCCTAGAAGCATTACTTCCTTCACACCATCCGCCACAAGCCGTTCGATTTCACGGATAATTGCCTTTGGTTCTCTGCTTCGCTCCCTTCCCCTCACATAAGGCACAATACAGTAACTGCAGAAATTATTGCAGCCGAACATAATATTGACACCCGATTTGAAGGGATATTTCCGGTCAGCCGGGAGATCCTCCACGATTTGATCCGTCTCCTTCCAGATATCCACAATCATGCGGTTATTCAGCAGCATGGTGGTCAGAAGTTCCGGAAATTTATACAGGTTGTGTGTTCCAAACACCAGATCCACAAAGGGATAACTTTTTTTGATTTTTTCCACCACATGGGATTCCTGCATCATACAGCCGCACAGGCCAATGCGCATGTGCGGATTCTTGTTCTTCAGGCTGTGCAAGTGTCCCAGCCGTCCGTAGACACGCAGATTGGCATTCTCCCGCACAGTGCAGGTATTATAAAGCACAAAATCCGCGTTCTCATCCTCACTGGTCACATATCCCACCTGCTCCAGAATCCCTGTCAGTTTTTCGGAATCTCTGGCGTTCATCTGGCAGCCGAAGGTAACACAACAAAAGGTCAGGGGACGTCCCAGTTCTTCACTTTGTTTTTTCACTAATTCTCTGGCCTGCTCTATAAAATAGTACTGGCGCGCCGGCTCTTCCAATGGCGCGTTTTTAAAGATTTCACTCTCTTCTATTCTCTTTTCCTGGTTTGGCATTCTACTAATCTTTCTCCTTAATCGTTAAAAAATTCACATATTTCACTGCGAATCTTTTGGTTTCCACATGTTTTCGTTCAAATTATAAACAGCTTCAATTATAGCAAAATGCCTGAAATCCTGCAATAAGAAAAAATCAAGAAATCAGGGTCCGGTTCTGTTGGCGGATCTTTTCCTCCAGTTCCTCCCTGCTGCTGGATATGAACTCATAAGTGAGATATTCCGGCTGCACAGCCTCCACGAGTTCCAAAGCCCGATGGCTGGTGAAGGGCAGATGAGGATCAATCCGGAACACATGCTCATAGCAGGCCGCATCCCGTTCCCTGTGGCTGGATGGCATCTCGTCTTTATGGGATAAGAATTCTTTTACATAGCTGCCTGTAAGGCTTTGATTCAGATGAATACCCCGGATATAGGCAGTCAGCTTTCCATGCTTTTCTATCTGCTCCAACACATAATCTATGGCCTCTTCCTCAGTAGACAATTCCAGATTTGTGTGCATCAGATGACCGGTATCCAACATAATTCCTTTTCTGGGATAATGCACCTGTTCCAAAAGGCGTTCTGTTATCTCCGGCCGGGTCATGGTAAGCCCCGGCCACCAAAGATTTTCCATAAGAAATTCAAATTCAAAGGGCTTTCCATCCAGTAGCTCATTAACGAGCTCTGCCGCCGCGTCCACCACCTCCTCATCGGTATGAAGGAGATGGTTGGTAAAAAATTCCGTGTTTTTTACATCGCAGACATGAAATACTACATAAGAGACATGAAAGCGCCGGGCCAATTCCAGATCCGTCTGCAAAGGTTTCAAAATCCTGTCTCGCCCCAGACCGCCGTAGATTTCCCGAATCTGATCCAGCGTCTCGTATTCCCGCAGCAGATTTTCCAGATTCCCATTCCACAGATCTACCCAGTCGTACCAATTTCTCAGATGCAGTCCCTTGACATTTTCCGTTTGAAAAAAAGAAGGCTCTCCGCCCGGAAGATGCATCAGCTCCAGCCCGTCCAAGTTCTGCCTCTGCAGAAATTCTGCCACACTCTGTCCGTTTTGGAAACGCTCTTCATCCCGGCGGCAGTCTGTCATATTCATCAGTCTTATCATTTTTCTTCATTCCTTTTTTTATTCTATACTGGCAGCAGACAATCCTGCACAGCGTCTCCTTCAACGCTCCAATCATATCGTTCAGCATGACGGCAGAATCTGCGGCATCTGCTGTTTTCGCAGGTTCCGCTTCTCTTTCCATATTTATATCTTCCATATCCGTCATCATATTCAGTACCTTGCGCCCTGATGTCCAGGCCTCCTCAGGCGTCAAAAGCCCCCAAGCCAGCTGGTCCATCAGATGGACATAAAGAGAGACTGCCGCTGTCAGCTCTCCCCTCTGGCCGATCCGGTACAGCCGGTCCGAGAAGTCTGCCCGGCTAAGTTCCCTGTTCCTGCAGTTCTCCCAGAGATCTGTTTCCGTGATACCAAACCGGTCCACCCGCTTCAGAACATGATGCTGGCTTTCCGGAGACAGGCCGGTCTGCAGTTTCAAAGCCTCTTTCACCGCCCGCTTTACCGCCTTTCCGATCAGTTCTCCCAGCCGGCTGTGTTTGCCGGCATTGGTCAGGCGAAGTTCCGCCTCCGCGTTGCAGACCACAATGGTTCCATCGGTCCCGGAGCCTGTAGCCAGCCCCATGGAATAACGGCTGGGCGCCAGAAGCTCCTGAATGGCTGCCGTCTTAGCCTCTGTGCAGGTGACAAGAGCCCGGGGGAGGGCTCCCTCGGTCAGATCCACATTGAAAAACAACATAATATTGATCGTCCCGGCTCTGACCGGGCTTTTCTTCTCTTCCGCCTCATCCCAGGAAGCCGGATCTCCTGCCCTGCCCGCATTATTTTCAATTCCGCCTGTGACCACAGCCGTGACGATCGTATTTCCGCTCTGCTCCGTCTGAATCGAGACATTTTCCATACTCGCAGCCGTAGCCATTCCGGTGCTGGTGTCCGGGTCAAGACCAAGCTTCTTTGCCATC